>NZ_JBJGYY010000014.1:0-123784 GCF_054050235.1 Geodermatophilus sp. SYSU D00696 | reverse complement strand
GCGGACGTGCCGGTCCAGCGCGACGCTCGGCCGGTAGCCGGCGGCGGCGGCAGGGGCGCCGAGCCCGGTGCCGGTGCGGGCGGCGCGGTGCAGGGCGGGCAGGTCGGTGAGGGCCAGCAGCGCACCGCCGGCCGCGTCGGTGAGCGCGATCCGGGGCCGGTCGGTCAGCCCGCCCCCGGCGGTGGCGGCGAGCAGGGCGGCGAGGTCGGCGCGGGCGGTGTCGGTGGCCGCAGCCAGCTGGGTGAGGACGTCGCTTGCGGCGGTGACCCGGCCGGCGGGACCGGCCGCCCAGGCCGCCTCGTCGGCGTCGTCGGCGCGTTGCGCGGTGGCCACCGTGCGGCGGGCGTGGCCGAGGGCGCGCTCGAGCCCGAGCAGTGCGGTGCTCGCGTGGTCGACGGCGCGGTCGGCGCGCGCCCACCAGCCATCGCCGGGATCACCGCGGTGGGCGGAGGGCCGCTTGTCGGCCGGTGCATCCGGCGGCGGTGCCTGGTCGGGCGGTGACTCCTCAGGCGGTGGGCCGTCCTGGTCGAGCCACCGGAGCAGGACGGCGTCGGGCACCGTGTCGTCGGGATCGGGATCGAACTCGCCGGCCAGCACGCGGCGTTCCATCTGGGCCCACCAGGCCTCCAGCTCGGCCTGCTGTCGCGCCTCCCAGCCCAGGAAGTCACCCCCGCCGGAGGCCGCCTCCGGGTTGCTCGCCTCGGCGCCCTCCGACGCAGCCTGGGCGGACTCGGCGTCGGCCGCGGTGGTGTCGGTCGCCTCGCCATCGGCCGCGGTGGTGTCGGCCGCGGCGGTGTCGGTGTCACTGGCGTCGGCCCGCTGGCCGGTGAGGGCGGCCAGCAGCGCCCGGACCAGCTCGGCGGGCACCACCTGCCCGTCGACCTCGCACGGCTGGTCCCCGCCCAGCAGCGCCCCGACCGGCGCGACCACGGTCAGGGTCACCTGCACCGGCGGCAGCCCGGACTCGCCGGGGCGGAGCACCAGGTCCAGCAGGCAGTCGGCCATCTTCTGCCCCGGCTGCGGCCGTCGGCGGGCAGCGCGTCGGCACAGGCACCCAGCGCGGCGAGCAGCGCGGCCGCCTCCGGGGTGGTCAGCAGCGCCGAGACCACGCTCATCCCCTCGACCCGGTCCGGACCGGCCGACACCCCGCGCTTCCGCACCGCGCGCAGCAGGTCATCGGCGGCGGCGCGGGCGGTGCGCGTGAGCAGCTCCCGGCGGGCCTTGTCGCCCAGCTGCCCCGGGGTGGTGTGCCGCCCAGCGGCCCACGCCAGCAGGTCGGCCTCGATCGCCGCGCGGAGGGTGTCGTCGGTGATCGGGGCGACCTTGTCGATCAGCGGCCCCAGGTGCCCCACGTGCAGCGCCGCCGATTCGAGTGCGGCGAGGGTCAGCGGCAGCCGGTGCACCAGGGTCAGCGACCGCTCCAGCAGCAGCTGCGCGGCCTGGGCCGACACCGACAGCGCGACCGCCAGCTCGTCGGTGGCCCACTCGCTCACCGGCCGCAGTACCTCAGCCCGCGCCGCCCACCGCTCGGCCGACATCGCCCCCGGCGAGCCCGGCGGCCGGTCGGCCGACGACGGCCGCGCGGCGGCGAACGCGGCCACCGCCCGGGCCCGCAGCGCGGTCTGCCGGGCGATCTCCCGGTCGGCGGCCTGCACCGCCCCCAGCGGCCCCGACGCCCACCCCACCAGGGGCTCGTCGACCGCCAGGACTCCCGTCACGGGATCGATCATATGTTCGAGGACGGGATGGCGCAAGAGGAACGGGTGGAAAAGAGCAGGTCAGCGGCCCGAGGAGCGAGTAACGCTCGGTCCGGACGGGGCTCCACACCGCCGACCGAGCCGTGCTCACGAGAGGGCACGGCGCCGCGACTGCCGCGGGCCGTGGACGGGCTCGAGGCAGAAGCCAGGCAGATCCGTCTCCGCGGCCGATTGGCAGGTGCCCGTCGACCCGGGACGCCGCGGACGACGGACCCCCGGGACGAGCCTCGTCAGCGGGCCGGTTGCCGTGCCGCCGACGGCACCCGGGGCGGCAGCTGCCGGGGGTCCCGCCCGGCGGCGATGCGGGCGAGGGCCCGGAGCGCCGGCAGCGCACCCACCGGCTCGATCGCCGACGGGGAGGCACCGGGGTGGTGGCCGGCGATGCGCACCCGGAGGGCAGCCGGCCGCGACCGGAAGACCAGGGGCGGCTCGAGCACGGCGGCCTCCCCGTCGATGCCCACCGGCACCGGCAGCGTCGCCTCGACGCGGAACTCGGGGGTCGACCACTGCCGCAGGGGGCGCCGCCGCGGCCCTGCCCGGCGGACGGGCGGGTCGACCACCGTCACCCCGAGGACGCCCTGGTCGACCGCCGGCCGGGTGCCCGCGCCGGCGGCGCCGCCCAGCCGGTACTGGTTGTTGCCGACCAGGATGACCGCCGCGCCGCGCATGGTGCGGCCGCCGGGGGTGGGCCAGGTCAGGTCCGCCGACCCGCCGTCCACGCCCAGCGAGCGGGGCATGGTGCCGAGCAGGGTCCGCACCTTCGCCGCCCGGTAGCCGTGGCTCTGCACCGCCTCCGCGTACACCCCCAGCGAGACGTTGTTGACGAAGACCCGGCCGTTGACCTCGGCGAGGTCGACCACCCGCTCGTCGCCGTCGACGAGGGCGTCGAGCGCGCCCACGACGTCGGACCGGTCCACGCCGAGGTCGACGGCGAAGTGGTTGCGCGTCCCCGCCGGGATGCACGCGTAGGGCAGGTCGGCATCGGCGGCGAGCGCGGCCACCACCGCCTGCGAGCCGTCACCGCCGGCCATGCCCACGGCGTCGGCACCCGCGTCGACCGCGCTCCGGACCAGGGCCGTGAGGTCCTCACCCGGCCCCAGCTCGAGCACCGTGATGCCCCGTTCCCGGGCGGCGTCGGCCAGGCCGGTCCGCGCCGCCCGGCCGTCCCCCGACCGGGGGTTGACCACGACGACCGGCTGCCGCGGGCGCTCGGCGGGCGGCAGGGCGACGGCGGGCCGGAAGGCCGAGCGGGCCGCCCCGTGCCAGACGACGGTGCCGAGCGCGAGCAGCAGCAGGGTGCTCCGGTAGCCCTCGTCGGCCAGCAGCAGGGCGCCGCCGGCCAGGGCGGCGCCGGCGACGGCGAGGCCGGCGACCCGCCCCCAGCCGCGGCGGAGCACCCCCTCCCACGCGCCCGCGGCGACCAGCGCACCGCAGCCGAGCAGGAGCACCCCCCGCGGGAAGTCGTCCACCGCCGCCTGGACGAGCAGCAGCAGCACCCAGACCGCCGCGGCGAGCGACGTGACGGCGGCGGTACGGCGCCAGTGCCGGCGCGGCGGGTGCCTCACCGGTCGGCCGCCACGAGCTCGCGCAGCTGCTCGGCCCGCTCGGCGGTCCACCCCGGCGGCTGCAGCACGCGCGCCCACGCGTCGACGTACTGGGTCCGGTAGACGTGCCCGTGCCCGTCGGGCACGTTGCCGGCGCCCGGGAGGTCGGCCGTCACCTGCCAGAACGTCACGAACGGGATCCACCGCACCGCGTCGACGACGTCGTCGCCGCGGTGCTCCTCCAGCCAGCTCGGGCGGGCGTAGAGCAGCTCGGGGGTCCACCACACGACGGGGTCGGACGGGTGCAGCAGGTAGAGCACGCGGGAGCCGTCCCACGGCTCGCCGGTGGGCGCGACCTCCCTGGCGGGGTCGTCGGTGAAGCGGACCGTGCGGCCGTCCCGGTACTCCGGCTCGATCTCGGGGGAGTCCTCGTCCCGGTCGTCGACGAACTCCCGGTAGAGGAGGTTGAACTCCGGCGGGCCGGCGAAGACCGCCCCGCCGGTCCGGTTGCGCAGGTCGTACTCCCCGCTGAACGCCGTCTCGGCGCCGTAGGACCCCAGGCTCTCGCCGGCCACGACCAGGCGCGGCCGGGCCTCCAGCGGCAGCCGCGACCACCGCTCGTACACCGCGTCGAAGAGCTCCCGGCCGGCCTCGCGGGCGCGGTCGCTGTCGACCAGGTAGGACAGGACCGACGGCAAGTACGAGTACTGGATCGCCACCGCGGCGGTGTCCCCGCCGGCCAGGTACTCGAGCGAGTCCACCGCGCCCGGGTCGATCCAGCCCGACCCGGTCGTGGTGACGACGAGGAGGACCGCGCGGTCCAGCCCGCCGGCCCGGACCAGGTCGTCGACGGCGAGGCGGGCGCGCTGCTCGGCGGTCGGGGCCGAGTCGAGCCCGGCGTAGGCGCGGACCGGCGAGGCGGCCGGGGCCCCGGTGAACGCGGCGACGTCGTCGGCCGACGGCCCGGACCCCACGAACGTCCGGCCCTCCCGGCCGAGGGACTCCCAGCTGACCAGCGACCCGGGCCCGCCCGAGCGCTCCGGTGTCCCGGGCCGGGTCACCCCCTCGTCGGTCCGGTCGTTGCGGAGGGAGAAGGCCCGGTCGGCGGCCGCGACCAGCCGGTCGACCACGACGCCGTTGAGCACGAGCACCACACCGGTCAGGACGACGGCCCAGCCGAGCAGCCGGGCGGCCCGGGCGCCGATCCACCGGTCGAGCAGGCGGGCGGTCCACGTGCCGGCGTGCCGGACCGCCCGCGCGAGGGCGACGAGCACGACGAAGACCACGCCGGCGACCGCCGGCACGACGACCACCGACAGGGCGCTGTCCGCGGGCGCGTCCATCAGTTCCCGGATGCGGGCCTGCCAGTAGCGGCCGTACACGGTGGCCACGACGAACGAGACGAGCCCCATCCCGGCCAGGACCAGCCACGAGCGTGGGCGGGGGCGGCGCGCGTCCCGGTCGACGAGGGCGCGCCAGGCGGCGGCGGCCGCGACCCCGATGCCGTAGCCGAAGGCGGCGGTGATGCCGCTGATCAGGCCCTGGGTCAGCCCCGTCCGCGGCAGCAGCGACGGGGTGAGCGACAGGCAGAGGAAGACCAGGGCGCCCACCGCGCCGGGCAGCGTGTAGCGGAACGGGGGCCGGCGGGCCCGCCTGCGGACCCGGCGCCGCCCGTGCCGCGCACCGCCGGCTCCGGTCCGGTCGCCGGGGTCCGCGGGGCGGTCGGCCTGCCCCCGCGGTTCCGGGACCGGCACCGGGAGCGTCTCGCGGGACTCCACGACCCGGCGCTCCCGGTCAGCGGCCGGCGGCGGCCCGGGGCCGCCGCACCACCGGGGCGGGGACGGACGGGCCGGCCGGCCGGTGCGGCCGGACGCGGGGCACGGTGCGGCACATGGCGGCCTCCGTCGGGCGGGGGAGAACGCGACCGAGGGTCCGCCGTCCCGCCCGGCCCCGACAAGGGGATCGGCCCCGCCTCACCCCTCGGGCTGCGCCGGGGCGCCGACGGGCGCGGGCCAGTGCCCGGTGGCCGCCGCGGCGTCGTGGGTCGAGGTGAGGAACCGCAGCAGGTGCGCGTCGGGGTCGGCCGCGGCCCGGACGTCGGCGTAGGGGAGCAGCCACTCGCCGAGGTCCGCGTCATAGGTCGCCGGAGCCGGCTCGACGGCGGCCTCCCGGTACCCCGGGGGCTCGGGGTAGGCGTAGGCGTAGAACGCCCCCTCGGCGGCGCCGCCGGGCCAGTAGCCGCAGCTGGAGACCTCCTCGCTGTAGGCCTCGACCATGACCCGGTCCGGGCAGTTCGGCACGCCGCCGGGGTGCCGCGGCGCGGCCCGGCCGGAGAAGCGGGTCGTGGCGAGGTCGAACGCGCCCCAGAAGAAGTGCACCGGGCTGGCCTTCCCGCGCCAGCGGCCGCGGAAGACGCTCATCACCCGGTGCGCGCTCACCAGCGAGGTCCAGAACCGGTGGACGGCGGCGGCGTCGTAGCTGGCGTGCTCGTGGTCCTCGTCGAACGGGATCGCCTCGGGCAGCTCGACCGGCGTCCGGCCGATCGGCGCGTCCACGCCGAGCTCGCGCAGGTGGGCCCGGAACTCGGCGTGGAAGTCGGCCACGCTGCGCGGCTCGAGCGCCATCGCGCGGGTGGCCCCGTTCGTGGTGTGCACCAGCAGCCGGTGGTCGGTCAGGTCGAGGACCACCTCCAGCCCCAGCCCGCCGGGGTGCGGCACCAGCGAGGTGGTCAGGCCGCGGGCGGTCACGTAGAGAGGCACCTGCCACCAGTGGTTGACCGCCGGCGCGAGGGCCAGCCGGACCTTGCCCACGACCTGCGTCCACAGGTGGAGGGTGTCGCGGGTGTCCTGCCAGGCGGCGACGGGCAGGGCCGGCCAGCCCTCGACCGCGGGTCCGGCGACGGGGGCGGGCGCGGTGGTGTCCATGCCCGGTCAGGACCGGTCGTCCCGGTCGGGGACGACGTGCACGGCCGCCTCCTCCGCGGAGGCGGCGGCCGAGTCGATGCCGGCGTCGACGGCGTACAGCTCGGGCTCCTCGTCGTCCCACTCGCCGTCGTCCTCGACCAGCCGGCCGGCCCGCCGCTCGCCCACCTCGTCGTCGAGGAGCTCCCCGTCGGTGTCGGTGGTGTCGCCGAGGCCGTCGCCCTCGACGCGCCCGGACTCCAGGCGGTCGGTGTCGGGCAGCTCGCGGGCCAGCCGGCCGCTCAGGCCCTCCCCGGCCGACTCCTCCCGCTCGGTCGTCCCCCACTCGTCGACCCCCCACGGCCGCTCGGCCGGGGACCACCCGGTGTCCAGGACGTCCTCGACGCCGTCGAGGTCCTCCAGGGTGTCCCTGGCGTCGAGGACGCCGGAGTCCTGCTCCGGGTCGGTGCCGTCGGGGTCGTAGACCCCGTCGGTGCCGTAGCTGCCGGTCATGCCGGCCTCCTCCCGCTCGCGCCGTGGTCGGCGCGAGCATCCGGTCCGGCATAGCCGTCCTGCATCGGTCATCTGACTGAGCGCGCACGCCCCGTCGCGGCGACGGAGGTCCACGGGCGTGTCGTGGGGCGGGGCCTCCCGGGGGCGCGAGGCGGTTGTCGCGCGTGCAACTGACGAGAGACCCTCTCGCCGCCACGGGACCCAGCGAGCCGGTCGGCCCCTCCACCAGGTGGGGTCGGCGGCTCCGACACGAGGGGGACACGGTGGAGGACGGCGACTCGGGATCCCCGGCCGGCGGACTGGTCGGCCGGTCCGGGGAGGTCGCCCTGCTGGCCTCGTTCCGGGAGCGGGCGGCCCGGTCGGGTGCCGCCCTGGTGCTCACCGGTGACCCCGGCGTCGGCAAGACCGCCCTGCTCGACGGCGCCGCGCGGGCCGCCGCCGCCTCCGGGACCCGGGTGCTGTCCGCGGCGGGCGCGGAGTCCGAGGCGGAGGTGGGCTTCGCCGGCCTCAGCCAGCTCCTGGTGCCGGTGCTCGACGAGGGCACCGCCCTGTCCGAGCTGCACCGCGACGCCCTCGCCACCAGTCTCGGCTACCGGGCCGGCCCGGGCGCCGACCGCCTGGTGGTCTCCACCGCTGTCCTCACCCTGCTGCGCGCGGTCGCCGCCGGCGGGCCGGTGCTGGTGGTGGTCGACGACCTGCAGTGGCTCGACGGGGACAGCGCCCGGGTGCTGGGGTTCGTGGCCCGCCGGCTGCCCGGCGCCCGCATCGGCCTGCTCGCCGCCTCCCGGCCGGACGGTGACCTCCCGTCCCCGCTGTCGGGCCTGCCCGGGCACCGGGTCCGGCCGCTCGCGGACGGGCCGGCCGAGGAGCTGGTGACCGGCCGGCACCCGGGCACCGCCCCCCGGGTCCGCCGGCGGGTCGTGGCCGCCGCGCAGGGCAACCCCCTCGCCCTCCTCGAGCTGCCGGCCGCGCTCAGCCACCGGCAACGGGCGGGCCTCGACGCGCTGCCCTCCTTCCTCCCGCTCGGCTCCCGGCTGCGGGCGCTGTTCGCCGACCGGGTGGGCGACCTGCCGCCGGCCACCCGGCGCCTGCTGCTGCTCGCCGCCCTCGACGGGACCGGCGACCTCGGGGTCCTCGGCGCGGCGTCCCCCGGCGAGGACTGGCTCGACGTCCTGGCGCCGGCCGAGCAGGCGCGGCTGCTGCACGTCGACGTCGACACCCAGCGGGTCTCCCTGCGGCACCCGCTGGTCGCCTCCGCGGCGGTCGGGCTCGCGACCACCGCCGAGCGCCACCGCGCCCACCTCGCGCTCGCCGAGGTCCTCACCGACCAGCCCGACCGCCGGGCCTGGCACCTGGCCGAGGCGGCCGTCGGCTCGGACGGCCAGGCGGCGGACCTGCTCGACGAGGCCGCGCACCGCGCCCTGCGCTCCGGCCACGGCGCGCGGGCGGTGACCGCGCTGCTGCGGGCCGCCGACCTCAGCCCGCGTGGCCCCGACCGGGCCCGCCGGCTGGCCCGCGCCGCCTACCTGGGCGCGGACGTGGCCGGCGAGCTGCGCGACGTCCCGCACCTGCTGCTGCGGGCCCGGCAGGCCGACCCCGACGGCGGGGCGACGCTGCAGACGGCGACGGCCGCGGCCTACCACCTCTCCATCGGCAACGGCGACGTCGACAGCGCCCACCGCGGGCTGGTCCGCGCCATCGACGCCGCCCTGCGGGGTCCGGCCGGCGGCGGTGACCTGCACGAGGCGCTGTACAGCCTGCTGGTCGTCTGCCACTTCAGCGGCCGGCCCGAGCGGTGGCAGGCCCTCGACGCGGTGGCCGCCCGGTTGGAGCACCGGCTCGGCCCGGTCCTGTCGGTGTCCCGGTCCACCTTCGGCGCCCCCGCCCGGGCCACCGCCGCGGACCTGGCGCGGCTCGACGAGGTCCTCGCCGGCATCGACGCGGAGCAGGACCCCGCGCAGATCGTGCGGATCGCGGTGGCCGGCTTCTACCTCGACCGGCTCGAGGACTGCCGGCAGGCGCTGTGGCGGGTGGTGTGGGACGGGCGCGAGGGCGGCGCGGTCGCCTCCGCGGTCAACGCACTGGTCCTGCTGTGCCAGGACGCCTACGGCGCGGGACGGTGGGAGGAGGCCCGGCGGACGGCCGAGGAGGCCGTCGCGCTCGGCGAGACCCTGGGCTACCGGCTGCTGAGCCTGCCCGCCACCTGCTGCCTGGCCCTGCTGGCGGCGGCCGAGGGCGACGGCGCGACGGCCCGCACGCTGGCCGGGCAGGTCGTGGCCTGGGCCGGGCCCCGCGGGGTGCGCGCGGTGGAGCACCTGGCCCACCGCGCCCGCGCCCTGGCGGCCCTCGGCGAGGGCGACGTCGAGGAGGCGTACCGGCAGGCCGCGACCGTCAGCCCGCCGGGCGTGGTGGCGCCGCACGTCCCGGTGGCCCTGTGGATGCCGCTGGAGCTGGTCGAGGCCGCCGTCCGCACCGGCCGGCGCGACGAGGCCACCGCGCACGTGGCGGCGCTGCGGGAGCTCGAGGTCGTCCCGCTGCGCCCGCGGCTGGCCCTGCTGGCGGCCGGGTCGGACGCTCTCGCCGCCCCGGCCGACCGCGCCGCTGCGTCCTTCGAGGAGGCGCTCGCGGTGCCCGGTGCCGACGCGCACCCCTTCGAGCACGCCCGCGTGCGGCTGGCCTACGGCGAGCACCTGCGCCGGGAGCGGGCGACCGGCGCCGCCCGGCTGCACCTGGCCGCCGCGCAGGAGGCGTTCACTCGGCTCGGCGCCCGTCCGTGGGCCGCCCGGGCCGAGCACGAGCTGCGTGCGACGGGGGTGTCCCGGTCGCCGGCGGGCCGGACCGCCCCGGTGGAGCTCACCCCCCAGGAGCACGAGATCTCGCTGCTGGCGGCGTCGGGCCTGACCAACAAGCAGATCGGCGCGCAGCTCTACCTGTCCCCGCGGACGGTGAGCGCGCACCTCTACCGGGTCTTCCCCAAGCTCGGCATCTCCTCGCGGGCGGCGCTGCGCGACGCGCTGGCCCGCGTCCCGCAGCCGGCGGCCGGGCCGGGCGGCGGCTGACCCGCGGGTCACCAGCCGTCGCCGCACTCCGCATCGCCGCAGACCGTGTCCGCCAGCACCCGGCGCACCAGCGCGAACGCCGTCCCGGTGGCCGTGGGCAGGTGGTCGCCGCACCCGCTCCGCCACGACCGCACCGCCAGGCGGAGCACCACCAGGCCGACGGCCGCCTCGGCGAGCGCGGTGTCGTCGGGCTCGGCCAGACCCCGCAGCCCCGCCAGGCCCTGCGCGAGCCGGGTCTCGACGTCGCGCTGGACGGCCAGCGTGTGACGCATCAGGCCCTCGTGGCCGAGGACGATGCGGTCGCGCAGCGCCAGCGACGGCAGCTGCGACTGCAGGTGGTCGGCGAAGCCCTGCAGGACCGCCAGCAGCTGCCCGGGACCCGCGGCCTGCCCGCGCACGGACGCGACGGCGGCGTCCAGGGCCACCTCAAAGCCCGTCTCGTAGGCGAAGACGACCTCCTCCTTGGTGCGGAAGTGCCGGTAGAAGGTCGCCGGGGCGACCTGCGCCTCGCGGCAGACGTCCTCGACGGTCACCCGGTCGAAGCCGCGCTCGGCGAACAGCCGCAGCGCCGTCCGCTCCAGCCGCCCGCGGGTCTCCCGACGCTTGCGGTCACGCAGCGATTCGGTGGCACGCACGGCGGGCTCCCGGGGCGGGTGGGTCGGGCGCGGGCGACGACACGGGGATCCTGCCCCGGTCAGGGCGCCCGGGGGACCCCACCGGGCCCCGCGGCAGTCGCATGACCGATGCCCCGGCCACGCCGGGCGGCCACGGTGGGGGCCGAGGGACCGCCGAGCCGGGGGTCGACGACGGAGGGACCGGGGATGCCGACCTACCGGATGGTCTACGGCGACGGCGAGCAGGTCGTGCGCGAGACCTTCGAGGGCGTGACCGTCGAGCGCGAGGACGGCTGGACCGTCCTGTTCCGCGGCAACTCGGCGATCCTGCGGGTGCAGGACGCGCACGTGCAGTCCCTCGAGCGGGTCGAGCCGCAGCCCGGCTGAGGCACCGGGGGCGGCCCGGGCCCCGAGTCACATGACCGATGCCCGCGCCCCGCCGGACCGCGCAGACTCGCACGACCTCCACCGTGCCCCGACCGACCGCACGGAGTTCCGATGTCCCCTCCAGCGCCACCCGCGGGAGCAGCTCGCGGGGACGGTTTCGACGGCTTCGCGCAGGCCCGCCTCCCGGTGGGGGAGGTGACGCTCCGGGTCCGGTCGGGCGGCTCGGGACCGCCCCTGCTGCTCCTGCACGGTTATCCGGAGACGCACCTGATGTGGGGCGGCATCGCCGGGGCGCTGGCCGAGCGGTTCACCGTCGTGGCGCCCGACCTGCGCGGCTACGGGGACAGCTCCCGCCCCCCGACCGTCCCCGGACACGAGACCCTCGGCAAGCGGGCGATGGCCGACGACGGCGTGCGCCTGATGCGGCAGCTCGGCTTCGACCGCTTCGACGTCGTCGGGCACGACCGGGGCGGCCGGGCGGCCTACCGCATGGCGCTCGACTCCCCGGACGCGGTGCGCCGGGTGACCGTCATGGACGTCGTCCCCACCGCCGAGGTGTGGGCCCGCGCCGACGCGCGGATGGCCCTCGGCTACTGGCACTGGGCCTTCCTCGCCCTGCCCGAGCCGATCCCCGAGCGGCTGATCGCGCCGGATCCGGAGTTCTTCTTCTTCGACGCCGAGTTCGGCGGCGCCATCCGCGGGTTCGCCGCGGAGGCGGTGGCCGACTACGCCCGCTGCGTGCGGGACCCCGCCGTGGTGCACGCCATCTGCGAGGACTACCGGGCCGGTGCCACCTGTGACCGCGCCGACGACGAGGCCGACCGGGCCGCCGGGCGGCGGATCACCTGCCCGCTGCAGGTGCTGTGGGCCGGCCGGGGTGCCCTCGCTTCCTGGTACGACACGCTGGCGGTCTGGCGGGAGTGGGCCGACGACGTCACCGGCGAGGCGCTCGACAGCGGTCACTTCATGGCGGAGGAGCGGCCGGCGGAGACGCTGGCGGCGATCCTCCGCTTCCACGGCGACGGCCGGGCGGAGGAGCCGCTGCAGGCGACCGGCGCCGTCCCCGGGACCCGGACGTGAGGACACCCGGACCGGCCGGTCCGGGAGAGGGAGGTCGTGCGATGAGCGAACCGACGGACGAGCCCGACCGCCGGCTGGACGGCAACGCGGCGGCCGGCGTGCTGACCGAGATGATGACCATGGACCCCACCACCGCGATGGTCACCTGCGCGCACTGCGGCAGCCGGGCGGCGCTGGGCGCACACCTGGTCTACGCCGACACCCCCGCCATGGTGGTCCGCTGCCCGGGCTGCATGCAGGTGGTCATGCGCTGCGCGTCCGACGACGGTGGCCGCCGTCTGGAGATGAGCGGCGTGCGGCTGCTGTCGGCCCCGCCCGGCGGCTGACCCCGCGCCCCGGGGGCGGTTGCCCGGGCGGTCAGGCCGTGCCGGGCACCGCCGGCGTGCCCGCCGCCAGGGAGACCCGGCACAGGTCGAGGGTGTCGACGATGCCGACCAGCTTCCCGCCGTCGAGCACCAGCAGGTGCTGCATCCGGTGGTCGACCATCGCGCGGACGGCGTCGTCGACGGGGGTGTCCGACGTGACCGTGACCGGGGGGCCGGACACCACGTCGCCGACCCGCACCTGCTCCGGGTCCCGGCCGTCGGCCACCGCCTGGCTCACGTCCGCGTCGGTGACGATCCCGATCGGGACGGCGGCGTCGTCGGCCCGGGTGACGACGAGCGCGGTGTCGCCCGACCGCTTCATCAGGTAGGCGGCCGCGGCCAGGTGCGCCCCCTGCTCGACCGTCGTGACCGGCGGGCGCATCGCGGCCCCCACGGTGGGGGCGGCTGTGGGCGGCATGGCTCTCCTCGTGGCGTCGGGGACGGTCACTCCGGGCCCGGGGTGCCACCGAAGCGCTCGAGCCGGATGCTCGACGGCTCGTGGCCGAGGTCGACCAGCGTGGCGGCGACGGTCTCGACGAACACGGTGGGACCGCACACGAACACCCGCGGCCGCTCGGCGGGCGGGTAGGTCCGCTCGCGCAGCAGGGGGGCGTCGATGCGGCCGGTCGGACCCGGCCAGTCGGCCGGCGCACCGCGGGTGAGGGTGACCGTCGCCTCGGGCCCGAGCAGGCCGGTGCCCAGGACGTCGTCGGCGGTGCGGGCGGAGTACAGCAGCCGGACGGGGGTGGGGCTGCCGGCCCGGCGGGCGTGGTCGAGCATCGCGAGGAACGGCGAGACCCCGGCACCGCCGGCGACGAGCTGCACCGGGCGACGGCGCTCCGTCGGCGTGGCGCGGTCGGCGTCCGCGGACCAGACGAAGTAGCCGCCGATCGGGCCACGGAGTTCCAGGGCGTCCCCGGACTGCATCTCGGCGGTGAGGTAGGGCGACACCTCACCGCCCGCGAGGTTCTCGACGAGCAGGTGCAGCTGCGGGTCCTCGGGTGGGGAGGCGATCGAGTAGCTGCGCTGGGCGCGGTAGCCGTCCTCGGCCGTCAGCCGCACGTCCACGTGCTGGCCGGGCAGGTGCCCGGTCCAGCCGTCCACGTCGAACACCAGCCGCCGGACCCGGGTGCTCTCGGGCCGGCTGTCGGCGAGCCTGGCCTGCAGCCAGGTCAGTCGCCGCTGTACCGCTGCTCGAGCCACGGGTCACCGCGGTCGTGGTAGCCGAAGGTCTCCCAGAAGCCGGGCTCGTTCACCCGGGTCAGCGTGAGCCCGCGGACCCACTTGGCGCTCTTCCAGAAGTACAGGTGGGGGACCAGCAGCCGCGCCGGGCCGCCGTGCTCGGGGGCGAGGGGCTCCCCGTTGTAGGTGTCGACCACCCAGGCCCGGCCGCCGGTCACGTCGTCGAGGGGCAGGTTGGTGGTGTACCCGCCGTCGCAGAACGCGACGAGGTACGACGCGCGGGCGCCGGCGTCGGCCAGCAGGGTGTCGACCGCGACGCCCTCCCACCGGGTGTCGAACTTCGACCACTTGGTGACGCAGTGGATGTCGACCGAGATCGCCTCGCGCGGCAGCGCCCGGAACTCCTCCCAGGTCCAGGTGCGCGGGGTCTCCACCTCGCCCCGCACGGAGAAGTCCCACCGCGCCACCGGCGTCCGCGGCGTGGGGCCGGCCGACAGCACCGGGAACCGGCTGCCGGTGTCGTACTGGCCGGGTGGCAGGCGGTCGTCCGTGGTGGCCGACCGCCTGCGGCCGAACCCCCGGGACACCAGTGACATGGCAGCCCCCTCTCGTCCGGGGTCCCACCCTGGACGGCACCGGGCGGGACAGCATCGGTCAGATGACCGTCACGCGCGGGCCGCGCCGCGCAGCTCGAGCAGGGCGTGCAGGAACGCCTCGGAGAAGGTCGGGAACGGCTGGATCACGTCCTCGAGCACCTCCAGCGGCACGCGGGCCCGGATGGCGAGGGTGGCCTGCTGCAGCCACTCGCCGGAGCCGGGGCCCAGGGCGTACGCCCCGGTCAGGTGCGTGCCGTCGGAGACGAGGGTGAGGAAGCCGGGCTCGGTGTCGTAGGAGCGGGTGTAGGTCGCCGTCCGCGCCACCTGCGACAGCGGCACGGTGGCCGTGACCGGGCCGTCGGCGTCCCCGACGGCGGCGGCCTCGGGGTCGGTGTAGGTCACCCGAGGGACGGCGGAGTAGTCCACGGCGCGCGGCCGGCCGAGGATGTTCGACGCCACCACGCGCGCCTGGTACTTGCCGACGTGGGTCAGCGGCCAGGGGGTCATCACGTCGCCGACGGCCCACAGCCCCTCGCGCGCGCACAGCCGGGCGTCGAGGCGGAGCTCCTCGAGGCCGACGGTCTCCAGGCCGATGTCGTGCACCCGGGGACGGCGGCCGGTGGCCACGAGCAGACGGTCGCCGCGCAGCGGCTCGCCGTCGGGGAACTCGAGCACGAACTCGCCGTCCTCGTACCGGGCCGCCGACGCCATCCGGCCCAGGTGCAGGCCCACGCCCTCGGCCGCCAGCGCCGTGCCCAGCGCGGTCCCCAGCGCCCGGGGCTCGCGGGCGAGCAGGTGGTCCATGCCCTCGACGATCGACGCCGAGCCGCCCAGCCGGGTCACCGCCTGCGCCATCTCCACGCCGACCGGGCCGCCGCCGAGGACCAGCAGGTGCCGGGGGACCTCGGTCATGCTCGTCGCCTCGCGGCTGGTCCAGGAGCCGGGCAGCTCGCGCAGGCCGGGGACGGGGGGCACGAAGGGGTCCGAGCCGGTGGCCACCACGACGTGCCGGGCGGTGTGGACGGTCCTGTCGACCTGCACCCGGCCGTGGCCGGCGAGGCGGCCGTGGCCGCGGATGACGTCGATGCCCTCGCCCTCGGCCCACTTCACGGCGCCGGCGTCGTCGTAGTCGCTGACCATGAAGTCCCGCCAGCCGAAGGCGGCCGCGGTGTCCACCGGGCCGGTCACCGCCTGCGCCGCGCCGGGTGCCCGCCGGGCCGCGGCCACCGCCTCGCCGGGCCGGAGCAGGGTCTTCGACGGGATGCACGCCCAGTAGGAGCACTCCCCGCCGAGCCGCTCGCGTTCCACGATGGCGACCCGCAGGCCGCCGTCGGCGAGGCGCGCGGCGCAGTGCTCACCGGGAGCCCCGCCGCCCAGCACGATGACGTCGTAGTCCATGACCGCTCCTCGGGTGTCGTCGCTGCGGGTGGGGGAGACCGACGGGTCACCGTCGGCCGGCCGTCTGGGCGGGCACCGGCCGCACCGTCGAGGGGACCGGCATCGGCGCGGGCGCGGGCATCGGCGCGGGGGTGGGCCGGTCGGAGGCGAACAGCGCGGTGACGGCGGCGGCCGCGAGGGCCAGCCCGGTCATCACGAGCATGGCCGGCCGGTAGCCGTCGGCCAGCGCCGGTCCCAGCTCGCCGTCGCCGGTGCCGACCAGGACGGGCACGAGGGCGACCAGCAGCAGCGCGCCCACCCGCGCCGCCGCGTCGTTGACCGCGGAGGCCTCGCCGAGGTCGTCGTCGCTCACGGCGGCGAGCACGGCCGAGGTCAGCGGGGCCACCGTGAGCGCCAGGCCCACGCCCCACAGCAGCGCGCCGGGGAGGAGGCCCTCGACCCAGCGGTCGCCGGCGTCGACGGTCGAGAGCACGAGGAAGGAGCCGGCGATGGAGAGGATGCCGGCGACCATCAGCCGGCGCGGCCCGACCCGGCCGACCAGCCCGCCGACGACCGGGGAGAGCACGAGGAAGACCGCGGCCTCCGGGATCAGCACGGCACCGGCCTCGGCGGCGCTGTAGCCGAGCTGGAGCTGGACCTGCAGGACCAGCAGGTACGCGGCGGCGGCGAGCGCGCCGTAGAGCAGCACCGTGGCGACGTTGATGGCGTCGAACTGGCGGGAGGTGAACAGCGACAGGCGCAGCATCGGGCTGCGCTGCCGGCGCTCGACGGGCACCAGCGCGGCGAGGCACAGGACGCCGCCGATCCCGGTGAGCAGGACCCGCGGGCTCAGCCAGCCGGCCACCGGCCCGGCCATGAGGGCGAAGACGACGCCGCCGAACCCGGCGACCGACAGCACCGCGCCGGCGACGTCCAGCGACAGCGGCCGCCGGGCCCCGCCGGTCTCGGGGACGTGCCGCAGCACCCAGACCGCGGCGAGGACGAGCGGGACGTTGAGCAGGAACAGGTACCGCCAGGACGTGGTGTCGACCAGCCAGCCGCCGGCGTAGGGGCCCAGGGTCATGCCGAGGGTCGCCAGGCCCGCCCAGACGCCGATGCCCCGCGCGCGGTCGGCGACCAGGAGGGTCCCGTTGAGCAGGGCGAGGGCGCTGGGCACCACCAGGGCGGCGCCGGCGCCCTGGACCAGCCGGGCCGTGACCAGGGTGGCGGTGGTCGGGGCGACCGCGCACAGCACCGAGGCGACGAGCATCACGACCAGACCGGCGAGCAGCGCCCGCCGCCGGCCGAGGGCGTCGATGAGGGCGCCGGCGGGCAGCAGCAGCGCCGCGGCGGTCAGCAGGTAGCCGGCCACCACCCACTGCACGCCGGACACGCTCGCCCGCAGGTCGGCCTCGATGGCCGGCACCGCGACGTTGACGACGGCGGCGTCGAGGAAGGCGACCATCGACGCGAGCACGGTCGCGGCGACCAGCGCGGCGCCCGGCCCGCTGCGCAGCGCGACGAGCCCGCCGTGCGGCGGGTCGGCCGCCGTGCGGGTCGCGCCGTCGCCGGCGGGGTCGTGCCGCCGGGGATCGCCGTCCACGGGATCGCCGTCCACGGGATCGCCGTCCACGGGATCGCCGTTCACGGGATGGCCGTCCACGGGGCCGCCTCCGGGCGCCGGTCAGTGCGGGGCGCCCTCGATGACGAGGGTGGCGTCGGCGACGGCCTCCTCGGCGGTGCGCCCCTGCCGGCGGGCCACGATGTAGCCGGCGTACCAGTCGGCCCAGTGGTGCGGCGGCCCCACCGGCTCGTACTGCCCGTGGTGCTCCTCGGCCTCGCGCAGCAGGCCGGCCAGCGTCGGGACGTCCATCTCGTCCACGTCGTCCTCCTCGGTCTCGGTGTCGGTGTCGGTGTCGGTGGTCAGCGGCCGGGCAGGCGGGTGGTGAGCTCCTGCAGCACGTACCGGTTGCCGTCGGGGTCGGCGAAGGTGGCGTAGGACGCGTAGCTGCGGCGCTCGGGGTCGGGCCCGGGGGCGTGCGTGGTGGGGTCGCCGCGGACGGCCAGGCCGCCGCCGGCGTCGTGGAAGACCTCGCTGACGTCCGCGCCGTTCTCGATCAGCTCCGCGCGGGCGGCCTCGATGTCGGTGACCGCGAGGAACATCCCGCCGCCCGCGCCGGGTGCCGTGGGGGGCAGGCCGATGCCGAAGTGGATGGAGCAGGGGGAGCCGGGCGGCGTCATCTGGATGATCCGGAAGCCCTCGTCGACGAGGAAGTCGGCGTCCTCCCGCCAGCCGAGGTCCTTGTAGAACTGCTTGGCCCGGTCGACGTCGGAGACGCCGATGACGACGGCCTCGAGCTTCATGTCCACGGGGTGCTCCCTCACGCTCGCCGGACCCGGCGCCGACCGGTGCCGGTCGCACCAGGCTGGTCCGCCGGCCTCCGCGTCGGACCAGGGAGAGTCACTGGTCCGGCCCCGGGGCCGGCGGGAGGAGGAGCCGGCGGGCCCGGGACCAGGGACTGTGCCTGGCGCGACCGCGAGCGGGGAGCGGCAGCGTCGGGCGGGAGCCGACCGGGGAGGAGCGACCGTCGGCGGTCGAGGACCCCGGGGCCGGACGAGAGGGGCATCCGATGCGTTCCGACATCGCGCCGGGCGGGGTCTTCCCCGACTACTCGCTCCCCGACCACACGGGCGTCGAGCGCACGCTCGGCGAGTTGCAGGACCGCGACCCGATGGTGCTGGTCCTGGCCCGCGGCCACCACTGCCCGGAGGACCACCAGCAGCACCTGGAGCTGGCGGCCTTCCAGTCGAGGATCGGGGTGGCCCGCACCCGGATCGTCACCGTCACCACCGACGACCGCCACACCGCGCAGGAGTTCCGGGCGTCGGTGGGCGCCCAGTGGCCGTTCCTGTCCGACCCCGGGCGGATCGTGCAGCGCGACCTGGACATCCAGGACTACACCGACCCCGGCAACGACCCGATGGTGCCGCACACCCTGGTGCTCAAGCCGGGCCTGGTCGTGCACTCGGTCTACAACGGCCACTGGTTCTGGGGCCGGCCCTCGATCTGCGACCTGTGGCACGACCTGCGCGCCGCGACCGCCGAGATCCGCCCGGACTGGGACCTGAGCCGGCCGGGGTTGCGCGAGGCGTGGGAGGCCGGCGAGTGGTCGCACTTCTCCGCGGAGGACCGGCGGGCTCCCCGGCCGGCGGCCCGGGTCGGCTGAGGGCCGGACCCGCCCGGTCGCTCAGGCGTCGTCGCGGGCCAGCGCGTCGACCAGCTCCCGCCGCGAGCTGACGCCGAGCTTGGTGAACACCTTCCGCAGGTGCCACTCGACGGTGCGGGGGCTGAGGAACAGCTGCGTGCCGATCTCCGGGTTGGTCAGCCGCTCGGCGGCGAGCCAGGCGATCTGCGCCTCCTGCGGGGTGAGCTCGTCGAGGGTCGCGACGACGCGCCGCCGCGCGGTCTCCCCGGTGCCGGTCAGCTCCTGCCGGGCCCGCTCGGCGAAGGCCTCCATCCCCATGTCGACGAGCATCCGGTGGGCGGTGCGGAGGTGGTCGCGGGCCTCCCGCCGCCGGCCCTCGCGGCGCAGCCACTCCCCGAACAGCAGGTGCGCGCGGGCCTGCGCCACCCGGATGCTGGTGCGGGCGAGCCGGTCGACCGCCTCCCGGTGGAGCGCCTCGGCGTCGTCCCCGCTGCTGAGCAGGGCCCGGCATCGGGCGTCCACCCCGAGCGCCCAGTCGGTCCCGCTGGCCCGCGCGAACGCGGTGAACCGGGACGCGGGTCCGGTGGCCCGCCCGGCCCGGCCGCTGCGCACCGCCGCCTCGACGACCTCCGGCCACACCCAGGTCCACAGCTCGAGCCCGTCGGCCCGGTCGGCCGCGCTCTCCGCGGCGGTCAGCGCCTCGTCGTACCGGCACAGGCCGAGGAGCATCACCGCCCGCGTCCAGTCCGCGGAGATCAGCCACAGGCCCTCACCCCGGCGCACGACGTCCTCGCGGCTGGCCTCCACCAGCGCTCGCGCCTCGGCCTCGCGGCCCCGCCAGGTGGCCAGGCTGACCGCACCGTAGGGGGTGACCCGGCTGCCGATCGCCTCGGTGACGGCGGCCGCCTCGCCGGCGAGGGACGTCGCGACGGCGAGGTTGCCGGCGAACAGCTGCATGCTGAACCGCTCGGTGAGCGCCGTGGGCAGCAGGGACAGCGCGCCGGTCCGGCGGGCGACCCGGACCTGGCGCTCGGAGAGCACGTCCCAGCTGGTGTCGTCGAACAGCGCACGGGCCGTCCGGCAGGCCAGCCACAGCCAGCGCAGCGCGTCGTCCTCGGGGAGCGGCTCCTCCCGCATCGCGGTCAGCGCCCGCCGCAGCACCGGGATCCCGGCCCCGTGGCCCCGGGTGAGCAGCAGCGCGAGCCCGTCGAGGAGCAGGGCGCACGACCGCGGCAGGCCGGAGGGGGAGGGGCCCCAGCCGGCGGTGACGACGGCGTCGGCCACCTCGCGCAGGTCACCGCCGCGGGCCTCCCGCCCGGCCGCCACCGCCGCGGCGAACGCGTCGAGGTAGGTGGCGCGCGCGAGGGTGGCGTCCAGCGGCTCCAGCCGGCGGGCCGCGGCCAGCAGCAGCCGGGGAGCGTCCCGGCCGCGGGTCGCGGCGAAGGTGATCTGGGCGTCCAGCAGCTCCGCCCGGGCCCGGTCCAGCTCGTCCAGGGGACCGACCCGGGCGGTGGAGAGCAGCTCGACCGCGCGTTCGGCAGCTCCGGCCAGGTTGGCGCTGGAGGCCGCGGCCAGGGCCCGGCGGGCCCGCCGCGCGGGGTCGGGGGTCAGCGCCACGGCCCGTTCGAGGAAGACCGCGGCGGCGGCCTGCCCGCCCCGGGCGCGCACCCGGCTCGCCGCCCGCTCGAGCTCCTCGGCGACGTCCTCGTCCAGGCCCGCCGTCCCCTGCGCCCGGTGCCACGCGCGGCGGTCGGGGTCGGTGCCGGGATCGACCGAGGACGCCAGCGCGCGGTGGGCGGTGCGGCGCTCCTCCGGGGACGCCGCGCGGTAGACCGCGGACCGCACCAGGGGGTGGCGGAAGCGGACGGAGGTGTCGATCTCCACCAACCCCGCGTCGGTCGCGGGGGTCACCGCCTCGGCGCCGATGCCGAGCCGGCCGGCGGCGCGCCAGACCGGGACCGGGTCGCCCACCGGGTCCGCGGCGGCGATGAGCAGCAGCCGGCGGGTCACCTCCGGCAGCGGCGCGAGCCGGCGCCGGAAGACGTCCTCGATCCGGCCGGCCACCGGGGTGGCGTCGGGCAGCCCGAAGCCGCCCGCGAGCTCGGCGGGCGTGCGCCCCTGCGGGAGCTCCAGCAGGGCGAGGGGGTTGCCGCGGGCCTCGGCCACGATGCGGTCGCGTACCCGGGGGTCGAGGGTGCCGGTCACCGCCGAGTCCACGAGCGCCCGCGCATCGGTGTTGTCCAGCCCGCGGACGACGAGCTCCGGCAGCCCGGCCAGCACCGGCTCGCGGTCGGACGGGCGGACGGCGAACACCAGGGCGACGGGCTCGGCGGCGAGCCGGCGGGCGACGAACTCCAGGACCTGCGCCGAGGCCTGGTCCAGCCACTGGGCGTCGTCGACGATGCACAGCAGCGGCCGCTCCTCCGCCACCTCGGAGAGCAGGGTCAGCACGGCCAGGCCCACCAGGAAGCGGTCGGGTGCGGTCCCCGCCCGCAGGCCGAACGCGGTGCCGAGGGCCTGCTGCTGCGGCGCGGGCAGCGCGGCGAGCCGGTCGAGGTGGGGACCGCACAGCTGGTGCAGGCCGGCGAAGACCAGCTCCACCTCCGACTCCACGCCCGCCGCGCGGGCCACCTGGCACCCGGCCGAGCGCTGGAGGAGGAAGTCCAGCAGCGCGGTCTTGCCGATCCCGGCCTCGCCGCGCAGGACCAGCACCTGGCTGCGCCCGGCCTTGGTGGCCGCCACCAGGCCGCTGAGCCGGTCGCACTCGGCGCGGCGCCCGACCAGGCCCGGCCACCTGCCGACGGTCGTGCCTCCCGTCTCGAGGCGGTCGTGCGGGGACCGCCCGGCACCGGTGCGCAGCCGTGCGGGTGGCACGGCGCGCGCGGCGGGGTCCCGACCCTCGGGGCCCGGACGCCGGGGATCCGCTCCGGCCGGGCGCCTCGGCGCCGGTGGGCGCAGTCCGGTGGACCCGCGGCGGGGGACCGCCATGACACCTCCTCCCGGGACAGCGGGAGCAGGAGCTGCCCGCCGGGGAGGACGGGCCGGCCGGAGCTCTCCCGGGCCCGGAACGCTAGGCAGTCCGGCGGCCGGGGGCATCGGTCATCCGACTCGACCAGGGTCTCCCACGGGCGCGACCGGCCGCGGAGGCCCCCATCGTGGCCGCGTGGTGAGCGACGCGGCGGGCACGGACGGGCGCGGGCCGGCGACGCCGGGCGCCTGGGAGCGGGTGGTGCACGACCACTCCGCCCGGGTCTACCGGCTGGCCTACCGGCTCTCCGGCGACACGCAGGACGCCGCGGACCTGACCCGGGAGACCTTCGTGCAGGTGTTCCGCTCACCGGCGGGCCCCGCGCCGGGCGGCCCGGAGGCGCCGCTGCACCGGATCACGACGGGGCTGTTCCTCGACCTGGTCGAGCGCCGGCAGCGGGCCGGCACCCCGGCGGGGCCCGGCGCGGGGACGGGCCCCGGACTCCCGGTGCAGGAGGCACTGGACGCGCTGCCGCCGGAGGTCCGCGTCCCCGTCGTCCTGCGCGACGTCGCGGGGCTGCCCTACGACGAGATCGCGGCCACCCTCGGCATCGGTCGCGGCGCCGTCGGCAGCCGCATCCACCACGGCCGCGCCGGGCTGCGGCGCTGCCTCCCGGCCCCGCCCCGGGACCGGGCGGTCGCCGACCGGCCGGGGCGGTCCGCCGGGCACCTGGTGCGCGGGCGGCCGGGCGAGCAGCATCCGTCCTGACCGCCGTCCGCCCGTGACCGCACGAGGAGCGCACCGCGACATGCCGACCGAACCGCAGCCGGCGACCGACCTGGCCCGGCGCTCGCCCCCGTCCGTCCTGGTGGTCTTCGGTGCGTCGGGGGACCTGACCGCCCGCAAGCTGCTGCCCGCGCTGGAGCGGCTGGCCGCCTACGGCGCGCTGCCCCCGGAGGTCGCCCTCGTCGGGGTCGCCCGCACGCCCATGACCGACGAGGAGTTCGGCAGCTACTGCCGGACCACCGTCGCCGCCACCGACGACCCGCGCTGGACCGAGCTCACCGCCTCGGCGCGCTACGTCGCCGGCGACTACGACGACCCGGGCACCTACTCCCGGCTCGCCGAGGTGCTCGCCGACTGCGACCGGCGCCACGGCACCGCCGGCGGCCGGGTGTACTACTTCGCCACCCCGCCGCGGCTGTTCGGGCCGATCGCGGTGAACCTGGGCAAGGCGGGCCTCGGCACGCCGGCCGGCGAGGGTTTCGTGCGGGCGGTGATCGAGAAGCCGTTCGGCTGGGACGAGGCCAGCGCGCGCGACCTCTACACCGAGCTGACGACGGCGTTCACCGAGGAGCAGATCTTCCGCATCGACCACTACCTGGCCAAGGAGACGGTGCAGAACCTGCTGGCGCTGCGCTTCGCCAACTCGGTGTTCGAGCCGATCTGGAACCGCACCTGGGTCGACGACGTGCAGATCACCGTCGCCGAGACCCTGGGGGTCGGCTCCCGCGGCGGGTTCTACGAGACGACCGGGGCGATGCGCGACATCGTGCAGAACCACGTGCTGCAGGTGCTGTCGCTGTTCCTCATGGAGCCCCCGACGTCCTTCCACGCCGAGGCGATCCGCGACGAGAAGGTCAAGCTGCTGCGCGCGCTGCGGCCGCTGGACGAGGAGGCGCAGATCGCCGCCAACACCGTCCGCGGCCAGTACACCCGCGGCGGCACCCGCGAGGAGCTGATGCCCGGGTACCGGGAGGAGCCCGGCGTGGACCCGCTGAGCTCCACCGAGACGTTCGTGGCCATGCGGCTGGACATCGACAACTGGCGCTGGACCGGCGTGCCGGTGTTCGTGCGCACCGGCAAGCGGCTGCCCGCCCGGGTCACCGAGGTCGCCATCCAGTTCCGCCGGCCGCCGCAGCTGCCGCTGTTCCCCGGCACCGGCGACGGCCTGGAACCCGACGCGCTGGTCGTGCGGGTCCAGCCCGACGAGGGGGTGAGCCTGCGCTTCGGCGCCAAGGTCCCCGGCCACGCCTTCCGCGTGCAGAAGGCCTCGATGGACTTCTCCTACGAGAGCTTCGAGCAGGAGTCGATCGACGCCTACGAGCGGGTCATCCTCGACGCGCTGATCGGCGACCCCACCCTGTTCATCCGCGCCGACGAGGTGGGCCGCTCCTGGCGCATCGTCGACCCGGTGCTGCGGTACTGGGCGAGCGACACCGCGCCCATCCCGCTCTACCAGGCCAGCACGTGGGGACCGCCGGAGGCAGGCGCGCTGATGACCCGCGAGGGCCGACGGTGGCGCCATGGGGGGTGAGCCCGCGCCGCGCGGCCGCCCGGGGTCAGCCGTCGCCGGCGGCGGCCGGCCGCAGCAGGACGGCCTCGTCCGGCTGCAGCACCAGCCCGGGCAGCGCGACGGTCCCGCGGCCGTCCCGCGCGGGGTCGGTGGACACGACGACGGCGTGCGCCCCGCCGGGCAGGTCGCCGCCCTCGAGCCGCCGTGGGCCGGAGGCGAAGTTGACGGCGGCCACCAGCCGGCCGGCGCCCTCGCCGCGCACCCACGCCAGCACGTCGGGGCCGGCGTCGAGCACCCGCTGGGCGCCCGACTGCAGGGCGGGGGAGCCCGCGCGCACCTCGCCCAGCCGGCGCACCAGGGACAGCGTCGAGGCGGGGTCGGCGATCTGGCGCTCGGCGCACAGCCGCTCGGCGTCGGCCACCAGCGGCAGCCACGGCGTCCCGGTGGTGAAGCCGGCGCCCGGGCCGGCCACCGACGGCGGCCGCCAGGGGAGCGGCGCGCGCTCGGGGTCGCGGCCGTCGACGTCGACCACCCGGTCCGGCGGCACGTCGGCGTCGGGGAGGCCGAGCTCGTCGCCCTGGTAGAGGAACGGCGTGCCGCGCAGCGCGGTCAGCAGCAGCGCGGCCGCCCGGGCGCGGGCCGGCCCGGAGCCACTGCCGTCGTCGTACCGGGTGGCGATCCGCGAGTGGTCGTGGTTGCCGAGGAACCAGGCGGGCCAGGCGTCGGGCTCGGCCAGCTCCTCGAACTGCTCGACGGCGTCGCGGAAGGCGGCGGCGTCCCAGGGCAGGTGCAGGAAGACGAAGTTGTGCGCCATGTGCAGCTGGTCGCCGCCGGCCACGTAGTCGACCACCCGCCGCAGGTCGAGCAGGTACACCTCGCCGACGATCATGCGGTCGGGGTACTCGTCGACCACCCGGCGGATGCCGCGCAACCGCTCGTGCGCGACCGGCTCCCAGTCCTGGTCGTGCCGCCGGTCGGCGCCGGCGTTGCTCCGCAGCAGCGGGTCCTTGCCGAGGCGCTGGAGGGCGTCGATCCGCAGCCCGTCGACGCCGCGGTCCAGCCAGAACCGCACGGTGTCGTGCATGGCGGCCTCGACCTCCGGGTTGTCCCAGTTCAGGTCCGGCTGCTGCGGGGTGTAGGAGTGCAGGTACCACTGCCCCGTGCGCTCGTCGAAGGACCAGGCCGGGCCGACGGCGGCGAAGTCCGACCGCCAGTCGTTGGGGGGCCCGCCGCCGGGGGCACCGTCCCGCCAGACGTACCAGTCGCGCTTCGGGTCCTCCCGCGACGAGCGCGACGCCAGGAACCACGGGTGCCGGTCGGAGGAGTGGTTGGGCACCCAGTCCAGGACGACGCGGATGCCCCGCGCGTGGCAGTCGGCGATGAGCGCGTCGAGCTCGCCGAGGCCGCCGAAGAGCGGGTCGACGTCGCAGAAGTCGGCGACGTCGTAGCCGAAGTCGGCCATCGGCGAGGGGAAGACCGGGGAGAGCCACACCGCCCCGACGTGCAGGGCGGCGAGGTGGTCGAGGTGCTCCCGCAGACCGCGCAGGTCGCCCACGCCGTCGCCGTCCGCGTCGGCGAACGAGCGCGGGTAGACCTGGTAGACGGCGCCGCGCTGCCACCACGGGGGCTCTGCCATGCGCGGAGCGTAGGACCGGGCGGCGCGTTCCGCTGCCGTGCTGACCGCGGGCGACCCGGTCCCGGCGTGAGTCCACCGACGACTAGTGCCGTCGGCCATTGCCCGGAGTCCGCCGTGTGCCGTAGGAAGACCGCGCACGCTGTCGCGTACGTCACACCGGAGGTGCTCCATGGGCGTCGAACTGCGCGGACTCGAGGGCAAGGTCGTCCTCATCACCGGAGCGGGACGCGGTCAGGGCGCCAACCACGCCCGGGCCTTCGCCGAGGCCGGGTGCGACGTGGTCGCCGTCGACATCGCCGCGCCGATACCCGGCCTGTACGAGACGGCGAGCGCCGAGGACCTCGCGCTCACGGTGAAGCAGGTGGAGCAGTACGACCGGCGGGCGCTCGGGCTGACCGCCGACGTCCGCGACGAGGACGCGGTGCGCCGGGCGGTGGAGACCGCGCTGGCCGAGTTCGACCGGATCGACGTCCTGGTCAACAACGCCGGGATGGCGGCGCTCGACACGATCCAGGACATGAGCGCCGCCACGCTCGACGCGGTCATCGACACGAACCTCAAGGGGCCGATGCACGTGGCCAAGTTCGTCGTCCCGCAGATGATCGGACGGCGCGACGGGAAGATCGTCAACATCTCCTCCGCGGTGATCGGCAGCGGGCACGCGATGCTGTCGCACTACGTGGCGAGCAAGCACGGCGTGGTGGGGCTCACCCGCGCGTGGGCCACCGAGCTCGCCGAGTTCGGCATCAACGTCAACGCCGTCGCCCCTGCGACCATCCGGCCCGGCCCCGACCGGCACGGCTCCGGCATGGTCAGCGGGCTCTCGGCCGGCATGGGGATGGACCCCGCCGAGGCCTTCGAGGTCTTCTCCGCCCAGGGCAACCTCCCCGGACCCAAGTGGCGGGCGGAGATGCAGGACATCACCGACGCGGTCTTGTTCCTCGCCTCCGACAACGCCCGGGTCATCACCGGTCACACGCTGCACGTCGACTGCGGTCAGGCGACCCGCTGATGGGGTCCATGGTCGGAGCCGCCGTGCTCCGCAAGGAGGACCCCGCCCTGCTCACCGGCCGGGGCCGCTACGTCGACGACATCCAGCTGCCGGGCACGGTGCACATGGCCTACGTCCGCAGCGTCGAGCCGCACGCCCGCATCGCCTCGATCGACACGAAGGCCGCCCGGGAGCTGCCGGGCGTCCTCGGCGTGTGGACCGCCGCCGACCTCGACGGGCTGCCGCACGTGCGCTCCTTCCCCGGCACGCAGCGGCCCTGCCTCGCCCGCGACGCCGTCCGGTTCGTCGGCGAGCCGGTCGCCGTCGTCGTCGCCGACGACCGCTACCTCGCCGCCGACGCCGCCGCCGCGGTCGTCGTCGACTACGACCCGCTGCCGGCCCTGGTCACCGTCGAGGACGCGCTGGCCGAGGGCGCGGCGCCCATCGTCCCCGGGCTGGCGAGCAACGTCGTCCTGGACCAGCCGATGTCCGCCGACGACGCCGAGACCGAGCTCGCCGCCGCCCCGCACCGCACCAGCCTGCGCATCCGCAACCAGCGGCTGGCCGCCGTCCCCATCGAGCCCGGCGGCTGTGTGGCCAGCTGGGACGGCAGCGGGCTCACCCTGTACGCCACCGTGCAGGCCCCGCACCCGGTGCGCAACGAGCTGGCCGCCATGTTCGGCCTGCCCCAGCACGAGACGCGGGTCGTCGCACCCGACGTCGGGGGCGGGTTCGGCGCCAAGGCGAGCTTCTACCCGGAGTTCCTCCTCACCGCCGAGCTGTCGCGGCGGCTGGGGCGGCCGGTGAAGTACGTCGAGACGCGCAGCGAGAACCTGGTCGCGATGACCCACGGCCGGGCCCAGCTGCAGGACGTCGACGTGGGCTTCGACGACGAGGGCCGGCTGCTGGCCATGCGGGTGGCGATCGTCCAGGACGTCGGCGCCTGGCCGGACGCGACCGGCGCCGGGCTGCCCACCCTCACCGTCTTCATGTCCGGCGGCTGCTACAAGATCCCCAAGGTCGCGGCGTCCTTCCGCAGCGTCGCCACCAACACCACGCCGGTGGCGGCCTACCGCGGCGCCGGCCGGCCGGAGGCGGCGTTCCTCATCGAGCGGGTCGTCGAGGTGGTGGCCCGCGAGCTCGGCCGCGACCCGCTGGAGGTGCGGCGGGTCAACTTCATCCAGCCCGGCGAGATGCCCTACGCCACCCAGTGGCCGGGGATCGTCTACGACGAGAGCGACTACCCGCGGCTGCTGGACACCCTGCTGGAGCACCTGCGCGACGGCGGCGCGGACCTCGAGGAGCTCCGGCGCGAGGCGGCGGAGCGGCGCGCCGACCCCACCCGGCCGCTGCTGGGCATCGGCTTCTCCTGCTTCGTCGAGATGGGCGGCTTCGGCCCCACCCCGCTGTTCGAGCAGTTCGGCTACATCGGCGGCTGGGAGTCCTCCACCGTGCGGATGAACCCCGACGGTTCCGTGGTGGTCTCGGTGGGGACCAGCCCGCACGGGCAGGGGCACGAGACGGCGTTCGCGCAGATCGCCTCCGACGCGCTCGGTGGGGTCCCGGTGGAGCGGATCAGCGTGCGCCACGGCGACACCGGGACCGTGCAGGAGGGCATCGGCACCATGGGCAGCCGGGCCATCCCGGTCTGCGGTCCGGCGGTGCACCGCTCCAGCGACCAGCTGCGGCGCAAGCTGCTCGCGATCGCCGCCCACCTGCTGGAGGCCGACGAGTCGGACGTCGAGCAGGACGGCGAGCGGTTCGCCGTCCGCGGGACCCCCGGCGCGGAGGTGTCGCTGGCCGACGTCGCCCTGACCGCCTACAAGCCGCACAAGCTCCCGGAGGGCATGGACGTCGGCCTGCAGTTCATGGACTACTACGAGCCGACCAACCTCAGCTACCCGAGCGGCGCGCACGCCTGCGTGGTGGAGGTCGACCGGGCCACCGGTCAGGTGTCGGTCCTGCGCTACGTGGCCGTCGACGACTGCGGGACGGTGATCAACCCGCTGACCGCGCGCGGCCAGGTCGAGGGCGGGCTGGCGCAGGGCATCGCCCAGGCGCTGCTGGAGGAGGTGCGCTACGGCGACGACGGCCAGCCGGTCACCTCGTCCCTGGTCGACTACGCCGTCCCCGGGGCCCCGGACGTGCCCGACCTCCACACCCACCACCTCGAGGTGCCGACCAGTTTCAACCCGCTGGGGGCCAAGGGGCTGGGGGAGTCCGGCGCCACCGCGGCCCCGCAGGCGGTGGTCAACGCGGTCGTCGACGCCCTGGCGCACCTGGGCGTGCGCACCATCGACATGCCGATGACGCCCTACCGGGTGTGGACGGCGATGCGCGCCGCCGAGCAGGGCCGGGCCGACGGCGCGGCCGTCGACGACCGGCACCCGCCGGCCGCGGCCATGCAGCCCGACGACGACGCACCGCCACCCCCCGACGGCATGCCGACCCCGCCCGCGGGGGCCGGCGAGGACTGGAAGGTGACCCCGTGAGGCACGACGTCACCCTGCGCGTCAACGGCGTCGCCACCCGGCACACGGTGGAGTCCCGGCAGTTGCTGGTGCACCACCTGCGCGAGACGCTCGGCCTGACCGGCACCCACGTCGGGTGCGACACCTCCAACTGCGGCGCCTGCACCGTGCTGCTCGACGGGGTGGCGGTCAAGTCCTGCACCGTGCTCACCGTCGCCGCCCACGGCGGTGAGGTGCTCACCGTGGAGGGCCTCGCCGAGGACGGCCGGCTGTCCCCGGTGCAGGAGGGCTTCCGGCAGTGTCACGGCCTGCAGTGCGGCTACTGCACGCCGGGCATGGTGGTCTCGGCGACCGGCCTGCTGCTGGACAGCCCGGATCCGACGCGCGAGGAGATCCGGGAGGGCCTCGAGGGCAACCTGTGCCGCTGCACCGGCTACCAGATGATCGTGGAGTCGGTCCGCTGGGCCGCCGAGAACGGCGGTGCCGGCGCTCCCGCGGAGGAGCACCGCGCCCGGTCCCAGGAGGCGGTCCGGTGATCCCCGCCGACTTCGACCACGTGCGCGCCGACTCCCTCGACCACGCCCTCGACCTGCTCGGCGAGCACGGCGACGACGCCAAGCTGCTGGCCGGCGGGCACTCGCTCATCCCGCTGATGCGGTTCCGGCTGGCCGCCCCGCGCGTGCTCGTCGACATCAGCCGGGTGCCCGCGCTGCGCACCCTGGAGCGGTCCGACGGGCACCTGCGGCTGGGCGCCGGCCTGCGGCTGCGCGACCTCGAGAACTCCCCGGAGGTGCGCGAGCAGGTGCCGCTGCTGGCGGCCGCGGCCGCCACCGTCGGGGACCGGCAGGTGCGCGCCCGGGCCACGCTCGGGGGCACCGTGGTGCACGGAGACCCGGCCGCCGACGTCCCGGCGGTGCTGGTCGCCCTCGACGCGACCCTGGTGCTCCGCGGCCCGGGCGGCGAGCGGGAGGTGCCCGCCGCGGAGTTCTTCGTCGACTTCTGGGAGACCGCGTGCCGGCTCGACGAGGTGCTCACCGAGATCCGGGTGCCGGCGCTGCCGGGGCGCGGCTGGGACTACCGGAAGTTCCGCCAGCGCAGCCAGGACTGGGCGACGGTGGGTGTCGCCGTGCAGGAGCGCGCCGACGGGTCGCACGCGGTCGGGCTGGTCAACATGGCCCCGGTGCCGTGGCGGGCCACGCCGGTCGAGGACGCCCTGCGCGCGGGCGCCCCCGTGGCCGAGGCGGCCGGGCACGCGGCCGAGGGCACGGCGCCGCCGTCGGACCTGCGGGGCGACGCCGACTACCGCGCGCACCTCTCGCGCGTCCTCACCGCGCAGGCGCTGACCACGGCGATGGCCGGCCGCCCGCAGTGAGGGAACCGCCGTCGGCCCACACCGCCGCCCGCCGCACGATCTCCCGGTGCTCCGGGACGGCGTAGGACGGCACGTGGTGGCCCAACGCGTCGTACACCACCCGGCCGGCGCCCACCGTGCGCGCCCACAGCAGGGGGTGGTCGCGACCGCCGTGCGGGGAGGTCATCAGCCCGTCCACGTCGTCGGCCAGGTCGAGGAACCCGTAGACCTCGTCGACGACGTCGAAGTCGGGCACCCCGGCCACGACCGGGTGCCGGTCGCGCGCGACGCTGACCCGGACGGCGGCGCCCAGCGGCGGGTGCGAGGAGCGGTCCCAGCGCCACACGCCGCCGAGCAGCTCGCGCCACTGCGGCCAGTCGTCGAAGCAGATGCTCGCGCCGTGCACCGCCAGCAGCCCGCCCCCGAACCGGACGTGACCGGACAGGGCCGCCCGGGCGGCGGCCGACAGGGACAACGACCACCGCTCGCGCAGGTGCGCGTAGCGCTCCACCCGCATGGTCCAGCGCAGCAGGTTGAGCACGACCAGGGGGCGGGACCCCGGCGAGCCGGCCGCGAGCCCGGTCAGGGCCGCCTCGACGTCCTCGGTCACCGTGGTGGCGAAGCCGGCCTCGTGCAGCACCTCCGCCAGCTCCGCGGACGTGGCGGGGAAGTCGTGCGCCACCCCGCCGGACACCACCACGGCCGACCGGCTCCCCGGACCACCACGCATGACCGCCCTCCTTGACGTCAGAAGACCAACTACTACAGGGTGGCAGCGACGCAGGTCACACCCGAGGAGTGTCGATGACCGCGACCACGGTGGGCGTCGTCACCGTCCGGACGTTCGCCGACGCCAAGGACGCCTACCGGCACCGGGACCTCCGTCAGGCCCTCTATGACGAGGGCGAGGTGGTCATGGCCGACGTGCTGGTCAACCTGCACGGCGAGGAGCACCGCCGCCGGCGGCGGGTGGAGAACCGCAGCTTCCGGCGGGAGACCTTCGAGCACTACGAGCACGAGCTGTTCCCGGCGGTCACCGACCGCACGCTCGCCCCCCACCTGGCCGCCGGGCGGGCCGATCTGGTGCACCTCGGTCACGAGCTGATGCTCAACCTCGCCGCACTGACCGCCGGCGTCGACCGCCCGGAGGGCACCGCCGAGGAGACCGCCCGGCTGCACCGCTACCTCCTGCTCTTCATCGAGGGAGCCACCCTCGCCCACTCCACGCAGGACCGGGAGGAGCAGCGCCGCCGCGTGGCCGCCGGGCTGCTGGACTGGGACGAGGAGTTCCTGGCGCCCTCGATCGCGCGCCGGCGGGACGCACTGGCCCGCGCGGCGGCGGGGGAGGTACCCGACGGGGAGGTCCCGCGCGACGTCCTCACCGGGCTGCTGCGGGCGCAGGACGAGCTGGACCTCCCGCACGAGGTCCTCCGGCGCGAGATCGCGTTCGTGCTGCTCGCCGGCGCGCACACCAGCGCGACGGCCTTCGTCCGCTCCGTCGACGCCCTGCTGTCGTGGACTGCCACCCACCCCGGTGACCTCGCGAGGGTCCTCGAGGACCCGCTGTTCGTGCAGCGCTGCGTGCACGAGACCGTGCGGCTCAACCCCTCCAGCCCGGTCGGCGTGCGGTGGGCGCTGGCCGACGTCACCCTCCGGTCCGGGGTGCGGATCCCCCGCGGGAGCAGGCTGGTCATCGACCTGGCCGCGGTCAACCGCGACCCCGCCGTCTTCGGTCCCGCGGCCGCGGAGTTCGACCCCTACCGGGAGCTGCCGCACGGCGTGGCCCCGTTCGGGCTGAGCTTCGGCGGCGGGATGCACGTCTGCATCGGCCAGGACCTCGCCGCCGGGGTGGTGCCGGCCGGCGACGCTGACCCGCGGACCCACCTCACCGGTCTGGTCACCGGCGCGGTGCGGCGGGTCTTCGCCGAGGGCGTGCGGCGCGACCCCGACGCACCGCCGCAGCGGGACGCGAACACCGCCCGTCCCTACTGGGGCACCTACCCGGTGCTCCTCGGCCGCAGCGGCTGAGCCGATCCCGTCCCGACCGGCCGCGGGCACGACCGAGCCAGGAGCTGCCATGGCCTACACCGTCTCGGTGGACAAGGACACCTGCCTCAGCTCCGGGAGGTGCGTCGCCGACGCCCCGGCGGCCTTCCGGTTCGACGACGACGAGCTCGCTGAGCCCGTCGAGCCGCAGCCGCGCGCCGACGACGACCTGCTGCTCGCCGTCGCCCGGGCCTGTCCCTCGGCCGCCATCGCCGTGCAGGACCCCGCCGGCCGGCCGGTCGACCTGTCCTGACCCCGCCCCGAGGAGCCGACGTCCCGTGTTCCGTCACGTCGTGGTGTTCAGCTGGACCGCCGAGGCCACCGCCGAGCAGCGGGAGGTAGCGATCGCGGCGATCCGGGCGTGGGGCGAGCAGGCCCGGGAGTTCGGCACGCTCACCCTGGGCGTCGACGCCGGGCTCGCGGAGGGCAACGGGGACGCCGTCGTCGTCGTGGACCTGCCCGACCGGGACGCCTACGCCGCCTACGCCGCCGACGAGCGGCACCAGCGGATGCTCCGCGAGCACGTCCGGCCCATCCTGGCGCAGCGGTGCGCCGTCCAGCACGAGCTCTGAGCCGCGGGAGGCCGGTCAGCGCTCCCGGTCCAGGCGGAGGAGCCGGACGGCGTTGGCCGACAGCGCCGGGGCCAGGTGTGCCACCTCCGCGACGGCGACGGCGCCCCCGGCGTCCCACCCGGCGAAGTTGGTCCCCAGGACCAGCCGGTCGGTGCCCAGCACCCGGATGAGCAGGTCGAGCGCCTCGCGGCTGCCCACGTGGGTGTCCAGCCACAGGCCGCGCAGCTGGGGCAGCGACCCGTCCCCGCCCGCCGCCCGCAGGGCCGGGGGCACCCAGGCGCGCGGCACCGCCACAGCGTGGGTCAGTCGCCCGGCCAGGAACGCGGTGGCGCCGCCGCCGTGGGACAGGCAGACGTCCAGCCGGGGGTGCCGCTCCAGGACCCCGCCGAACACCAGCGCGGCCGCGGCCAGCGTCTCGTCGTAGGCGAAGCCCACCAGCAGGTCCAGGTCGAACCGGCGCAGCCGCGGGTCGTCGGGCGGGCCGGCCCGGCCCAGCGGCGTCGGGTGGACGAACAGCGGGACGTCGAGGTCCACCGCGGCGGCGTACAGGTCGTCGAGCGCCGGGTCGTCGAGGGTGCGTCCCCCGGGGTCGGTGTCGACGGAGGCCGCCGACAGCCCGAGGTGGCGCACCGACCGTTCCAGCTCGGCGACCGCGGCACCGACGTCCTGGACCGGCAGCTGCGCGGCGCCCCTCAGCCGGGTGGGGTGGGTCGACACCAGCGCGGCCAGCGCGTCGTTGTGCGCCCGGGCGAAGCGGCCGGCCGCGGCGGCGTCGAGGTCGCCGAAGTAGGTGAGCGGGTTGGGCGAGAGGAGCTGGACGTCGATGCCGGCCTCGTCCATGGCCCGCAGGCGCACGTCGACGTCCGTGAAGGCGCTGCCCTCGTAGCGGACGCCGGTGAGCACGTAGCCGCCCACCCGGTAGAACGGCGCGCCGTCGGGGGACGTCCCGAGCTCGGGGCCGGCCGCCCCCGCGGCGCCGAGGCTCCCGGGCAGCACGACGTGGGCGTGCACGTCGACCACCGGAGCAGCGGGCGAGGTGCCGGTCATGACCCTCCCCGGCCATGGACGTGTGACCGGCGACACACTAGCGTCGCTAGGCGGTTGACGCCGCTCGCGCGGCGTCGTGCCCGCCCCGGAGGAGGTCGCGTGTCCGTCGACGAGGTGACGGCGACCCCGCAGCTGACGCTGAGCGGCTACGCCGAGCTGTGGGACGCGTTCCGCCAGCGCGACCTTCGGCAGCGGCTCTACGAGGCCGGCGGGGTGGTCATGCGCGACGCGCTGCTCGACCTGCACGGCGACGAGCACCGGCTGCGCCGCCGGGTGGAGAACCGGCTCTTCCGGCGGGGCACCTTCCGCCTCTGGGAGGCCGAGCTGGTGCCCGGCGTGATCCAGGAGGCGTTCGGCCCCGCCCTGCAGGTCGGCCGGGCCGACCTCGTCCGGCTCGGCTACCGCACCACGATGGCCCTCACCGCCCGGGTCGCCGGCGCCGACCGCACCACCGGGTCGGTCGAGGAGACCGACGCCCTGCAGCGGTTCGCCGTCACCTTCAGCGAGGGCGCCACGCTCGTCCACAGCACCCGCGACCCCGCCGAGGTGCGGGCCGAGGTCGAGGACGCGCTGCGCCGGTTCGACGCGCTGTTCTTCACCCCCTCCCACGAGCGGCGGGTGGCTCTCGCGGCCGACGCCTCCGTGGCCGAGGCCGACCTGCCGCGCGACGTCCTCATGGCGCTGGTGCAGCACGCGGGCGAGCTCGGCGTCGACCGCGACACCATGCTGCGCGAGGTCGCCTTCTACCTGCAGGCCGGCTCGCACAGCACGGCGGCGGCCTTCACCCACGCCGTCGACGAGGTCCTGCGGTGGGCCGGCGGGGACCCCGACCGTGCCCGGCGGCTGGCCGACGACCTGTTCCTGCAGCGCTGCGTGCACGAGGCGTTCCGGCTGCACCCGGCCAGCCCGGTCGCCGAGCGCCGCGCGCTGGCCGACGTGCCCCTCCGCGACGGGCGCGTGGTGCCGGCCGGGACGGTCGTCGTCATGGACATCCGGACGGCCAACCGCGACCCGGCGGTGTTCGGCCCCGACGCCGGCATCTTCGACCCGCTGCGGACGGTGCCCGACGGCGTCCCCCCGTGGGGGCACACCTTCGGCGGCGGCATGCACGCCTGCATCGGCATGGAGCTCGACGGCGGCACGGTGCCCACCGACCCGCCCGCGACCGACCACGTGCTGGGCACGGTGACGCTCATGCTCCGCGAGCTGCTGCGGCACGGTGTCCGCCCCGACCCGCAGCACCCACCGACCCGGGACCCGCACTCCCGGCGCGAGCACTTCGGCAGCTATCCCGTGCTGCTCGGCAGCCCGTGAGGCACGGCCGGCGGCCGGCGGTCCCCGGTCCGTGGAGGAGCACATGAGCTGGGCGGTCGTCACCGGCGCGGGGCGGGGCATCGGCGCGGTCACCGCCCGCTGCGCGGTCGAGGAGGGGTACCGGGTCGCGGTCTGGGACGTCGACGGGGCCGCGGCCGGCGCCGTCGCCGCCGACCTCGGGCCGGCCGCCGTCGCCGCCACGGTCGACGTCACCGACGAGGCCGCCGTGGCCGCGGGCCTCGACGGGTTGCCCGAGGCCCCGGCCCTGGTGGTCAACAACGCCGGCCGCGTGCGCTTCGGCCCGCTGCTCACCCTCGACCGGCAGGACTGGGACGCGGTGCTCGCGGTCAACCTCACCGGGACCTTCCTCGTGGGCCGGGCGGCGGCGCGGCGGATGGGGGAGGCCGGGGGCGGCGCGATCGTCAACATCTCCTCCGTCAACGGCGTCGCCGCCGCGCCGCACGCCGGGGCCTACACCAGCACCAAGGCCGCCGTCGTCCTGCTCACCGAGCAGATGGCGCTGGAGTGGGCGCCGCTCGGCGTGCGGGTCAACGCGGTCGCCCCCGGGCTGATCCGGGCCGGCATGTCCGACCCGATCTACGCCGACCCCGAGGTCCGCCGGCAGCGGCAGGCGAGGGTGCCGCTGGGTCGCCTGGGCACCGCCGAGGACGTCGCCGCGGCCGTGCTGTTCCTCGCCTCCGACCGCGCCGGGTACCTGACCGGGCAGACGCTCGCGGTGGACGGCGGCCTCACCAAGGCGGCGCTGCTCGGGCTCGCGCGGCCGCGCAGCGTGGACACCGCGGGCGGCTGACCGCACGGGCCGGGCCACCCGTGCGGACGACGACGGGGGACGGGAGTGGCTGGCATGCTCACGACGCGACCGCGGGTCCCGCGGGACACCACCGGGAGGGATCGGGCCGTGACCCACGACGACGTCATCGAGCGGCTGCAGCACCTGGGCATGTCCGGCTACGAGGCCAAGGCCTACCTGGCGCTCCTCGGCGCGGGCGGCCCGGTCAACGGCTACGAGGTCGCCAAGCGGTCCGGGGTGCCGCGCAGCACGGTGTACGAGACCCTCGCCAAGCTCGTGTCCCGCGGCGCCGCCTTCGAGGTCCGCGGCGCCGACGACGCGGTCGACTACCTGCCGCTGCCGGCGAAGGCGCTGCTGGCGCGGCTGAGCCGGGACTACTCGGAGTCGCTGGCCGCGCTCGACGCCGTGCTGCCCTCGATCACCGCGCCGCCCGCGGTGCACGTCATGCACGACCTGTCCGGGGCCGCGGCGCTGCTCGACCGCGCCCGCGACGTCGTCGCCGGTGCCCGCCGGGAGCTGTTCCTCTCCATCTGGCCGGAGGAGATGGCGGCCCTGCGGGAGACCGTGACGTCGGCGGAGGCCCGGTCGGTGGCGGTCACCGCCATCGCGTTCGGCGACGTCGGCGACCCGGTCGGCCGGACCTACCGCCACGAGCTGTCCACACCGGAGGTGGTGCTCGAGAACCTCGGCTGCCGGATGCTCACCGTCGTCGGCGACCGGCAGGAGGCGGTGATCGGCGGCTTCACCGAGACCGGCGCCTGGGGCGTCTACACCGACAACCCGGCCGTCGTCCTGCTGTCGGTGGAGTACGTGCGCCACGACATCGCGATCCAACTGATGGGCCACCACTTCGACGCCGACCAGATCCGCGCCTTCTGGCGGGAGGACCCGGACATGGGGCGGCTGCGCGCCGACCGGGGCCTGCCGGCGGTGACGCTGCGGGCCGGCGCCCAGGCGCGCCCGCAGGCGGTTCCCGCCCGCCGCGCACGCCGCGGCCGGTCGGCCGGCTGAGCCGTCCGGGCGCGGGCCCCGGGGAGGGAGGCGGCATGCGGGACCTGGCGGGCTCGTCGGTGCTGGTCACCGGCGGGGGCTCGGGCATCGGCGCGGGCGTGGCCCGGCACCTGGTGGGCCTCGGCGCCCGCGTGACGGTCTCGGGTCGGCGGGCCGACCGGGTCGAGGCGGTGGCCCGCGAGCTGGGGGAGGCCTGCCGGCCCGTCGCCGCCGACGTCACCGTCGCCGCCGACCGGGAACGGCTCGTCGCCGCCGCGACCGCGCACGGCAGCGGGCTCGACACGCTCGTCAACGCCGCGGGGAACATGTACCGCGGCGCCCTCGACGAGCTCGACGAGCGGGCGATGCTCGACCTCTACCACGCCAACGTGGTCGGGCCGGTGCAGCTGTCCGGCCTGGCGCTCCCGGCGCTGCGGGCCAGCCGCGGGTCGATCGTCATCTTCGGGTCGGTGCACACCCAGCGGGCCTTCCCCGGGGCCTCGCCCTACGCAGCGACCAAGGGCGCGCTCGAGGCGCTCACCGGTGTGCTCGCCGCCGAGCTCGGCCCGCAGCACGTGCGGGTCAACTGCGTGCGTCCCGGCGCGGTCCCCACCGAGATCAACGTCCGGGCCGGGCTCGGTACGCCGGAGCAGGCCCGCGCCCGGCTCGACGCGCTGGGCGGGGCCCACGCGCTCGGCCGCATAGGCACCACCGAGGAGGTGGCCGAGGCGGTCGCCTACCTGGCCGCCGCGGAGTGGGTCACCGGCACGGTGCTGACCGTGGACGGGGGGCTGGCCCTCGGCGTCACCAACGCCTGACCGGCGCCGGCCGGTAGTCGTCAGCTCCCTTGACACCACCAGGGCCCCCTCCGACGATGAGGGGACCGCGGGGCCCGTGGCCGGGAGCGCGACCCGCCGCGCAGGGAGGTGGCGCCGGTGTCCGAGCCGATCCTCGTCTCCGGGGGCACGGTCGTCGACGGCACCGGGGCCGACGCCCGGCCCGGGGAGGCCGTGCTGGTGCGCGACGGACGGATCGCCGCCCTGGGCGCGGCCGCCGAGGAACAGGCCGCGGCACTGCCCGGGCTCACCCGGATCGACGCCACGGGGCGCACGGTCATGCCGGGTCTGGTCGACGCCCACACCCACCTGTCCTTCGGCGAGCCGACCGGCAACGACGAGCTCTTCTTCCACCGCACCGAGGCGTTCAGCTCGATGCTGTCGGCCTACAACGCGCAGAAGGTGCTGCGGGCCGGCGTCACGAGCGTGCTCGACGCCGACTGCCTGTGGAACATCGGCGTCGAGCTGCGGGACGCCATCGAGTCCGGGTTCGTCGAGGGACCGCGGATGCGCGCCGGCGGCAACGCCCTGATGACCATGCTCGGCGGCACGGCCGGCCGGCTGATCCGCGACGAGGGCACCACCGGCTACGCCACCGTCGTCCACGACGTCGACGGCATCCAGCGCGAGGTGCGGCGCCAGATCAAGCACGGCGTCGACTGGATCAAGGTCATGGTGACCGGGCTGATCCCCTCGGTGAAGGGCCCCGAGGTCAAGGTCTGGAACCGGCGCGAGATCCAGGCGGTGGTCGACGCCGCGCACGAGCTGGGCACCCCGGTCGTGGGGCACTGCCGCAACTCGGTCAGCACCAAGGAGTCGGCCGAGGCCGGCATGGACCTCATCTACCACTCCTCCTACATGGACGACGAGGCCCTCGAGGCGGTGGTCGAGCACGGGGCGACGCTGTGCCCGACCTTCACGCTGCTGGGCAACCTCGTCGACTACGGGGAGCGGGTCGGCACCGCCCCCGAGCTGCTCGACGTCTTCAAGGCCGAGCTCGACGTCACCGGCGTCATGGTCGACAAGGCACACCGCGCCGGGGTGCGGGTGATCACCGGTTCGGAGACCGGCTTCGCGATCACCCCCTGCGGCGAGTGGCACGCCCGGGAGCTGGCGATGCTCGTGCAGTACGCCGGGTTCACGCCCATGGAGGCCATCACCGCAGCGACCTCCCAGGCGGCCTGGGCCATGCGGATGGAGGGCAGCCTCGGCGCGCTGCGCGAGGGCTACGTGGCCGACCTGGTCGTCGTCGACGGCGACCCGCTGGCCGACATCGGCGTGCTCACCCGCGAGGGCTCGATCGTCGAGGTGGTGAAGGACGGTCGGCGGATCGACCTGTCCCGGCCCCTCCCCGAGCGCCGTCCCCGGGCGGGGGAGAAGGTGAGCTTCCTGGCCGCCTGCCCGCTCACCCGGGCCTTCGCCCTGGAGGACACCCGGCTGCGGGCCACCCGGGCAGAGGGCGAGGTGCTGTCCGACGAGCAGATGGCCGAGCTGGCCAAGGCCTGATCGGCTCCCGCCCTCGCCCGGTCCGCCGAGGGGCTGTCGGGCCGCCCGACGTGGTGGAAGCATCCCTGCATGACCGGTACGACACCCCGCCGGCGTCCGACCCTGCGCCTCCTGCGGCCGGCGGCGGGTGCCGCCCCGCGGGACGGAGCCGGCCCGCCCGGCCGCCGGCCGCGGGTGGTGGTGGTCGGGGGCGGGTTCGCGGGCTTCCACGCCCTGCGGTACCTGCAGCGCCACCTCCCGCCCGACGCCGCGGAGCTGGTGCTGGTCAGCCCGAACGACTACCTGCTCTACAGCCCGCTGCTGCCGGAGGTGGCCACCGGCGTCGTCGAGGCCCGGCACATCGCGGTGTCGCTGCGGCGCACCCTGCCCCGGGTGCGGCTGGTCCTGGGACGCGTGTCCGACGTCGACCTGACCGGGCGCACGGTCACCGTCGCGCGCGCGGACCTGGTGCAGACGCTGGCGTGGGACCAGCTGGTCCTGGCGCCGGGGTCGATCACCCGCCAGTTCGACATCCCCGGCGTGCCCGAGTACGCGCGCGGCCTGAAGACCCTGGTGGAGGCCGTCTACCTGCGCGACCACCTGCTCGAGCAGCTCGACCTCGCCGACGCCCAGCCCGACACCGAGGCCGGGCGGGTGGCGCGCGCCGAGCTGCTCACCGTGGTCGCGGTCGGCGCCGGGTACACCGGCACGGAGTTCGTCGCACAGGCGCAGCGGTGGCTGACCCGCATCGAGCGGCGCTGGGACCGCACCCGCGCCAGCGACGTGCGGTGGGTGCTGGTCGACGTCGCGCCCGCCGTCCTGCCCGAGCTCGGCCCGGAGCTCGGCGCGCACGCGCTGCGGGTGCTGCGCGACCGGGGCGTCGACGTCCGGCTGAGCACCAGCGTCGCCTCGGCCGAGGACACCCGGGTGACCCTCACCGATGGCACGACCATCGCCACCCGCACCCTCGTGTGGGGCGCCGGGGTCGTGGCCAGCCCGCTGGTCATGGGGCTGGGGCTGCCGACCCGTCGCGGCCGGCTGGTCACCGAGCCCGACCTGTCGGTGCCCGGGGTCGAGGGCCTGTGGGCGGCCGGGGACGCCGCCGCCGTGCCCGACCTCGCGGTGGACGAGACCGACGGGCGGCGGCCCGACACCCAGCCCACCGCCCAGCACGCGCAGCGGCAGGGGGTCGCGCTCGGCCGCAACATCGCCGCCACCCTGGGCTCGGGCACCCGGCGGCCCTACCGGCACCCCGACCTCGGCCTGGTGGCCGACCTCGGCGGGTTCGACGCCGTCGCCCGCCCGCTGGGGGTCAGGCTGACCGGTCCGGTGGCCAAGCTGGTGACCCGCGGCTACCACCTCTACGCCCTTCCGGCGATGTCCAACCGGATCCGGGTGGCCGCGGACTGGGCGTTCCAGAGCCTGCTCCCGCCCGACGAGACGCAGCTGTCGGTGGTGCGCGAGGAGGACGCCCGGCTGGCCACCGCCCAGGCCACCGCCATCTACGGTTCGACGGCGTAGGGGCGGTCGCGACCGGCAGGAGGCAGGACATGCCCGGATCCCGCGAGTGGGACCTGGAGGGACACGGCGGCCGGCTGGTCGCCCGGACCTGGGAGGGGGAGGGCGCCCCGACGCACGTCGTCGTCCTGGCCCACGGGTACGGCGAGCACGTCGGCCGGTACGAGCAGGCCGCGGCCGCGCTGGTCGCCGCCGGGGCCGTGGTGTACGCCGTCGACCACGTGGGGCACGGGAAGAGCGAGGGCGAGCGGGTGCTGGTGGCCGACTTCGAGGCGGTCGTCGACGACCTGCACCGGGTCGCCGAGCGGGCGCGGGCGGAGCACCCCGGCCTGCCCGTCGTCCTCCTCGGCCACTCGATGGGCGGGCTGGTCGCCGCCCGCTACGCGCAGCGCCACGGCGACACGCTCACCGCGGTGGTGCTCTCCGGCCCCCTGGTCGGCAGCTGGGAGGCCGCCGCCGCGCTGCTCGCGCTGCCCGAGCTGCCCGACGCCCCCCTCGACACCACCACGCTGTCCCGCGACCCCGAGGTGGGCAGGGCCTACGAGGACGACCCGCTGGTCTGGCACGGCCCGTTCAAGCGCCCGACGATCGAGGCGATCGACGAGGCCCTGCGCGCTGTCCTGGAGGGCCCGTCGCTGGGGGCGCTGCCGTTGCTGTGGGTGCACGGCGAGGCCGACGCGCTGGTCCCGGTCGAGGGCACCCGCGTGGGCATCGAGCACCTGCGGGGCGAGCGCCACGTCGAGCGGATCTACCCCGGCGCGCGGCACGAGGTGTTCAACGAGCTCAACGCCGAGGAGGTGCTGGCGGACGTGACCGCGTTCATCGACGAGGTGCTGTCCGCCCGTCGCGGCTGACCAGCAGGCGCGCCCGGTCGGCCGGTCGGGCGCGGTGCAGCGGCCTCGCGCAGGATCGTCCCGGGTCGGCGCCGACGGCGCCGCGGGGAGGAGGCGCGGGATGGCGGTCGACGAGGCGGAGCTGCGGCGGCGGTGGTCGGCCGGGCAGCCGTGCCACGGGGTGTGGAGCCTGCTGCCCGGGGCGGTGACCGGGGAGCTGCTCGCGCGGACCGGCGCCGACTACGTCGTCGTCGACCTCCAGCACGGCGCCGCCGCCGAGGCCGACCTGCCCGGCACCGCGGCGGCGGTCACCGCGGCCGGCGCGGTGCCGCTCGTCCGGACCCGCAGCCCGTCCTTCGCCGACGTCGGCCGGCCGCTCGACCTCGGCGCCCGCGGCGTGATCGTCCCCAACGTGCGCGACGCCGGCCACGCCCGCGAGATCGTGGCCGCCTGCCGGTACGCCCCGGCCGGCGGGCGCTCGATCGGCCGGCTCTCCGGCGGGTCCGACCGGCCGCTGGTGGTCCTCATGGTGGAGGCCGCGAGCGCGCTCGACGACCTCGACGCCCTCCTTGCCGTCGAGGGCCTCGACGGCGTCTACGTCGGCCCGGGCGACCTCTCGCTCTCGCTGGGCCTGACCGGCGAGGAGCGGCGGGCGGAGCTGCGCGGCGTGCTGTCCTCGATCGTCGCCCGGGCCGTGGCCGCCGGCGTGCCGGTCGGCGTCCACGCCTCCACCGCGCAGGAGGCCGCCGCGTACGCCGCGGAGGGCGCCACGATCGTCACCGTCGCCGTCGACGCCGTCTCGCTGGGGGCGGCAGTGAGCGGCGCCCTGGACGCCGCCCGGGAGGGGGCCGGCCGGCGGGGCTGACGCCTCTGGCCTCCGGCTGTATCAGCGCGGCTCCTGCGGCCCTCTGCCGGTCGACGTCCTCCCTCCCGATCGGGGACCGCTGATGGACCAGGACCTGCGCGTCACGCTGCTCGACGGCTTCACCGTCCGGGCCGGGGGGCTGCCGGCCGCCGGGGACCTCCCCCCGGCCGCGCAGCGCCTGGTGGCCCTGCTGTGCCTGACCGGCGGGCCGGCCCGCGCGGACGTGTCCGGCCGGCTGTGGCCCGGCGCCGGCGAGGAACGGGCCCGGGCCAGGCTGCGGTCGGTGCTGTGGCGGCTGCGCCGCTGCGCTCCCGGGCTGGTGCTCGACACCGCGCCCGGCACGCTCCGGCTGGCCGCCGGCGTGCGCGTCGACGTCCGGGAGCTGCAGGCGTGGGCCGGGCAGGTGGGCGACCCGCGGGTGGCCGCTCGCCGGCTGGCCCTGCCGCGGCCGGCCCTGCTGGGCGACCTGCTGCCGGACTGGTACGACGACTGGGTGCTGCGCGAGCGGGACCGGCTCGATCGGCTGCGGTCGCAGGCGCTCGAGACCGCGGCGGTGCGGCTGTCGGCCGCCGGCCGGTACGCCGAGGCGCTCGAGGCCGCTCACCTGGTGATCCGGGCCGAGCCGCTGCGGGAGAGTGCCCACCGCGCGGTGGTGCGCGTGCACCTGGCCGAGGGCAACGTGGCCGAGGCGCTGCGCGCCCACGACCTGTACCGGGACCTGCTGCGCGAGGAGCTCGGCGTGCCGCCGACGGGCCGGATGACCCGCCTGGTGCAGGGCCTGGGCCGGGCGGGACGGCTGGCGTCGTGACCGCGGGCAGGGTCCAACGACCGTTGACGCCCGTCGATGCGTGGCGGAACGATCCCGTGCTGTCACCACCGTCCGCCGGGACCCGCCGCCAGCCCGGAGCAGGCTCGAGAGGTGCCCCCATGAACGCCACGTCCGCGCGCATCCGCCTGCTCGACGGCTTCCGGGTCACGGCGGACGACGCGGGCGCGGACGCCGCCGTGCGCGACCTGCCGCACGGCGTCCAGCGGCTGGTCGCCCACCTGAGCCTGTCCGACTGCGCGGCCCGCGGGGCGATCGCCGGCCGGTTGTGGCCCGACGTCCCCGAGCCGCAGGCGCACGGCAGCCTCCGGTCGGCCCTGTGGCGGGTGCAGAAGGCGGTGCCCGGGCTGGTCGAGGTCTCCGGCAGTGCGGTGGCGCTCGCCCGGGGGGTCCGGGTCGACGTCCGCGAGCTCGTCGGCTGGGCCTCGGCCGTCCTCGACCCCGCGACCCCGGTGGCGACCGTCGACACCCCCGCCCCGGCGCTGGCGGGGGAGCTGCTGCCGGGGTGGGACGACGACTGGGTGCTGCTCGAACGTGAGCGGCTGCGCCAGCTGCGCCTGCACGCGCTGGAGGTGTGGGCCGACCGGCTGGTGCGCGCCGGCCGACACGGCGAGGCGGTGCGGGCCGCCTACGCCGCCGCCCGGGACGAGCCGCTGCGCGAGAGCGCGCACCGGGCGATCGTCCGGGTGCATCTCGCCGAGGGCAACCTCGCCGAGGCGGTGCGCGCCTACGACGCGTTCCGGACGACGCTCGCCCGGGAGCTCGGGGTGGCGCCGACCCGCCAGATGCAGGACCTGGTGTCCCGGTGGCGGGTGCGCTTGGTCACCGGGGACGGCCGCACGCGCGACCTCCCGCGGCCCCGTCCGGAGGCCGCCGTCCCCGTCCGGACCGCAGCGCCGGGAGCGGCCCGGCGGTGACGGCGCGGTGACGCCCGCCGCGTGGACTGGGACCACCCTCGGGGCCCGCCCGGCCCCGCGACGCGAGGAGGTCCCCGGTGTCCCTCGACGCACCCGAACGCCCCGGGCCGTCCGGGCGGGCCGGTCCCGTGGGCTACGACGCAGCCTTCCTGGGTGTCGACCTCCCCGCCCCGGTGCCCGGTCCGGCCGTCCTGCCCGATGTGGCACCCACGGTCGACGGCACCGGCGTCGTGGCCCACGAGCACTTCTCGCTGCAGGTGAGCGCGCCCCGCCGGCTGGCCCTGTGGGTCGGGTGGAACATCGACGGCGGCAGCCTCAAGGCGCTCAGCCGCCGCGGCCTGGAGTTCGTCCGGGACCCCCAGGTCGCCGGTGACCTCCAGGTCGGCGACGAGCTGTACGCGGGCAACCGTCTCGACCGCGGGCACATCGCGCGCCGCGCCGACCTGGTGTGGGGCAGCCTGCCCGTCGCGCGGCGCGCGAACCGCGACTCCTTCTACTTCACCAACATCGCGCCGCAGATGGACGACTTCAACCAGAGCACGCGCGACGGCGTGTGGGGCCGGCTCGAGGACGCCGTCCTCGCCGACGCCGACGTCGAGGACCTCCGGGTGAGCGTGTTCGGCGGGCCGGTGTTCGCCGACGACGACCGCGTCTACCGGGGCGTGCGGCTGCCACGCGAGTACTGGAAGGTCATCGCGTACCGAGAGGCTGGCGTGCTGCGGGCCCCGGCCTTCCTGCTGACGCAGTCGCTGGACCCGCTGCAGTTCATCGACCTCGACGAGTTCCGGGTCTTCCAGGTGACCGTCGCCGAGGTCGAGCAGCGCACCGGGCTGGTCTTCCCGGACCTGCTGGACGCGGCGGGTCCGTTCGTTCCCTCCCTGCTCACGGAGGAGCGGCGGCCGCTGGAGGGCACCGCCGACATCGTCTGGTGAGGGCCGTATCACCGCCTCCGCCGCCGCCTCCGTGGGGTGTCACACCCTCCCGGCTCCTGGAGGCGGGCCATGACCGACCAGTCGTCGTCGCCGTACCTGCGCGCCCTGTGGCGCGCCCGCGACCTCGGGCGGGCCGACGGGCTCCTCGAGGCCGCCGTCGGGCCGGCCGGGGAGCAGGTGCCGTCGGGTGCCTGCTGCCACGGGCGCGACCCCGACGGGCTCGCCCGCCTGGTCTGGGACGGCGAGGGCAGCGCACCGGCCGGGGTCCGGCTCAACGCCCCGGTCTGGTACGCGGACGGCTTCGGCGGCGCCCTGGCCGAGGCCGCGCGGGCCCGCCGCCGGGTGCCCTGCCCGAGGCCGCCGAGCGACTGACCTGACCGTCCCCCGGGGCCCACCGCGCCCGTCAGGGCTCCGGCACCGCGACGCTGACCGTCGTGGCGGCCTGACACGGGCCTGGCCGGCCCCCGACGCGCGAGCCGGGCCAGGAGGCGGTCCCGGTGGGCGTGGAACGCGGCCCTCGGCGTATCAACGGGTGCGTCCCGGCCTCCTCCCGACGAGACCCCCCGCCGTCCGCCGAGGAGCCGCCATGGGCGCGCACCGGACCGCTCCCGCAGCACGGGCGCTCGCCGCCGCGCAGGAGACCAACGGCCGGCTGGGACACGAGAACCTCGGCCCGCTGTCGGCCACGCGCGGGTTCCTGCCCACCCGGCCGCCGCTCGAGCGGCTGCCGGAGAGCCACGCGGCCTGGGACGACACGGCGGCCCGGCTGCCGGCCCTGCTGCGGGACCTCACGGTCCGCGAGGTGCTCGGGCGGATGCCCGTGCTCCCGGCCGGGCCGGAGGACCTGCCCGACGCCGCGCTGCAGCGCGCGGCCACGGTGCTGGGGCTGCTCGCCCACGCCCACGTGCACGGCCGCGTCCCCCGGCCGGCCGGCCTGCCCGCGGGCGTCGCCGTCCCCTGGGCACAGGTGCGCCGCCGGCTGGGCCGGCCGCCGGAGCCCGTGCTCGGCTATCCCGACCTCATCGTCCACAACTGGCGGTCCGCCGCCGGGCGCGACGACCTCCCGCTGCTGTCCGACGACCTCCGGCTGCTCGTGCCCGCCGCCGGCAACGAGGCGGAGCGCGTCTTCTACCTCACCCAGGTCGAGATCCTGGCCCGCTGCGCGCCGGTGGTCCCGGCGGTGGTCGCCGCCCAGCAGGCGGTCCTCGACGACGACGCCGAGGCGCTGGCCCGCGCGCTGGACACGGTCACCGCCGCGGTCGAGGCCGCGACGCGGTCGCTGCGGCTCGTCGACCCCCGCCCGGGCAGCCGCACGCACGTCGACCCCGTCGTCTGGGCCAAGACGGTGGCCCCGCTCGCGGTGCCGGCGGCCGAGGGGGTGCTCGGCCCCAGCGGGACGGCGTCGCCGGTGTTCGCCCTGCTCGACGCGCTGGTCGGCCGGCGCGGCCACGACAGCCGGCTGGGCCGGGAGATCCTGCTGCACCGCCGGACCCACCCGCCGCACTGGCGGCGCTTCGTCGACGCGGTCGACGAGCTCCCGCCGGCCGGCTACGTCGCCGCCCGGCCCCGCCCGGACCTCGTGCCCTCGTTCGAGGCGGCGCGCGAGGCCTACGCGGGCGCCGACGGGTTCCTCGGCAGGCACCGGCGCCGGGTGTCGGGCTACCTCGCGGTCGCCTTCATGGTCGGCCGCGGGGTGACCATCGGCGGGTTCAGCGGGACCCCGCGCGAGTTGACCTGGCAGACCGTCGACACCGCGCTCACCGCGTCCCGCGCCGAGCGGGTGCCCGCGCGGACGGGGGACCCGGCGCCAGGGCCGGGCGCGAGCGCGCCCGCCCGGCCCGCGCGGCGGGGCCGCGGCCTGGCCGACCTCGCCGAGCACAACGACGACGAGCACGGCTGGTGGGTGGCGATCGACGGCCGTGTCCACGACGTCACCGGCTTCGTACAGCGCCACCCCGGCGGCGAGGCGGTGCTGCGGGCGCACGCCGGACTCGACGCCACGGCCGCCTTCGGCCGCGCGCACCGCGACCGGCCCGGGCTGCACCGGCTGCGGGAGACCACCGACGTCGGGCCGCTCGTGCGTCCCGCCCTGGACCTGAGCGGCGGCCTGTACGACGCCTGGGCCCGCGCGCTCGCCGACCTCGTGCACCTGCAGAACGCGTTCCGGCTGGACCGCTCCTTCGGGAGGGGCACCGACCTGTGCCGGCCGGGCGGCGACCGCCCCTCCGCGCTGCAGGCCGACCGCGCCGCCGACACCGCCGCCCGGTTCGGCGACGAGTACCTGCCGCGGTTCGCCGCCGAGGTCCTCGCGCCGCTGGCCGAGCGGGTGCTGCGCGAGCAGCAGGGAGCCGCCCGCGGGATCCGGGTCGTCCCCGGGCCGCCGCGGGAGGGCGGCCTCCGGCGCCGACTCGACCTGGTCGAGCGCCGGCTGGCCGCCACCAAGGAGCTGCTCGTCGCCGGCGCCCGCTGCTTCGACACGTGGGGCGACGCCGTCCTGGGCAGGGGCGACCTGTGGCGGCTGGCCGCGCAGGCGGTCCCGGCCTGCGCCGGCGCGGGGACCGTCGCCGTGCACCGCCGCCGTGGACCGGAGCCGCGACCGTGACCGCCTCGATCGGCGTGTCGCTCGTGATCTCGAAGGGGGCGCGGCGCGCCTGCGGGTTCGACGTCGATGCGGTCGGGCCAGCGCCTCAGGCGGTGGTCCGACCGTCGATGGACCTGACGAGGAACCAGGTGGTCGTCGTGAGCAGGGCGATGACGTTCAGCCTCCGACGGCGGCTTCCTCGTCGTGACTCAGGCCTCCCAGCGCTGCGGCCTCCGACAGCAACGACCAGATCAGCAACCACTTCGACCATCGCTTCGGGTCGCCGTCGACGGGGGAGCCGCCTGGGCTGCCGAACAGGCCGCGGAGGTCGATCGTGAGCGCCAGGACCAGGATCGGGATGACCTGAGCCGCGGCACTGTAGGGGTCGTTCACGGGAGGCACCTCCTCGCCTCGCCGTCCGCTCCGCTCGGTCCCGGCCTCCCGGGACGGTCGCCCCGGGAGGCCGGGCCGCGTCAGACGGGCAGGATCCGCAGCGGGACGCCGAAGCCGTCGAGCCGGCGGTTCCCGTTCTTGTTCGCCGAATAGGCGCCCGCGTCGGCCAGCAGCTGGTCGAGCGCGGCCCGGGCCGTCGGGGCCTGCCCGTCGCGGACCATGCGGACCACCGCACCGGCCACCTGGGGTGCGGCGAACGAGGTGCCGCTCCAGGTGGCCCACGAGCTCGGCCCGAAGTCGTCGGGGTCGACCAGGTCCGAGGTCGGCGACTCCTCGCCGATCACGTAGGTGGAGACGACGCCCTGCCCGAGGGTCGAGCAGGTCACCCAGTCGCCCCGCGAGGACCACTCGGCGCCCACCACCTGCTGGTCGTCCCGGTCGTCGAGGCGGAGCGCGGCCACGGCCACCACGTGCCGCTCGAACTCGGGGTCGGCGGCGAACGCCGCGGGCCAGCACGGGCGGCCGTCGTCGCCGTAGTTGCCCGCCGCGCAGACGACGAGCAGGTGGCGTCCCTGGCGCCCGGCGACGGCGATCGCCGTGCGGAGGGCCTGCTCCATCGCCAGTGGCGGCCGGTCGCCCGAGGTCTGGAAGCCGAGGGACAGGTTGACCACCTCCGCGCCGTCGCGGGCCGCGCAGACCAGTTCGCGTGCGACGTCCACCTCGTCCCCCTCGCCCTCGGTGTCGAGCGCGCGCCGCACGTCCAGCCGCGCGCCGGGCGCGACCTGCTCGACGACGCCGGTGGTGAAGGTGCCGTGCCCGGCGGCGCGGTCGAGGAAGCGGTCGGCCGGGACGACGTCGAGCAGGTCCAGGTTGTCGGTGCCCGCCAGGCCGGCCAGCCAGCCGTCACCGCGTTGCTCCGCGCTCACCCCGTTGTCGACGACGGTCACCAGCGGGTCCCCGCCCCTCCTGGGCACCGGCCGGTGGTCCCAGGACGCGCCGGGACCCGGCCCGGAGGGCTCCGGGCCGCCCGCTGCCTTCCGGATCGCCCCCAGCAGGGAGACGTGGCTGGGCGCCGCCCGCGCGACGGCCACCTCCCCGGCCACCGCTCCCGACGCGCGCAGGCTGCGGGCGCCGGCACCGACGGACACCAGCACGCGCAGGTCGTCCAGTCCGGGGACCGTCAGCACCTGCGGCGCGTAGTACCGCGACTCCAGCTCGGCGACGACCGCGGGGACGTCGTCCCGGTGCACCACGAGCCGGTTCGGGGTGACGGCGGTCCCGTCGCGCTCGACCCGGATCCGGGCCGGCCCGATGCCGCTGCGCCGCTCCTTCAGGTCGGCCAGGGCCCGCAGGTGGTCCTCCCGAGGACCGCCGTTGGCGGCCATCTCGGCCAGCCACGCGGCGATCTGGGTCCGCACCGCGGCCCGCTGGGCGGCGATCTGCTGTGGCGCGCGCTGGTCGGCCGGGGCCTCGGGGAACTGGTAGGCGTCCGCCATGGTGGATCTCCTCCTCGTCGCGCCGGGTCCGGGGCAGAATCGTCCCGGTGACCGGCGTCACACGGGAAGAGCTCCGCGGCTCGCTCCTGATACGCGCCCAGGAGGCCTACGACGGGGTCGTCGGGGACCCCCGGCGCTTCGACCGGGCCGCGGCCGACGTCGTCGAGGCCGCCCGCCGCGCCCTCGACACCGAGGCGCTGGTGGTCGGCCTGCGGGCGGTGGCCTGGTCGGCCCGGGCCCGGCGGGAGAACCGGCGCGCCCTGCGGCTGCTCGACGAGGCGCTCCGGCTGGCGCGGCGCGCCGGGCTGACCGCCCGGGTCGCGGAGCTCCTCGTCACCCGGGCGGCGGTCGTGCTCGAGCTCGGGCAGGTCGCCGTCGCGCTCCGCGACCTCGACCGGGCGGTCCCCGGCGAGGGCCGGCCGCCGCCCGAGGCCGACTTCATGCGCGCGGTGCTGCTGCACAACCTCGGCCGGCTGGAGCCCGCGGCGGCGTCCTACCGCCGGGTGGTCGCCGACCCCGCGGCGACCCTGGACAACCGCGGCAGCGCGGCGAACAACCTCGCCCTGGTCGCCGCCTCCCGGGGCCGGTTCGACGAGAGCCTGCGGCACCTCGACCGCGCCGAGGAGCTGGCCGCCGGCATCGGGCCGTCGATGTACGCGTTCGTCGCGCACAACCGCGGCCTGGTCCTCGCGCAGAGCGGACGGCTGGCCGAGGGGCTGGGCCAGCTCGACCGGGCCACCGAGCTGTTCACCCGGACCGGCGTGCCACTGGGCGAGTACCACATGGAGTACGCCGACGTCCTGGCCGAGCTGCGGCTGCTGCCGGAGGCGCGCGAGCTGGCCGGCCGCGCCGCCGCCGACCTCGAGGCCCAGGGCGTGCTGCTCCTCGCCGCGGAGGCGCGGCTGACCGTGGCGCAGACCGCGCTGCTGGCCGGGGACGCCGCGGCGGCGCGGACGGCGGCCGACGAGGCCGGGCGGCTGTTCCGCCGGCAGCGCCGGACGGCCTGGGCCGCGCGGGCCACCGTCCTGGCCGCCGAGGCCGCCGCCCTCGACGGCAGCGCCGACCTGCCGCTGCTGCGGCGCGCGGCGCGGGCGGCCGGGTTCCTCGACCGGTCGGGCATGCCGTCGGCCGCCGCGGCCGCGCACCTGGCCGCCGGCCGGCTGGCCGCCGACCTCGGGCGCCCCCGCGTCGCGCGGCGCTGCCTCGGGGTGGCGCGCGACCGCAGCCGGCGGGGGCCGGTGCTGCTGCGCCTGCGCGGGCACCTCGCCGCCGCGTCGGCGGCGCGGCTCGCCGGTGACGACGACGCGGTGCTGCGGCAGTGCCGCGCCGGGCTCGCCGACCTGGCCCGGCACCGCGCCGCGCTGGGCTCCACGGAGCTGCGGGCGCTGGCCTCCGGGCACGGGGTCGAGCTCGGGCGCCTCGGACTGGAGACGCTGCTGTCGACCGGCTCCCCGCTGCGGGTGCTGGGCTGGATGGAGCAGACCCGCGCCGCCGCGCTGCTCGCCGTCGAGCCCCCGGTGCCCGACGGGCTGCAGGACGAGCTCGCCGAGCTCCGGCTGGTGCACGCCGAGCTCGCACAGGCGCTGCGCGACACCGGCGAGGAACCGGCCGAGCTGCGCGCCCGCCAGACCGCGGCGGAGGCCCGGCTGCGGCGCGCCACCTGGCACCGGTCGGGGTCCGCGCCGGCCCGGGCGCCGGTCTGCACGCCCGGCGAGCTGCGCCGGCGCCTCGACGGGCGCGCCCTGGCGTCGTTCGCCACGGTCGGCGACGAGCTGGTCGCCGTCGTCCTGCACGCCGGAGACAGCCGCCTGGTCCGGCTGGGCCCGGTCGCGCCGGTGCGGGCCGAGGGCGACAGCCTGCTGTTCGCCCTGCGCCGGCTGGTGCGCCCGGGCCGGGCCGCCGCGGTCGCGGCCGCGCGGGCCGCCGCCGAGCAGGGGCTGCGCCGGCTCGCGGACCTGCTGCTGCACCCGCTCGGGGTGCCCGCGGACGTCCCGCTGGTCGTCGTGCCCGACGGCCGGACCCGCCGCGTGCCGTGGCCGGCGCTGCACCGCGCACCGGTGTCGACCGCGCCGTCGGCCGCGCTGTGGGCACGCACCGCCGCCGACGTGACCCGGCCCGCCGGCCGGGTGGTGCTGGTGGCCGGGCCGCGGCTGCCCGGCGCGGTCGCCGAGGTCGAGGCGGTGCGCTCCTGCCACCCGGCCCCGGACGTCCTGACCGGCGAGGCGGCGACGGTGGCCGCGACCACCGCCGCCCTCGCCGGCGCCGGCCTCGCCCACCTCGCCTGCCACGGCCGGCTCCGGTCGGACAACCCGTCGTTCTCCGCCCTCGAGCTCGCCGACGGCCAGCTCACCGTGCACGAGCTCGACCGCCGGGGCATCGCGCCGAGGCGGGTCGTGCTCGCCGCGTGCGACTCCGCCGCCGACGTGACGTACGCGGGCGACGAGCTGCTGGGGTTCGTCAGCGCCCTGCTGGCGCGGGGGGCGAGCGGGGTGCTGGCGAGCGCGGTCGCCGTCGGCGACGTCGAGTCCGTCGACCTCATGCGCCAGGTGCACCGCGGGCTGGCCGCCGGCCGGACCGTCGCCGACGCGCTGCACGCCGCCCGCGACCGGCTCGACACCACCGACCCGCGTCAGTTCGTCCACTGGTGCGCCTTCGGCGCCTACGGGGCGGGCTGACCCGGCCGGGCGGGGTATCAGGAGCGCCGCGGGCGCCTCTGGTGGAGGAGCGGCACGGTCCGGACGGCGCGCTGGCACTCGCCCGGATCGCGGGGCACCATGCCGGTGCGGCCTCGTGAGGGGAGGTGGTGGGGATGACGGTGCCCGGACCGGGGGACGACGAGCTGCTCGACCAGCTGCGCGCCGCGGTGCGCGGGGCCGGCACCCCGCCGCCGGGGATGGCCGCAGCCGGCCGCGCCGCGTTCTCGTGGCGGACGCTCGACGCCGAGCTCGCCGCGCTGACCGCCGACTCGCTCCTGGACCGCCCGTCGGGAGTGCGCGGGGGTGCCGGCGGCCCGCGGGACCTGGTCTTCGAGGGCCGGGAGCTGTCGGTGGAGGTGGCGCGCGACGCCGACTGCCTGGTCGGCCAGCTGGTGCCGGCCACCCCCGGGCAGGTGTCCCTGCTGCGCCCCGACGGCGAGGTCGACCGCACCGACGCCGACGAGTTCGGCCGGTTCCGGTTCGACCGGGCGGTGTCGGGGCCGGCCCGGTTGCGCTGCACCACGCCCGCGGGCGTCCTGGTCACCGACTGGGTGCGCTTCTGAGCCCCACTCCGCGGGCTCACACCTCCAGCAGCGCCTGCACCGCCCGGTGGGTGCGGATCCGCGCGATCGCCCGGGCCCGGGTCGGGCCGATGCTGCCGATCGGCATGCCGAGGCGCCGGCCGATCTCCTCGTAGGGCAGCGGCGGGTCCTCGATGAGCAGCAGCAGGAGGGCCCGCTGCCGGTCGGGCAGCTCGGCGAGTGCGGCGAGCAGGGCCTCGTGCCGCTCGCCCTCGAGCAGCTCGGCGTCCGGGCCGGGGGTGTCGTCGTCCGGCCGGCCCCGCTCGTCGAGGTCGGCGGAGGGGATCACGCAGCGGCCGCCGTTGAGGTGGTGGCACTCGTGGCGGGTCGTGGTGGCGATCCACCCGGGCAGCGCCCGCGGCTCCCGGATGGCCCCGAGGTGCTCGACCAGGCGCAGCCACACCGTCTGGGCGACGTCCTGGGCCTCGGCGTCCTGCAGGCGGTGCCGGCGCACGATCGACAGGACGAGGGGGAGGAACCGCTCGACGAGGCGGTCCCAGGCGGCGGCGTCGCCGGCCAGCGCCCGGGCGACCAGCGTGGCGACGGCGTCCTCGGCCTCGGGCTCCACGGACCGCCCCCTCACCTCCCGGGTGCTGCGGAGACCCCAGCGTAGTGACGGGACTCGCGTCGGCGCGCGCGATCAGGCGAGGGATCAGGCCAGGGCGCGGGCGACGGCGTCCTCGGCCCGCCGGCGCGCCGACCCGTCGCCCTCGACGAGCGCCGAGACCGCCGAGCCGTCGACCAGCGCGACCAGCGTGGCGACGTCGGCGCCCCGCCGGCCGCACCGGTCGAGCAGGTCGGTGAGCTGGGCGTCGATGGCCGCGCGCGCCTCCCGGAGCAGCGGGCGCAGGCCCGGGTGGCGGCCGCAGGCCAGGAACCGCTCGTAGAGGGCCAGCAGCTCCGTGTCCCCCCGCCGCCCGCCGAGCACGACGTCGACGACGTGGCGGGCGGTGGCCGCGGCCGACCGGGGCCGGCGGGGGAGGGCGGCGACCAGCGCCTGCGCTCGATCCCGCTCCTCCCGCAGCAGGTGCTCGACCGCGGCGGCCCGCAGCTCGTCGATGCCCGGGAAGTAGTACGTGGTGACGCCGAGCGGGATGCCGGACCCGGCGACGACGGCACGGTGGGTGAGCGGGTCGGGCCCCCCGGCGGCCACCAGCCGGGCCGCCGCCTCGACGACGGCGGCCCGCCGGGCCTCGCCCTTGGCCGTCAGCCGCGTCATCAGTGCGCCGCCGACGACGCCAGCTGCAGCGCGACCACCCCGGCCAGGATGAGCACGATCGCGACGATCCGCAGCACCGTGACCGGGTCGCCGAACGCCAGCATCCCGACGACGGCGGTCCCGCCCGCGCCGATGCCGGTCCAGACGGCGTACGCGGTGCCCACGGGCAGCGTGCGCAGCGCCAGGGAGAGCAGCGCGAAGCTGGCCACGGCGCAGACGACGAAGGAGACCGACCACCACAGCCGGCTGAAGTTCTCCGACTGCTTGAGCGAGATGGCGAACGCCGTCTCGAACAGGCCGGCGACGACGATCAGGACCCAGGCCACGACAGGCTCCTCAGAACGGTACGGACGTACGAGAAGAACCGTACACGAGTACGGTTGTCCTGGCCCGTGGTACCGGGACGGTCGCGTCCGTCCGCCGCATCCCCCAGGCTGGGGACGTCAGCCGCGACGAGAGGCCCCGAGAGGACGACGCCGGTGACCGACACCAGGACGCGCGAGGAGACGACCGCGCAGGGCAGCCCAGACCCCGCCGGCCCGCTGGGCCCCGAGGAGCTCGACCGCATCCACGCCTGGTGGCGCGCGGCCAACTACCTCTCGGTCGGCCAGATCTACCTCATGGACAACCCGCTGCTGCGCGAGCCGCTGCGCCCGGAGCACGTCAAGCCGCGGCTGCTGGGCCACTGGGGCACGACGCCGGGACTGAACTTCGTCTACGCCCACCTCAACCGGGCGATCGCCGCCCGGGACCTCGACTGCATGTACGTGATGGGCCCCGGGCACGGCGGGCCGGGCCCGGTCGCCGCGGCGTGGCTGGAGGGCACCTACAGCGAGGTCTACCCGGACGTCTCGCAGGACGCGCCCGGGATGAAGCGGCTGTTCACGCAGTTCAGCTTCCCCGGCGGGATCCCCAGCCACGTCGCACCGGAGACCCCCGGCTCCATCCACGAGGGCGGCGAGCTCGGCTATGCCCTGGTGCACGCCTACGGCGCCGCCTTCGACAACCCCGACCTGGTGGTCGCGGCCGTCGTCGGCGACGGCGAGGCCGAGACCGGGCCGCTGGCCGCCAGTTGGCACACCACCAAGTTCGTCGACCCGGCGCGTGACGGCGCCGTGCTGCCCATCCTGCACCTCAACGGCTACAAGATCGCCAACCCGACGGTGCTGGCCCGCATCGAGCACGACGAGCTCACCGACCTGCTGCGCGGCTACGGGCACACGCCGTACGTGGTCGAGGGCGACGACCCCGCGGTGATGCACCAGCAGTTCGCCGCCGTCCTCGACCGCTGCCTCGACGAGATCGCCGAGATCCAGCGCCGGGCCCGGCAGGACGGCGTCACGGAGCGGCCGCGCTGGCCGGTGATCGTGCTGCGCTCGCCGAAGGGCTGGACCGGCCCGGCCGAGGTCGACGGGCACCGGGTCGAGGGCTCGTGGCGCTCCCACCAGGTGCCCTTCGCCAACGCCCGCGAGGACGAGGGCCACCGGCGGGTCCTCGAGCAGTGGCTGCGCAGCTACCGCCCCGAGGAGCTCTTCGACGACGACGGCGCGCCCGTGCCGGCCGTGCGCGACCTGCACCCCGAGGGCCCGCGGCGGATGAGCGCCAACCCGCACAGCAACGGCGGCCTGCTCCTGCGGCCGCTGCGGCTGCCCGACTTCGCCGACTACGCCGTGCCCGTGCCCGAGCCCGGCACCGGCGCCGTGGAGGCCACCCGGGTGCTCGGGGAGTTCCTGCGCGACGTCATGCGCCGCAACCCCGAGACCTTCCGCGTCTTCGCCCCCGACGAGAACAACTCCAACCGGCTCAGCGCCGTCCTGGAGGCCACCGACCGGACGTGGGTGGCGCGGCGCGAGCCCGACGACGACCACCTCGCCCCCGACGGCCGGGTCATGGAGGTGCTCTCCGAGCACCTGTGCCAGGGCTGGCTGGAGGGCTACCTGCTCACCGGCCGGCACGGCTTCTTCTCCTGCTACGAGGCCTTCATCCACGTCGTCGACTCGATGTTCAACCAGCACGCCAAGTGGCTGAAGACCACCAACGGCATCCCCTGGCGGCGGCCGATCGCCTCGTTGAACTACCTGCTCACCTCGCACGTCTGGCGCCAGGACCACAACGGCTTCTCGCACCAGGACCCCGGCTTCATCGACCACGTGGTCAACAAGAAGGCCGACGTCATCCGGGTCTACCTGCCGCCGGACGCGAACACGCTGCTGTCGGTGGCCGACCACTGCCTGCGCACCCGGCAGTACGTCAACGTCATCGTGGCGGGCAAGCAGCCCGCGCTGCAGTACCTGGACATGGACCGGGCGGTGGAGCACTGCACCAAGGGCATCGGCATCTGGGAGTGGGCCAGCACCGACGGCGGCGCCGAGCCCGACGTCGTGCTCGGCTGCGCGGGGGACGTGCCGACCATGGAGACCCTGGCGGCCGCCGAGATCCTCCGGGGCGCCTTCCCCGACCTGCGGGTCCGCGTGGTCAACGTCGTCGACCTGATGCGGTTGCAGGACGACCGCGAGCACCCGCACGGGCTCTCCGACGCCGAGTTCGACTCGTACTTCACCACCGACAAGCCGGTCGTGTTCGCCTACCACGGCTACCCGTGGCTGATCCACCGGCTGACCTACCGCCGGGCCAACCACGAGAACCTGCACGTGCGCGGGTACGTGGAGGAGGGCACCACCACCACGCCGTTCGACATGTGCGTCGTCAACGGCATCGACCGCTACGACCTCGCCATCGCCGTCATCGACCGGGTGCCCCGGCTGCGGGCCCGCGGCGCCCACCTGCGCGACCGGCTCACCAACCAGCTCATCGAGCACCGCCGCTACATCCGCACCCACGGGGAGGACCTGCCCGAGATCCGCGACTGGCAGTGGGGCTCGGGCGCGGGCCCGGTGGTGGTCGGCGGCGGTCCGCTGCACGAGCCGGAGAACTGACCGCGGGCGGGCGCTCCGCCGCGGAGGGCGGCTGGCACGATGCGGGCATGGCGGACCCAGGGGGCCCGGCCGGACGCGGCGGGACGGCGTTCGTCCTCGGCGGCGGGGGAGTGCTCGGCGCGGCCGAGGTCGGGATGCTGCAGGCCCTCTTCGAGCGCGGCGTCCGCCCGGACCTGGTCGTGGGGACGTCGGTGGGAGCGATCAACGGGGCGTTCGTCGCCGCCGACCCCACGCCGGGGGCGGTCGAGCGGCTGCGCGGAGTCTGGGCGGAGCTGGCCTCGCGGCAGGTGTTCGCCGGGTCGGTGCTGCGCCGGGTCGGCACCCTGGTGCGCACCCGCACGCACCTGCACCCCCGCGAGCCGCTGCGCGACCTGCTCGAGGCGCACCTGCCGGTGCGGGCCTTCGCCGGGCTGCGCGTCCCGTTCCACTGCGTCGCGGCCAGCATCGAGCAGGCCGCCGAGCACTGGTTCACCGACGGCGACCTGGTCGCCGCGGTGCTCGCCTCGTGCGCCGTCCCCGGGCTGCTGCCGGCGGTGGAGATCGACGGGGAGCACTACCTCGACGGCGGGCTGGTGCACAGCATCCCGGTCGGCCGGGCGGTCGCGCTGGGCGCCGACACCGTCTACGTGCTGCAGGTCGGCCGGATCGACCGTCCGCTGACCCCGCCGACGCGGCCCTGGGAGGTCGCCACGGTCGCCTTCGAGATCGCCCGCCGGCACCGGTACGCCGCCGACCTCGCCGCGCTCCCGCCGGGGGTCACGGTGCACGTGCTGCCCGCGGGGGACCCGGCCCCGCCGGGCGCGGCCAACCTGCGCTACCGCGACTTCTCCGGCGTCGCCGCGCGCATCGACCAGGCCCGCGACGCCGCCGCCGAGCACCTCGACCGGATCGCCGCGGGCCCGGGCGGGGTGGTCTGAGGTGCTGCCCTCCCGCCGGGTGCGCCGGGTCACCGGCCCGCTGCTGCTCGCGGCGCTGGCCGCCGGCGTCGTCCTGCTGCCGGTGCTGCTGGTGCTGGCCCTGGTCGTCTCGGTGTTCCTGCCGGGCCGCCTGCGGGCGCTGCGGCTGCTGGCCTTCGGCCTGGTGTACCTGGCGCTGGAGGTGGCCGGCCAGGCGGTCGCGGCACTGCTGTGGGTGGCCGGGGGATTCGGCCGCCGGCTGCACGCACCCCGGGTCCAGGCGGCGCACTACACCGCGCTGCGGCTGGCGCTCGACGGCCTCATGCGGGCGGCGCAGCGGCTGTTCGCCCTGCGGCTGGTCACCGACGGCGAGTCCTGGTCGCCGCTGGACGACGGGGTGCCCGGCTCCACCAACGCGATGGTGGTGCTGTCGCGGCACGCCGGCCCGGGGGACTCGTTCCTGCTCGTGCACACGCTGATGAACCGCGACCACCTGCGCCGGCCGCGGATCGTGCTCAAGGACGTGCTGCAGCTGGACCCGCTGATCGACGTCTACCTCAACCGGCTGCCCAACCACTTCGTCTCCGCGGGCGCGGGCGGCGCGGGCTCCGAGACGGCGATCGCCGACCTCGCCCGCGACCTGGGCGAGGAGGACGCGCTGCTGATCTTCCCGGAGGGCGCGAACTTCACCCCGCAGCGCAAGGTCCGGGCGCTGCAGCGGCTGCGCGACCGCGGGCTGCTGGCGGCGGTGCAGCGCGCCGAGGGGATGCGGCACCTGCTCCCGCCGCGCCCGGGCGGGGTGGTGGCGGCGCTGCAGGCGGCCCCGCACGCCGACGTCGTGCTGGTGGCGCACACCGGGCTGGAGCACCTGAGCACGGTGCGGGACGTGTGGCGGGGCCTGCCCATGGACAAGACGCTGCACCTGCGGTGGTGGTTCATCCCCGCCGCCGAGGTGCCCCGCGAGGAGGCGGAGCTGACCGACTGGCTCTACCACTGGTGGGAGACCATCGACGACTGGATCACCACCACGTCGGCCGCCACCCGGCAGGAGGAGGCGGCCGGCCGGGCCGGCGCCCAGCCGGCCTAGCGCGGCGCGTCGCGGTCGCGGGCGGGGGTGCCGGCGAAGCCGGTGCGGTGGGCCCACACGACCGCCTGCGTGCGGTCCCGCACGCCGAGCTTGGCCAGGATCGACTTGACGTGCGTCTTGACCGTCTCGGGGGAGAGCCACACGACCCGGGCGATCTCGGCGTTGGAGAGCCCGTCGGCGAGGGCGCGCAGCACGTCGGCCTCCCGGTCGGTGAGGTGCGCCGCCCGCCGCAGCTGCTCCCGGTCGGGCGCCCGCCGGGCGGCGTAGGCCGCCAGCAGCCGCCGGGTCACGGCCGGGGCGACCAGGGCGTCACCGGCCACCACCGTCCGGATGCCGTCGATGAGCTGCTCCGGGGTGGCCCGCTTGAGCAGGAAGCCGTCCGCGCCCGCGTCCAGCGCGTCGTCGACGACCTCGTCCAGGTCGAAGGTGGTGAGCACCAGCACCCGGGGCCGCCGCGGCCAGGACACGATCTCGCGGGTGGCGCGGACCCCGTCCAGCGCCGGCATCCGGACGTCCATGACCACCACGTCGGGGGCCAGCGCGCGGGCCCGCTCGACGGCCTGGCGCCCGTCGGCGGCCTCGCCCACAACGGTGATGTCCTCCTCGGCATCGAGCAGCGCCCGCAGGCCGCTGCGGACCAGGACGTCGTCGTCGGCGAGCAGGACCCGGATCACGAGGCCACCGTCGCGTCCACGGGCAGCACCGCGCGCACCCGGAAGCCGCCGGGGACCGGCACCGCCTCGAGCTCGCCGCCCTCCAGCCGGGCGCGCTCGCGCATGTTCACCAGCCCGTGTCCGGGCACCGGGTCGACCGGGCTGTCGCACTCGTTGAGCACCTCCACCAGCACCCGGGAGCCCGTCGTGCGGACCTCGACCCGGATCCGGCCGTCGGGGGTGTGGCGGACGGCGTTGGTCAGTGCCTCCTGCACGATGCGGTACACCGCGCGGGCCACCCCCGCGGGCAGCTCGGCGCCGTCGGTGCGCAGCTCCACCGACCGCCCGGTCGCCCGGACGCGGCCCACCATCTCCTCGAGGTCGGTCGTCGTCGGCGCGAACGGGTCGGCCGCGCCCTCGTCGGGCTGCAGCACGCGCAGCAGGCGGCTGAGCTCGTCGAGCGCCGCCCGCCCCGCCGTCTCGATCGAGGTCAGCGCCTCCTGCGCGTAGGTGGGGTTGTCGGCGAACACGCGGCGGCCCACCCCCGCCTGCAGGACCATGACGTTGACCGTGTGGCCCAGCGAGTCGTGCAGCTCGCGGGCCAGCCGCCCCCGCTCCTGCATCAGCAGCCGCTCCGCCTCGAGGGCCTCCCGGCGGCTCTCGGCGGCCCGGGCGGCCTCGGCCGCCACGGCGCGGGTGCGCCGGCTGCTCAGCGCCCCGGCGACCGTCGCGACGAGGAAGCTGGCGACGATCGAGGGGAGCGCCGAGACGGGGTCGCCGTGGTCGAGGGCCACGAACCCGGCGACGCCCAGCGCGGCGACGGCGGTGGCCGCGATCCGCAGGCGGGTGCCGCCGACGGCGAAGCAGGTGAAGAGGGCGAACCAGGCCGGCCAGGCGAGCAGGTCGATCGGCGACCCGGCCGCCGCCGTCACGACGATGGCCGCGCTGGCCCCGGCCTGGGCGAGCAGCGGCGCGGTCTGGCGGCAGACCAGCGCCAGGGGTCCGGCGGCCGCGGCGACGAGCGTGACCGCGTCGCGCGGCTCGTAGGGGGCCTCGGCCGGCACGGCCAGCGCGAGACCGACCGAGGCCACCGCCAGGACGACGGCCAGCGCCACGTCCACGCGGGCGGGGGCCCACCGCGCGGGCCGGCGGGGTGCGGTCGGGGACGCCGAGGGCGACACGTCCCATCGTGCCGCCGGGGAGGGTCGCGAGGCGACACCCTCGTGAGTCGCCCGCCTCCCTCGCGCGAGGGAGGAGCGCCGTCCGGCGGGGTGGCGCCGGGCCGGGGCGGACCACCCGGCCGAGGGCCGGGGACCCACCGCTCGGGGCTCCTCGCGGGGGGTGGCCGGGGCGCAGGGTCGACCCGCACGCAGCCCGACCCGTCCCCACCCCCGGAGGTCCCCGTGTCCACCACCGCCCGCACCCCCGCACCCGGATGGCCCGCGCCGCAGGCGTGGCCGCCTCCGCCACCCTGGCCGGTGCGCCCGCGCCGGACGCGCGCCCGCCGCGTCCTCGCCCTCGTGCTCGGCGTCCTGCTCCTGCTGCCCGGCGTGGCCCTGCTCGTCGGGGGAGGAGCGCTGGTGTGGGCGCACGGCCAGGAGCGCTCCGACGGCTTCGTGTCCTCGCCGGAGGAGGCGTTCACCAGTACCGGGCACGCTCTGGTCAGCGACCGCATCGACCTCGCCGCCGGGCCACGGTGGCTGCCGCTGCCCGAGACCCTCGGCACGGCGCGCGTCGAGGTGACCGGCACGGGCTCCCGCGACGTCTTCGTCGGCATCGCGACGGCGGCGGACGCGGCGGCCTACCTCGGCGACGTCCGGCGGACCCACGTCGACGGCCTGGGCTTCGGCGGACCCGCGGACGGCGACGACGACCTGCCCGGAGGGGAGCCGCCGGGGCCGCCCACCGCGCAGGACTTCTGGATCGCGGAGGCCACCGGCCGCGACGGCGTCGAGGTCACGTGGGACCCGGCGGACGGCGACTGGGTGTTCGTCGTGATGAACGCCGACGGCGGACCGGGCGTCTACGTCGACGCGCGCATCGGGGTCGAGGCGCCGGCCCTCGGCGGCATCGGCTGGGCGTCGCTCGGCGCCGGCGCGCTGCTCACCACCGTCGCCGTGGTCCTGGTGCGGCCGCGTCGCCGCCCGGCGGGCTGACCGCGGGCACGGAAACGGCAGCGAGGAGGTCCCGCGGTCCCGGACCGCGGGACCTCCGGCGTGCCGCCGGCCGGAGGGACGGGACGGGGAGCCCGTCGGGTCACCGTCGGGGACCGGACCACCACCGCGGCCGCGTCCCGGCAGGAGGCGGCCGCACGCCGGGCCGGGTGGGGCCACGGCGCGTGCCGGTGGGCGCGGCGGCGCCCGTCGTGCGCGGCGGACCCCGGTCGGACCGGTCGGCGGAGGAGCGCCGGTCGCGCGCGTGGCCACTCGGGGGCGGGTGCGTGGCGTCGTCACCGCCGGGCCGCGGCGGCGGGCGCAACGGCCCGGCGGGGTCGTCGTCGACCTCGGGCGGCTCGGCCGGCTCCTGCTGGAGGTCCGCGGGTGGTGCCGGCTGCGGCGGGTCGCCGTCCACCGGCTGCGGGCCGGCCTCGGCGGCCGGTGGTGCGGCGGCCGGTGGTGCGGCGGCCGGTGGTGCGGCGGCCGGTGGTGGGGACGGCGGCGCGGCCCGGCCGGTCCTCGCCGGGTCCCCGGCGAGGATGCGGCGCTGCAGCTCGCGCAGGTCGGGGCCGGGCTCCAGGCCCAGCTCGTCGAGGAACACCGCCCGGGCCTGCCGGTAGCTGCGCAGGGCCTCCTCCGGGCGCCCGAGGCGGTGCTGGGCCAGCATCCGCAGCGCCCACAGCCGTTCCCGCAGCGGCGCCTCGGCCAGGGGCGGTCCGAGCTCCAGCAGCGCCCGCTCCGGCGCGCCGCTGGCGAGGAGGGCCTCGGCCAGCACCTCGCGCGCCTGGTCGCGCACCTCCGTGAGGTGGGCGACGCCGGCGGTGGCCCACGGCGCGTCGGCGACGGTGGGGTAGGGGCGGCCGCGCCACAGGGCCAGCGCCTCCTCGGCGGCCCGGCAGGCCTCCTCCGCCCGGCCGGAGGACAGCAGTGTCCGCGCCTCGCCGGCCAGGCGGGTGAACCGCCGGGAGTCGACGGTCTCCGGGTCGACCACCAGCCGGTACCCGCCGGGCTCGCGGACCAGCACCTCCGACGGCACCCCCGGCGCACGGTCGGGCTCGAGCGCCCGGCGCAGCCGCCACACGTGCGAGTCCAGCGTCGACGACGAGCGGGCCGGGGACTCCTCGCCCCACACGGCCTGGGTCAGCGCGTCGACGCTGACGTGCCGGCCGGCGTGGACCAGCAGCAGCGACAGCGCCGCGGTGAGCCGCGCACCGCCCAGGGCGACCGGGACCCCCGCGCGCCGGACCTCGAGCGGGCCGAGGTCACGGAACGACAGCAGGGGGGAACTGGCTCCGCCCACGAACGTCCTCCTCGCGTGCTTCCCCCGTGCCCGCGATCCACGGTGACCGGATCCGGCTGCGCGACTGCGCCGCCGGGTCGACCGACCACCGTGCGTGACGACCCTGACGGGACAGTGCGTACCGCATCCCCGCCCGCGCCGGTAGGGGTTACGAGACGGAGAGGACCTGAACGGGTGGTCCCGTCCGGTGACCCGGCGCCGGGGGAGCGGGGCGACGGGGCCGGCCGACGACCCCCGGCGGTGGGCTCGCGGGCGGTCCCGCCGCGCCGTTGGAGCGGGATTGGAGCGGCTCCCCCGAGCGTGGTGCCGTCGGCCACCGGGTCGAGGGAGCGGAGCCGCGGAGGGAGACCGTCCTTGCACCAGCCTGCGGTGGCAGTGCCGCCACCTGCCGACCGGCGTCCTCCGTCCAGCCCCTCCTCCGAGCACTCCCGCCCTCCGGCGCGACCCGGCGCCGGAGGGCGGCCGGCCGCGCGATGGTGAGCCCCGGGCGGGCCGTGCCACTCGTGACCGCGGTGCTCCTGCTGGCTGCCTGCGGCGTCTACGGGCCGGACCGGGTGCTGACCGTGGGCGCGGAGGCCGTGGGCGCGGTCGCCGACGCCGAGGCCCAGGCCGACGCCGAGGCCCAGGCCGAGGCCGACGCCGGGCCGGCCGCCCCGGCCCGTGTCACGCCGCCCGCGGCGGTGGTCGCGCCGCCGCCGGCGCTGGACCCGGTCGCGGTCGCGGGGCTGGCCGTGCACGAGGCGGGCACCCGGACGCCCGAGGACCACCGGCAGGTCGCCACCGTGTCGGTGCCCGGTGTGCCGCCGCTCGACCGGGCGCTCGGCGACCTGGTCGCCGAGGGCGTGCAGCGGTACGAGGACCGGCTGGTCGCCGGCTCGTGGAACGAGCTGACGGTCGGGGTGACGCCCGTGCTCGCCACCGGCAGCGTCCTCGGGACCTCGGTCGCCGTGCGCACCCGGACCGGCGGCCTCCCCGCGGAGACCGCCACGACCGGCGTCTACGCCGACGTCGTGTCCGGGGCCGTCTGGACCTCGCCCGACCTGGTCGCCGATCCCGACCTCACCTTCGCCTGGTTCACCGACGCGGTCCGCCGGGCGGGCCTGGGGCACGAGCTGCTCGGCAGCGCGGCCGCGCTGGCGGACCTGCGCTTCGGCGCGGACGGGTCGGTCACCGCCGTGGTGGGGCTCGGCGACGGCCGGGCCGAGCCCTTCGGCGACGTCGCCGTGCGGTTCGCCCCCCACGTGGTCGAGGGCGTCCTCACCGACGCCGGCCGCGCGGTGCGGCAGGCGGCCGTCGCGGCCGCCCCCTTCACCGGCGTCCCGCCGGCGCCCGCTCCGGCAGCGGAGAGCCCGGCGCCGGAGAGCCCGGCGCCGCAACCCCCGGCGCCGGAGGTGCCGGCGCCGCAACCCCCGGCACCGCCGGTCCCGGCGCCCGAGGTCCCGGCGCCCGAGGTCCCGGCGCCCGCTCCGGCGTCACCGCCGCCCGGTCAGGCCGTCGACTGTGCCGTGCTGGCGTGCGTCGCGCTCACCTTCGACGACGGCCCCGGCCCCTACACCGCGCAGCTCCTGCGGGACCTGCGCGCGGCCGGCGCCCGCGCCACCTTCTTCGTCGTCGGGCAGGCCGCCGCCGCCGAGCCCGACCTCGTCCGGCAGGCGCTCGCCGACGGCCACGCCGTCGGCAACCACAGCTGGTCCCACCCGCGGCTGCCCGACGTCGGCGCCGCCGCGGTCGCCGCCCAGCTCGACCGGACCACCGCGGTGCTGGCCGACCTGGGCGTGACCACCGACCTGATGCGCCCTCCGTACGGGGCCACCGACGCCACGGTCGCGTCGGTGACGGCGCAGCGCGGCCTCGCCCAGATCGCGTGGGACGTCGACCCGCAGGACTGGCTGAACCGCGACGTCGCGACCACCACGCAGCGGGTCCTGGACGGCGTCCACCCCGGCGCGATCGTGCTGCTGCACGACATCCACCCGAGCACGGTGCAGGCGGTGCCCGGCATCGTCGACGCGCTGCGGGCGGCGGGCTACACGCTGGTGACGGTGCCGGAGCTGCTCGGGCCCGACCTGGAGCCCGGACGGGTGTACGTGCACCGGTGACCGGCTCGGCCTCGGCGCCCGGGCTGCCGGCCTCTCACACGTCGTCCACCCCTGGCCCGTCGTCGCCGGACTGGCGCTGCTCGCGGTCGCCTGCCGGCTGGCCGATCGCCGGACGGAGCCCGCCGCCCCGCCGGCGCGGCTCACCAGCTGCGGTCGGCGACGGCGGAGACGACGGCGGCCGCGCGGCTGGGGAACGGCCCGGCGGTGCGGCCGTCCGCGCGGCAGGTCCAGCGGTAGCCGTCGGCGGTCTCCTCGACCAGGTAGCCGTCCGGGTCGGCCGGGCCGTGGCCGGGGAGCCGCTCCGGGGGCGGGACGGGGAACGGGTCGGGGAACGGGTCGGTCACCGGACCTCCACGTGCTGGTAGCGGACCCCGGCCGACACGCTGCCGAGGTGCACGACGGGCACCGGCCGGACGGCGGCGTCGTCGACGGCCACGGTCGCACCCGTCGGGCCCACCCGGGCGACGAGCCGCGCGCCGGTGACGGTCACGGTGAGCGGGACGGGGTCGATGGCCGGCAGCGGCCCACCACCGGCTGCGGACGCCAGCGGCGTGGCGACGCCGTCGGCGACCCGGGAGACCTCCAGGCCGCCGTCGGCGCGCAGCAGGACGAGGTAGCCGTCGGCACCGGGCGAGGGACCCGGTGGCAGGTAGGGGGAGTCGTCGGTGGTCAGCAGGACCGACGCCCCGCACGGGCCGGGCCCGGGATGGCGCTCGACCAGCCGGAGGTCGAGGGAGAGCGTGAACGCGGCCGGGTCCGGCGGCGCCAGGAACCCCATCAGCGTGGACGTGGCCGCGCCGGGGGCGCCGCAGCCCCACGAGGCGTCGTCGGGGGAGAACCGGCCGCGGTCGGTGTCGGGCTGCATCCCCGGCAGCCAGACCCGGTGGGCGAACAGGTCCGTCGTGCGCCGTGCGGCGTCCCCGGCGAGGTACACCGGGTCGTCGGAGAAGAGCGCGTCGACGCCGGCCGCGACGAGGGCGTCCCGCTGGTACCGGCGGTCGACGGTGTGGCAGGCCACCTCGATGCCGGCCGCGTGCGCGCGCTCGCACAGCGCCGCGGTGACCTGGCGGGCCGCCGGCCCGATCCAGCCGATGCCCTCGGCGGCGGCCCGGTCGACGTCGGTGGTCCCGAGCCAGACGACGTCCCAGCCTCGCGAGCGGGCGAGCCGGCAGTCGGCGAGCGAGAAGGACTGCAGCAGCACCGACGACCGGCGGATGCCGCGCCGGTCGAGCGCCGCGATCACCGGCGCCATCGAGCCGGCGCCCTTGGCCTCGGGGCACAGCAGCACGCGGTCGCCGAACTCGGTGAGCACCTCGTCGAACAGCGGCGGGCGCAGTCCGTCGGGCCAGCCGCCGCCCAGGGTCGTCGAGGCGTCGACGTCGAGCTGCTTCCAGGACACCGAGGTGTGGTCGGCGACGTTCCCGCTGGAGGTGGTCATGCGGTCGACCGTGCCGTCGTGCATGACGCCGAGGCCTCCGTCGGCGAGCACGTGCACGTCCTGCTCGATGACCGGCAGGCCCTGGCCCACCGCGACGCGGTAGGCCTCCAGCGTGTGCTCGGGTGCCTGCAGCGCCCCGCCGCGGTGGGCGATGACGAACGGCCGGCGCAGGTCGGCGAAGTCCACGCGGAACCCTAGAGCGCCCGGCCGGAGGTGGCGCTCCGGACCAGCCCGCAGGATGGGGGCGTGACGACCGCCGCGCCGCCGTGCTACGCCGCCCTCGGCGACTCGATCTCGATCGACGAGTACGCCGGCGGTCCCGGCCGGGGCGGGGCGAGCCTGCTGTTCCGCAACCGCGACGACGACTTCCCCGACTGGCGCGGCCGCGACCTCCTGGGCCTGGACCCCACAACCGTCTTCGCCCTGCTCGCCACCGACGGGGCGACCACCGACACCCTGCTGCGCGCCCAGCTCCCCCGGCTGCGGGCGCTGCCGCACCGGCCCACCCTGGTCACCCTGACGATCGGCGGCAACGACCTGCTGGGCGCGTACGGCGACACCGACGCGGCCCGGGAGGTCGTCGCCCGCGTCGGGGCCGCCGTCGACGTCGCCCTGGACGGGATCACCGGCCTGCTGGCGCCCGGTGGCCGCGTCGTCGTCGGCACCGTCTACGACCCGAGCGACGGCACGGGCGACGCCGTCCGGCTGGGGTTGCCGCCCTGGCCGGACGCGGTCGGGGTGATCGGCGAGCTCAACCGGGTGCTGCGCGGCGCCGCCGAGCGGCACGGCGCCGCGGTGGCCGACGTCGCCGGGACCTTCACCGGTCACGGACTGTGCGCGGGGGACCCGACCCGGCCCGACGCCCGGCCCGCCGCGCGGGACCTGTGGTTCTGCAGCCTCATCGAGCCCAACGCCTGGGGAGCCGGGGGCGTCCGGGCGGCGTTCTGGACGGCGCTGCACGCGTGACCACGGGGGCACCGCGCGCAGCGCCCGGTGCCCGCCCGGTGCTCAGCCGGTGCCCTGCTCCGCGATCAGCTCGGCGACCTCCTCGGGCATCTCCGAGCAGTCGTCGTCGGTGTCGGGCTGGTCCTGCGCGAGGCCCTCGACGCCGGCGTCCTCGACGGGGGTGAAGCCCTTCTGCTCGATGTGCCGCGGCACCCGGTTCTGCGCGTTGACGACGTGCGACCGCGACAGCCAGCCGAGGCCGTCGGCCACGTCGAAGTCCAGCCCGCCGCCGGGCGCCCGTTGCACGTGTCCGGGGGAGGGCAGCAGCCCGACCAGCTGCACCGCCTGGTCGACGCTCAGCGTCGAGGGCGGGGTGTCGAAGTAGTACCAGCTGGCCGAGCAGATGCCGTAGACCTGCGGGCCGAGCTGGGCGTAGTTGACGTAGAGCTCGAGCATGCGGCGGTCGTCGACCACCAGCGCCAGCTCCGCCGACAGGCCGGCCTCGACCGCCTTGCGCCAGATGCTCATCGACTGGTTGAGGAAGAGGTTCTTGGCCACCTGCTGCGGGATGGTCGACCCCGAGGGGTCCTCCTCGCCGCGCAGTCGCGCCTCGGCCCGGCCGGAGAGCTCGTCCCAGGTGAACGCGCCGTCGCGGTAGGGCAGCGCCTGGTCCTCGTGCGCGATGACGGCGGCGAGGAAGTTGCGGGACACGTGCTCCACGGGCACCGACTGCTGGACGGCGCCCTGGTCGTTGGCCAGCATGAACGCCGTCGTCGGCGGGTCGACCCAGCGCAGCGACACCAGCACGAGCAGGTGCAGCACGAAGGCCACGACCAGGCCCCGGACGACGCGGCGCCGCACCCGGCGGCGCCGGAGGCGCCTGTCGGCGTCCGGCGGCGGGCGCTCGTCCCCGCGCCGCCGGGAGTCCGGACGGCCCCGTCCGGGCGGCGGCTGCGCTCCCGGCGGAGGCCCGGGCGGCGGCCACGCCCCCGGTGGCGGCGGCGCGCCCCACGGTGCGGGCGGAGGCGCCCCCGGGGCGCCGTACGGCGGCAGCGGCCCGTCCTCGGCGACCGGCCGGGGCGTGCGGCGGGTCGGCACCCGCTCGGTCCACGGCCGGACGGACGGGACGTCGTCGGGCGAGCGGCGGCGGCGCGACGCGAAGGGCATGCGGTGCTGTCCTCCCGGGACCGTGGGACCGGATCCCCAGGCTACGGTCCGCACCTCCACGCCACCGTCGTCCACGCCACCGGTCGGGCCCCCGGGCAGCCGCGCCGCCGCGCGGCCGACGTCACCAGGAGGAAGCCGATGGACGTCCCCGCACCGACCCCGGCCGGGCCACCGGCGCCGGCCGACGGCTCCGGCGTGCACGCCGTCGTGGGAGCCGGGGGAGTGACCGGCCGGCGGCTGGTCGCGCACCTGCACGCCGCCGGTCACCGCGTGCGGGCGGTCACCCGCGACGGGCGCGACGTCGGCACCCCCGGGGTGGAGACCGCGGCGGCCGACGCCGCCGACGGCGCGGGCCTGGCGGCCGCCTGCCGCGGCGCGGTCGCCGTCTACCACTGCGTCCTGCCGGTGCTCGCCCGCTGGGCCGACGACCTCCCCGTGGTGACCGACGCCCTGCTCGACGCCGCGTCCCGCGTCGGCGCACGGCTGGTGTACGCCGACGACACGTGGATGTACGGGCGCGTCGACGGGCCGATGACCGAGGACACCGCGTGGCGGCCGGTCAGCGCCAAGGGCGTGCTCCGCGCGTGGGTCGCCGAGCGCGTCCTGCACGCCGCGGCGGCCGGGCGCCTGCCGGTGAGCAGCGTGCGGGCCGGGGAGCTCTACGGGCCCGGGGTCCGGTCGCTGGTCGCCGGCAACCTGTTCCGCGCGGCGCGGCTGGGGCTGCCCGTGCAGTGGGTCGGGGACCCCGACCTGCCCCTGACCCCCACCTACGTCGACGACTTCGCCGCGACCCTGGCCGCCGCCGGCACGCGCGACACCTCCGACGCGGGGGTCTGGCACGTGCCCCACCCCGGGGTGACCACCGGCCGGGCGCTGGCGGCCGAGGCGTGCCGGCAGGCGGGCACCACGCTGCGGCTCGTGGCCCACCCCGGCGCACGGCTGCACCTGCTGGGCCGGGTCCACCCGCTCGCCGCTGAGGTCGCCGGGATGGCCTATCAGTTCGAGCAGCCGTTCGTCGTCGACGGCAGCCGCGCGGAACGGGCGTTCGGTCTCAGCCCGACCCCGTACCCCCAGGGGATCCACCGGACGCTGGCGGCCCTCCGGGGGAGCCGGGGCTGACGGCCGCCGGGCCGTCGGGCACCGACCTCGGCGCCGGCACCGCGGACCCGACCGCGGCCGTCGTCGGCACCGGCTCGCCCGGCGGCAGCTCCGGGTCGTCGAGGCGGTGGGCCAGCCGGCTCGGCCACCACATCCACCGGCCGACGTCGAGGGTCAGCGCGGTGACCAGGACCGACCGGACCACGATGGTGTCGAGCAGCACGCCGAGGGCCACGGCGACGCCGAGCTGGGTCAGGAAGGTCAGCGGCAGGGTGCCCAGCACCGCGAACGTCGCCGCCAGCACCAGCCCCGCCGAGGTGATCACGCCCCCGGTGGCGGCCAGCCCGACCAGCGCGGCCCGCCGGGTGCCGTGGTCGGCGGCCTCCTCCCGCACCCGGGTCATCAGGAAGATGTTGTAGTCGATGCCCAGGGCCACGAGGAACACGAAGACGAACAGCGGGAAGGAGCTGTCGGTCGCGGTCACCCCGAGGACCCAGTCGAAGACCAGGGCGCTGAGGCCGAGCGCGGCGCCGAAGGACAGCACCACCGTGGCGATGAGCAGCAGCGGCGCGACCACCGCCCGCAGCAGCACGCCCAGGACGGCGAGCACCACCAGCATGATCAGCGGGATGACCACGCGGTTGTCCCGCTGCGAGGCGTTCTGCACGTCCAGGTTGAGCGCGGTGTTCCCACCGACGAGCGCCTGGCCGTCACCGACGTCGTCGAGCGCGACCCGCAGGTCCTCGACGGTCGCGGCGGCCGCGGCGCTGTCGTAGGGGTCGGCCAGCGCGGCGCTGACCAGCGCGGTGTCGCCGGCCACCTGCGGCGGGTCGACCGCGGCGATGCCGTCGTCGGCCGCCACGGCGGCGGCGACCTCGTCGGCGGAGTCGGCGGAGGTCACCACCGTCACGGGGTTGCCGGCCACGGCCGGGAAGTGCCGGGCCGCCACCTCCTCGCCCTGGATCGACTCGGGCGTCCCCCGGAAGCCCTCCGCCTGGGTCAGCCCGCTGGGGTCGAGTCGGAACACCGCGAGGCAGGCCAGCAGCAGCAGGACGCTGGTCACGATCCAGGTCGCGCGCGGCCGGGGCCGGATCCACGTCCCGACCCGGGCCCACCACCCGGTCGCGCTCGGCTCGGGGCTGCCGAAGGTCGGCCGCACCGGCCAGAACACCCAGCGGCCGCAGATCACCAGCAGCGCCGGCAGCAGCGTCATCAGCACCAGGAGGGTGACCGCGACGCCGATCGCGGCGACCGGGCCGAGGCCGGCGGTCGAGTTCATCTCCGCGGCGACCAGGCAGAGCATGCCGAGGACCACCGTGCCGCCGCTGGCCAGGACCGCCGGGCCCGCGCGGTGCACGGCCTCAGTCATGGCCTCGTGCCGGTCGGTGTGCAGCCGCAGCTCCTCGCGGTAGCGGGCCACCAGCAGCAGCGCGTAGTCGGTGCCGGCGCCGACCACCAGGACGGTGAGGATGCTGGCGCTCTGCGCGTTGACCGTCAGGTCGGCGTAGCGGGCCAGCAGGTAGACCACGGCCTGGGCGCAGACGAGCGCGATCACCGCCGAGAAGATCGGCAGGACCCACAGCACGGGGCTGCGGTAGGTCAGCAGCAGGATGACGATCACCACGCCGAGGGCCGCGAAGAGCAGCGTCCCGTCGATGCCCGCGAAGGCCTCCGAGGAGTCCGCCGCGCTGCCGGCGGGACCGGTCACATAGGCGTCGAGCCCGTCGGGACCGTCGCCGGCCTCGGCGCGGAGGTCCTCGACGATCGGCGCGATCGCCTCCCAGCCCTCCGGGCCCACGTCGAGCGGCACGACGACCTGCAGCGCCTGCCCGTCCTCGGACGGGATCGGCCCCACCACGGGGCCGCTGAGCTCGTCGAGCTGCCCGAACGCCCGGACGTCCTCCTCGACGGCCGCGGCGTCGTCGGCGGTCAGCCCCCCGGGTCGCTCGTAGACGACGACCGCCGGGATGACGTCCGGGTCCGACCCGAGCTCGGCCTGCAGCTCCAGCACCCGGGTCGACTCCGCGTCGGACGGCAGCCACGCCGCGATGTCGTTCTCCTGCTCGTCGGTGAGGCCCCCGGCCAGCGGCGCCGCGGCGGCGGCCAGCGCCAGCCAGAGCACCAGGACCACCCACTTCAGGCGCGGATGGCTGACGCGGGACGCGAACGACCTGCCCATGGCGGTCTCCTCGGCGAGTGGCGGGTCCCCGTACCCCTGACGTCGACGCTGCGGCCGGGACGCTAGCGAGGGCCTGCCCGGCCCGTCACCGCCTTTCCTCCCGGGGGTCCCCGTCCGGCGCGGTCCGCGGCCGTGCGCGCCCCCCGGGTCACCGGTCGTTCGCCCACCGTGACCGGCCGGTGGCGGCGCACGGCGTCCGGCCCGGCCGTCGGGCGTTCACGGGGCGGTCATCCGCGGTGCACCGACGCCACCTACCGTCGGCGCGCCCCACCTGTCCGCACGAGGGAGATCCGCATGAGGCCACGTCCCCTGGCCGCCCTGGGCACCACCGCGTGCCTGTCCGTCCTCGCCGTCGCGACCGCCGGCCCCGCGGCGGCCGGCCCCGCCGGTCCCAAGCCGGTCGAGGTCCAGCTCCTGGCGTTCAACGACTTCCACGGCGCCCTGGAGGCCCCGACGGGCTCGGGCGGGCGCGTGACCCGTCCCGACGGCAGCACGGTCGACGCCGGCGGCCTGGGGTACTTCGCCACCCACCTGCGCCAGCAGGAGGCGGAGAACCGCAACACCCTGACGATCAGCAACGGCGACCTCGTCGGCGGCAGCCCGTTCCTGTCGGCGCTGTTCCGCGACGAGCCCACCGTCGAGGCCATGAACCAGCTCGGCCTGGACGTGGCCACCGTCGGCAACCACGAGTTCGACGAGGGCGTCGACGAGCTGCGCCGGATCATCGAGGGCGGGGCCTGCCACCCGGAGGACGGCTGCCTCGACGGAACCGGCTACGAGGGGTCCGACGCGGACTGGCTGGCCGCCAACGTCGTCGACCGCGACACCCAGGAGCCGGTCCTGCCGCCCTACGAGGTCCACAAGGTCCGCGGCGTGGAGCTCGGGGTCATCGGCGTGGTCCTGGACGAGACGCCGTCGATCGTCTCGGCCGAGGGCATCGCCGACGTCGAGTTCCTCGACGAGATCGAGACGATCAACCGGTACGCCGCCGAGCTGCAGGCCCGGGGCGTCGAGGTGATCGCCGTGTCCCTGCACGAGGGCGGCTCCGCCGGCGCCGACGTCAACGGCTGCACCGACCCGTCCGGGCCCGCCTTCGACATCACCCGGGCGCTCGACGACGCCGTCGACGTGGTCATGTCCGGGCACTCCCACAGCGGCTTCGTCTGCGACGTCGACGGCACCCTGGTCACCCAGGCGCTGTCCAACGGCCGGCTGATCACCGACATCGACCTGACCATCGACCGTCGCACCGGCGACGTCGTCTCGAAGACCGCCGAGAACGTGGTCGTCACCCGCGACGTCGCCCCCGACGCCCAGGCGGAGGAGCTGGTCGCCCGGTACGCCGCGATCGCCCAGCCGATCGCGAACGAGCCCGTCGGACAGATCACCGCGGCCATCGTGCGGGCGCAGGAGACCCTGTTCGGCACCGTCGCCGGGGAGTCCCCGCTGGGCAACCTGATCGCCGACGCCCAGCTCGCGGCCACCGACGACGAGGCCGGCGCGGTCGCGGCGTTCATGAACCCCGGCGGCGTGCGGGGCGACCTCACCTACCCCTCCTCCCCGGCCGGGGAGGGCGACGGGGTGGTGACCTACGGCGAGGCCTTCACCGTGCAGCCGTTCAACAACCTGCTCACCACGCTCGACCTCACCGGCGAGCAGCTCTACGCCCTGCTCGACCAGCAGTTCGCGGTCGGCCGGGTGCTCGCGCCGTCGTCGTCGGTGGCCTACACCGTCGACCCGGCCGACGGCGGCAGCGTGGTGCCCGGCTCCCTGACGATCGGCGAGGAGCCCGTCGTCCTCGAGGAGACCTACCGGATCACGGTGAACAACTTCCTCGCCGGCGGCGGTGACTTCTTCACCGTGTTGACCGAGGGGACGAACGCGGTGAACCAGCCCGGCTTCGACGTCGACGCCCTCGTGGCCTACCTGTCCGGCGACCCGGTGGCCCCGCCGGCGACCGACCGGATCACCGTGGCCGGCTGATCCGCACCCTCCCCGACGGCGGGCGTCGCCGGTCCCCCCGGGACCGGTGGCGCCCGCCGTCCGCGTCAGCGGGTGTCCTCCGGCCCGGCCCCGCCGATCCCGTCGAGGAGGCGCTCGAGCCCCCACCGGTACTGCTCGGTGGTGTTGTAGGCGGCGATGACGTCGAGGGTCTGCGCCGTCCGCGGGAGGTCCCCGGCGGGGAGGCCGGCCAGCGCCGCCCGCCGGCCGGCCGTCCGCTCGCCCTCGTCGGGGACGGGGGTGCCCGGCTCGAGCTCGGCCACGTCGAGGGCCACGGTGCCGAGGACGTAGGTGACCAGCAGGTAGGAGGTACGGGCCGCGACCCCGGCGTCGAGCCCGGCCGACACCAGCAGCTCGAGCACCGCCTCCCCGGCGGCCAGCGCCCGCGGCCCCGAGAAGCCGTCGCCCAGCAGCAGCGGCACCACGCCCGGGTGCGAGAGCAGCACCGCGCGCAGGTCCAGCGCGTAGGCGCACAGCCGGTCCCGCCAGGGACGCCCGGCGTCGCCGAGCACCGCGACGTCGACCCGGCCGAGCAGGTCGTCGACGACCGCGCTGACCAGCGCCGCCTTCGTCGGGAAGTACGTGTAGAGCGCGTTCGGCGTGACCCCGACCTCGGCGGCGACCCCGCGCACCGACAGCCCGGCGGGCCCCGACGCGTCGAGCAGCCGCAGCGCCGCCTCGACGATCCGCGCCTCGCTCACCGACCGCGCGGGCCCCGGCCGCGAGCGTCCCCGGTCCACCACTGTCCTCCCCTTGACAAGACTCTGCACAGCGTACAACGATCCTCGGCCATGAACACTGCACAGCGTAAAGAGATATCCGTCCCCGTCCCGTCCCGCCGCGCCGACCTCCGCGCGTGGGCCGCGTGGACGGCGACCGCCCTGGCCTTCCCGGTCGCCGGGCTGGCCGGGCTGGCCGCGGCCGGCGGCGCCGTCGCCACGCCACCGGCCGCCGCTGCCGGGGGCGCAGTCACCGGCCTGGTCCTCGGCGCCGCCCAGGCCCTCGCCGCCCGCCGGCGGCTGCCGGTGCTGCGCTGGACCGTCGCCACCGCCGTGGGCGCCGGCGCCGGCCTGCTGCTCGGCGCCACCGCGGTCGGGTTCGGCACCCGGCTCCCCGACCTCGCCCTGCAGGGCGCCCTGACCGGCCTGGTCGTCGGGATCGCGCAGGCTGCCGTCCTCCCGCGCGCCGCCGGACGTCGCCGGCTCGCCTGGGCCGCCGCCCTCGGGCCGCTGTGGGCGCTCGGGTGGACGGTGACCACCGCGGTGGGCGTCGACGTGGAGGCGCGGTACACGACCTTCGGCCTCACCGGGGCGCTGGTGGTCAGCGCGCTGTCGGCCCCGCTGCTGACCGCGGTGGTCCCCGCGGCCCGCCCCCTGGACAGCTACCGCTGACGTCCGCGCTCCCGGGCCACCGCCTCCCGGACGGCGGGTGCGACCTCCCCGCCGAAGCGGGCGAGCGCGCCGGGGTCGTCGGAGGCGAGCACGAAGGTGGAGAAGCCGGCCTCGAGCGCGAACTCGGTCAGCCGCCCGGCCCACGCCGAGGGCGGCCCGGTGAGGTCGGCCCCCGACGCGGCGGAGGTGCCGCTGACGTTGAGCAGCCGGACGACGTCGGCCGGCGAGCGCCCGGCATCGACCGCGGCCCGGTCGATGACCGCGTTCGCCGCGGGGACGGCGTCGGCACCGAGGAAGGACAGCGACGGCAGCCAGCCGTCGGCGCGGCGGCCGACCAGACGCAGCATCCGCGGCCGCAGCGCGCCGATCCAGATGGGGATGCGGTGGGCCGGGCGCGGCCCCCGCTTGGCGCCGTCCACCACGTGCTGGGTGCCGGGCACGCGCAGCGGCGCGCGGTCGTCGACGTCCCAGATCCCGCGGATGACGTCGATGGCCTCCTCGAGCGCCGTGACCGCGTCGCCGGGGGAGAGGCGGGGGCCGCCCATCGCCGCGATGGCGTCCCAGAACGCGCCCGAGCCCAGGCCCAGCTCGACCCGGCCGCCGGTGAGCAGGTCGAGGCTGGCAGCGGCCCGGGCGACGACCGCCGGCGGCCGCAGGGGCAGGTTGAGGACGTTCGGCGCGAGGGCGATCCGCTCGGTCCGCGCGGCGACGTAGGACAGCAGCGTCCAGGTGTCGAGGAACCGCGGCTGGTAGGGGTGGTCCTGGAAGGTGAGCAGGTCCAGCCCCGCCCGCTCGGCGGCCTGCGCCAGGCCCACCACGCCCTGCGGGTCGGCACTGGCCGGGGTGACGAACGCGCCGAACCGCAGCGCGTGTCCGTGGTCGGGCATGGCCTCCTCCTCGGGAGCGACCGCTACCCGCCCGAACGCGCGCCGCGGCCCGGCTCTTCCGCGTCCGTGCGGCGCCGGGTCAGCGGGCGAGGAAGTGCACGCCGAGCCAGGCCCAGGTGACCAGCACCGCCACCCGCCCGGGCGTGGTGCGCATGAGCGCCCCCAGGGTCCGCGCGAGGGTGGGCCGGTCGGACCTGCGGCGCGCGGCGGACTCCAGGACCACGCCGCCGGCCAGCAGCAGGACGACGGCGACGACGGAGACCGCGGTGCCGTTCACCGGCGCTCCGGGCGGGACGAGGGGCGGGCGACCAGCCAGGCCCCGGCCAGCAGCCACGCCAGGGTCGCGGCGGCCCGCACCGCCGGGTGCGCGAGCAGGGGGTCGGCGAGGTCGCTGAGGGTCGGCAGGTCGGCGTCGAGCAGGGCGAGGACCTCCCAGGCCAGGCCCGCTGCCAGCCACGCCAGCCAGGGCCGCCCCGCGCGGCCGACCGGGGGCCCGCCCGCCCCGGCCGAGCGCGCCAGGCCCACCGCCACGACCAGGACGCCGGCGCCGCCGACGGCCAGCAGCGCGCCGGTGGACAGCTCGCCGCCCACCGCGACGATGGCGGCGCAGGCGACGGCCAGGACCGGCCAGGCGAGCCGGCTCATCCGGCGGGGCAGCCCCACCGGTGCATGCTCGCCCACCTGGCAGGCGACCGGCTCGGGCCCCGACGCCCGCCGCGGCGGTGGAGGCGGCCGCCCTCCGTGGCGCCACCGTGCGGCTGCCGCTGGAGCGGATGGGCGGCCCGGCCTGACGCCGCCGGGCGCTCCTACGCCGGCGCGTCCGCGGCCAGGCCCAGGTGGTCGCGCGCCGCGGCGCGCAGGCAGGCCGCCGTCGCGCCCATCGCCTCCTCCTGCCCGTAGGTGGCCACCAGGTCGACCACGCGGCCGTCGGGCGGGTCGACCAGCGCCCGGCCCACCACGGCCGCCCACGGCACCCCGGCCGCCCGTGCCAGTGCCGCGACCCCGCCGACGACCTTGCCCTCGAAGGACTGCGCATCGAGCATCCCCTCGCCGGTGACGACGAGGTCGGCCCCGCGCACGTGCCCGGCCAGCCCGACGGCGTCGCGGACCAGGTCGAACCCGGGGACCAGCGACGCGCCGAGGGCTGCCAGCCCGCCGGCGAGACCGCCCGCGGCGCCGGAGCCGGGGAGGTCCACGACGTCGATGCCGAACCGGTCGCGGTGGCGCCCGGCCGCCTCGCGCAGCCTGCCGGTGAGCTGCTCGACCTGCTCGGGCGTGGCGCCCTTCTGCGGGCCGAACAGCCGCGCGGCGTCGAGGAACGTCGCCGCGACGTCGCAGGCGACCTGCACCGTCCAGCCGCGGCTGCCGTCGAGCGGTGCCAGGTCCTGCAGCACCTCCACGGCCCCGAGCCCGCCGTCGGTGCAGGCCGAGCCGCCCACCCCGACGACGACCCGCCGCGCACCGCGGCGCACGGCCTCGGCGACCAGCTCGCCGGTGCCGCGGCTGGTGGCGGCCCAGGGGTCGTTGCCCTCGCGGCCACCGGCGAGCAGCAGCCCGGAGGCCCGGGCCGTCTCCACCACGGCCTGCCCCTCGTGCAGCCGCCACGCGGCCTCGACCGGCGTGCCGAGCGGCCCGGTGACCGTCGACGTGCGCGTGGGGCCGCCGAGGGCCTCCAGCGTGCCCTCGCCACCGTCGGCCAGCGGGACGGGAACGGCGTGGTGCCCGGCCTCCGCGACGCCGGCGGCCAGCGCTCCGGCCGCCTCGGCGGCGGTGGCGGTGCCGCGAAACTTGTCGGGGGCGATCACGATGCGCATGCGCGCCTCCGTCGGGGGAGGGGGAGGAACGGCGCGGCTGCCCGCCCCGGCTCGGGGCCGGGGACGGGCAGCTGCGGGGTGCGGGGTGGACGGTGTCAGGCGACGCCCGCCCGCTCGGGGTCCCGGGCCTGCCGCGGTGACCCGGTGCCCTCGGTCTGCTCGAGGTCGCGCAGACCCAGCCGCGAGGTCTCGGGGGTGGTCCGGGCGGCGACGGCCGAGACGGGGCACAGCAGGAAGGGCACCCCGGACACGGGGCTCAGAAGGGCGGCTCCTCGCTGCTGTCGCCGGCCGGCGCGCCCCAGGGGTCGGGGGAGCCGCCGCGGCCGGCCCCACCGCGACCCTCCCCGGCACCGCCGCCGCTGCCGGCACCACCGCCGGCACCGTTGCCACCGCCGGCACCGTTACCACCGCCGAAGCCCCCGCCGGGACCGTCACCGGAGCGGGTGGCGCGGGTGACCGTCGCCGTCGCGTAGCGGAGCGACGGGCCGATCTCGTCGACCTCCAGCTCGATGACGGTGCGGTTCTCGCCCTCCTTGGTCTCGAAGGAGCGCTGCTTGAGGCGGCCCTGCGCCATCACCCGCGAGCCCCGGGTCAGCGACTCGGCGACGTGCTCGGCCGCCTGCCGCCACACGCTGCAGCGCAGGAACAGCGGGTCGCCGTCCTTCCACTCCTGCGTCTGGCGGTCCAGCGTGCGGGGGGTCGAGGCGATGGTGAAGTTGGCGACCGCCGCGCCCGAGGGCGTCCAGCGCAGCTCGGGGTCGCTGGTCAGGTTGCCGATGACGGTGATGACAGTATCGCCGGCCATTTTCCGGTCCTCCGTGTCGTTCGGTGCACAGCTCGGGGTGAGCGCCTGGAGGCTAGGGCGGCCCACCGACAGTTCCCGGTCCGCCGGGATCCGTCGCGGACCGGCCCGCCCGCGCGGGGCGCCGCGGATCCCCCGGACGTGTGACCATCGGGAGCCGGACGGCACCAGCGAGGGGACGGCAGGTGGCAGAGGCGCGGGCCGGGGCGGTGCTGGAGGCGACGCTGGAGCGGATCACCTTCGCCAACGCCCAGACCGGCTACACCGTGGCGCGCGTGGACACCGGCCGGGGCGGTGACCTGGTCACCGTGGTCGGCTCGCTGCTGGGCGCGCAGCCGGGGGAGACGCTGCGGCTGCGGGGGCGGTGGGGGTCGCACCCGCAGTACGGCCGCCAGTTCCTGGTCGACGACTACACCACCGTGCTGCCGGCCACGGTCCAGGGCATCCGCCGCTACCTCGGTTCCGGCCTGGTCAAGGGCATCGGGCCGCGGCTGGCGGAGCGGATCGTCGACCACTTCGGCACCGACGCCCTGCGGGTGATCGAGGAGCAGCCGGCGCGGCTGGCCGAGGTGCCGAGCCTGGGACCGAAACGGACGCGGCTGATCACCGAGGCCTGGGAGGAGCAGCGGGCCATCAAGGAGGTGATGGTCTTCCTGCAGGGGGTGGGCGTGTCCACGTCGCTCGCGGTGCGCATCTACCGGCAGTACGGCGGCGCCTCGATCGGCGTGGTCCGCGCCGAGCCCTACCGTCTCGCCGCCGAGGTGTGGGGCATCGGCTTCCGCACCGCCGACACGATCGCGGCCGCCGTGGGCATCCCGCACGACAGCACGCAGCGGGTCGAGGCTGGCGTCCAGTTCGTCCTCTCCGAGGCGACCGGGCAGGGGCACTGCTACCTGCCCGAGGCCGAGCTGGTCGCCCGGGCGGTCGAGATGCTGCAGGTCCCCGCCGACCTGGTGGGTCACTGCCTGGCGCTGCTGGTGGCCGACCAGAACGTGATCCGCGAGGAGTTCCCCGGCGCCGACGGCGAGCCGCCGACGGTCGCCTACTACCTCGTCCCCTTCCACCGGGCCGAGGTCTCCCTCGCCGCGGGGCTGCGCAGGCTGGCCACGGCCGACACCGACCGGATGCCGGCGTTCGGCACGGTGGACTGGGACGCCGCGCTGGCCTGGCTGCAGCGACGCACCGGCGCCGAGCTCGCCCCCGGCCAGCAGGAGGCGGTCCGCCTGGCCCTGACCGAGAAGGTCGCCGTCCTCACCGGTGGCCCCGGCTGCGGCAAGAGCTTCACGGTCCGCTCCGTGGTCACCCTCGCCGCGGCCAAGGGCGCCCGGGTGCTGCTGGCCGCCCCCACCGGCCGGGCGGCCAAGCGGCTGACCGAGCTGACCGGGGTCGACGCGGTGACGGTGCACCGGCTGCTGGAGCTGCGGCCGGGCGGGGACGCCGCCTACGACCGGGACCGGCCGCTGGACGCCGACCTGGTCGTGGTCGACGAGTCCTCGATGCTCGACCTGCTGCTGGCCAACAAGCTGGTGCGGGCCGTCGCCCCGGGGGCGCACCTGCTGCTGGTCGGCGACGTCGACCAGCTGCCCTCGGTGGGCGCCGGGGAGGTGCTGCGCGACCTGCTCGCCGCCGGCACCCCCGTCCCGCACGTGCGCCTGACGCAGGTGTTCCGGCAGGCCAGCCGGTCGGGGGTGGTGACCAACGCCCACCGGATCAACGCCGGCACCCTGCCCCAGGTCCGCGGCCTCGACGACTTCTTCCTGTTCAGCACCGACGACGCCGAGGAGGCCGCCCGGCTCACCGTCGACGTCGCCGTCCGGCGGATCCCGGCCCGCTTCGGCCTCGACCCCCGCCGCGACGTGCAGGTGCTGACCCCGGTGCACCGCGGGCCTGCCGGCGCCGCCGCGCTCAACGAGCTGCTGCAGGAGGCGCTCACCCCGGCCCGGCCCGACCGGCCCGAGAAGCGCTTCGGCGGGCGGGTGTTCCGCGTCGGGGACAAGGTCAGCCAGGTCCGCAACGACTACGACAAGGGCCGCAACGGGGTCTTCAACGGCACCCAGGCGGTCGTCACCGCCGTCGACGCCGTCGAGCAGGTCCTCACCGTCGTCACCGACGAGGGGGAGGAGATCGCCTACGACTTCGGCGAGCTCGACGAGCTGGTGCACGCCTACGCGGTCACCGTCCACCGCTCGCAGGGCAGCGAGTACCCCTGCGTCGTCGTCCCGCTGACCACCAGCGCCTGGACGATGCTGCAGCGCAACCTGCTCTACACGGCGGTCACCCGCGCCAAGCAGCTCGTCGTGCTGGTCGGCTCGCCGCGGGCGCTCGGCCAGGCGGTGCGTGCCACCGGCTCGGGCCGGCGGCACACCGCGCTGGCCCGCCGCCTCCGCGGGGGGCCGCGCGCCGGTGCCGTCCCGGCCGTGCCCGCCGGCGTGGGACGGGGCTGATCGCGGGCCCGACGCCGCCGCAGCGGTACGTGCACACACCGCTGCGCACGCCGCCCCGCGGCAGCGGCACGTGCACACACCGCGTGCCGGACGCCGGTTACGCCCACGGCGAACGGCCGATGCGACACGCCGGCGGGGGGACGCTGACCTGCGACTTCTCCCGACGCGGCGCGTCGCGCTTGCGCGGGGGCCCCGAATGTGTCGGTACCCCTCCCTAGATTCCGGATCGACATCTTCCCCGTGTCGACAAGGAGTCCCCCATGGCCGCCTCTGGCCTCAAGACCCGCAAGCCCACCGGCCGTGTGCCGTGGCCCTGCATCCTCCTCGAGGGCGAGGAGAAGGCGGGCAAGAGCTGGGCGCTGGCGCAGTTCAGCGCCAGCGACAAGATCGGTGCGCTGTACTGGATCGACCTCAACGAGGGCGCCGGTGACGAGTACGGCGCCATCCCCGGCGCGAACTACCAGATCATCGAGCACGACGGCTCCTACGCCCAGGTGCTCGCCGCGGTCCAGGCGGTCAAGTCCCACGCCCGCCGCGCCGCCGACGCCGGCGAACCGCCGGTGGTGCTCGGCATCGACACCGGCTCGGCCATCTGGGACGGCCTGAAGGACTGGGCCAGCGACCGCGCGTCGAAGTCCGCCCGCAACCGCGAGCTGCTCAAGCGCGACCCCAACGCCGAGATCACCATCAGCCAGAACCTGTGGAACGACGCCGGCGCCCGCTGGCGGAAGCTGCAGACCGAGCTGCTGACCTTCCCCGGGATCGTCGTGGTGACCGCCCGCGGCAAGGAGGTCACCGAGGTCGACGCCAACGGCCGCCCGATCGAGGGGCACAAGACCTGGTCGGTGCAGACCCACCGGGAGTTCCCGTACGCGGCCAGCGTGTGGATGCGGCTGCGCCGCGGACGGCGGCCGCTGATCGTCGGCGCGCGCAGCGTGCACGTCGGGATCAAGCCCAACGACGACCCGGCCAGGGAGGTCACCGACCCGAAGGCCACCGGCCGGCTGCTGGAGTGGCTGGTGTTCGACGCCCTCAAGTGCGACCCGGGCACCGCGCACGTCCGCGACCTCGTGCCGTTCCACGGCGGCGGGCTGCTCGACCACGAGCGGACCGAGGAGGCCGCGGCCGGCCGCCCCGGACGGCGGGAGCGCACCGACGAGCCGGACGTCTCCGACCTGGTCGCCCGCATCGGCGACGCCGCGCACGACGACGACCTGCGCGAGATCTGGGCGCACGCCAACCGCGCCGCGTGGCTCCAGGTCGAGGTGCCGACCCCGGGTGGGCCGTACACCATCGGCGAGCTGATCCAGGCCCGGCACGAGCAGTTCCTCGAGGCGTCGATGGCCAACCACCCGGCCGGGCGCCGCCGGGCCGCGGCCGGGACCGCTCCGCAGACGCCGGCCGCGGTGGTGGAGGCCGCCCGGACCGCCGCGGCGGCCGCCCGCCCGGCCGCCGAGCGGGAGGCCCCGCCGGCGAACCCGCTGCTGGAGCCCTCGCCGACCCCGGACGACCCGCGCGAGCGCCGGCTCAACGCGGCGCGGCGGGGCGTGCTGGCCAGCCTCGAGGCCCTCGGCGTGACCGAGGAGCAGATCGGCGCCCGGTTCGGCCGGCCCGCCGAGCAGGTGGCCACCAAGCGGCTGACCGCCCTGGTGCGCGACGTCATCGCCACGCAGCGGGCGGCCTCCGACGACAGCACGGACGTCGCCTGAGCCGTCCCGGTGGAGCGGGGCCGGTGTCCCCGGCCCCGCTCCACCCCTGACCGGAGGAAGAGGCGATGACCGCCGTCCTGCCCGCCCGTCCCAGCGCCGCCGAGCGACGGGCCGCCCCCAGTCTGGCCGCGGCGGTCCGCGACCTCGACAGCCGCCGCGCCCGCTCCCGCCAGCGGATGATCGGCGCCTCCGAGCTCGGCGAGTGCCGCCGCCGGGCCGCCTACCGGATCGGCCGCCGCCGGCCGACCAACACCCGCACCGGACTGCAGGCCTTCATCGGCACCGAGCTGCACCGCGGCGTGCTGCGCGCGCTGCGCCGCCAGTACGGCGGCCTGACCGAGGTGCGCCTCGCCGGCGAGCAGGTCAAGGGCCGCTGCGACTGGTGGCACGAGCCGGTGGTCGAGGACCTCAAGACGACGTCCCGGTTCGGCTTCGAGCGGGTCCTCACCCGCGGCGTCCCGGTGCGGCACTGGTTCCAGGTCGCCGTCTACGCCTGGCTGCTGCGCACCGGGCAGACCGCCGACCGCCGGCTGCCGGCCGCCACCGGGCAGGACGTCGACGGGCTGCGCCTGCGCTACCTCTCGCGCGACTCCGGTGAGGACGTCGTGTTCGAGGCCGAGAACGACCCGTCACTGACCGCCGAGGCGATCATGTGGCTCACCGACGTCTACGCCACCGTCGAGGACGAGGGCGTCGACGCCGTCCCCCGCGACGGGTTCGGTCCCGGCGTGGACTCCATGTGCGACTGGTGTCCCTTCCTCGACCTGTGCTGGGGCCCGCCGGTCGACCTCGACACCGAGGGCGAGGTCTCTCGCCAGTCGCGCCTGACGGTCACCGACGAGGACTACGTCGCGGCCGTCCACGAGTACGACGCCTGGCGGGCCGCCGAGACCGAGGCCCGGCGGCACAAGGACTACGCGCGGGAACGGCTGCGGGGCCGGTCCGGGCCGGCGGGTGACCTGCACTGCGAGTGGTCCGGGGGCGGGCTGCGCACGCAGGTGGACAAGGACGCCGCCGTCGAGCGGCTGGTCGAGCTCGGCGAGGTGCTGCCCACCCGCACGACCCGCAGCGCGCAGTCGATCCGGGTCGTCCGGACCGGCACCCGGGAGGACTGAGCCGGCGGTGGCGCGGTGTCACCCCTCGGGTGCATCATCGAACGCACGTTCGAACGCATGCGACAGCCTGGAGGTCCCGATGGCCACCGTCCCCACGTCCCAGCTGCCCGCCGGGGAACCGGTCCTGACCACCGACGTCGTGGGTACCGACTTCGGCCTCCCGCTGGTCCGGCCCACCAAGACCCGGCAGGACAGCCGGGTGCGGGTGGTGCGCTCGCACTGCCGGGCGCACGGTGGGGTGGTCGTCTGGTTCACGGACGGCACGAAGACCCCGCCGCTGCACGGGCGCACGACCTGGGTCCTCGCCGGGCCGGAGCCGGGTGACCACCCCGCCGAGCGGGTGGTGGCCTGACGCGGCCCGGCCGCACCGGCCCGCATGGGGAGAACTGCGTACAGACAGCGGGATCCCGCCGCTCCTAGGGTCCGCTGGTCGGTCGCCGTCACCGCAGCCTCGGGGGACGCCATGTCGCTGCTCTGCATCCACCTCTGCTGGGACGACGCCGGCCCGCGGCAGCACGCCGGCCTCCGGCAGCTGCTGCCGCCGGTCCGGCTGGACGACCGCGGGCCCTGTCTGCACCGCCGCACGTGGCTCGCCGGTGACCGGGTGCTCGGCGTCGAGGTGTGGTCCGACGACGACGCCGCGAGCCGGCACCTCGCCGACCTGCCGGCCAACTCGCGAGCCGCCGGTCTGGAGGCGCCGACCGTCGTCGTCCTGGTGTGGCCCGACGTGTACCGGGCGCTGCTGCCGGGCTTGCTCGGGCCCTCGGAGGCGGAGGCCGCCGAGCCGGCCGGACGGTCGCCCGCCGCCCCGGCGCGCTGAGCGCGCACCGCCGCGGCCGGCGCGGCGTCAGGTCATGTCGACGGCGATCTTGAGCTGCCCGGGACGGGGGGTGATCGCGGCGGTGAAGGCCGCCTCCACGTCGGCGACGGGGTGGACGTGGGTGACGTAGCAGTCGCGCAGCGCGGGGGAGGCCGCCAGGTGCGCGCCGGCGTCGGCCAGCACCCGGCGCCGCTCCAGGGTGACCCCCGAGCGCAGGGTCAGGTTCTTGCGCAGGAACGTCATCATGTCGAAGGGGTAGACCGGGTCGTCCGGCACGCCGAAGTAGAAGACCTGGCCGCCGGGCGCGACCGCGTCCAGGGCCGGCTGCAGCGTCGAGACCTGGTGTCCGACGGCCTCCACCACGACCGTCGGCCGGTCGGCGTCGGACAGCGAGCCGGCCCACCGCTCGGCGCGGGCGGTGACCGTCTCGTCGACGCCGAAGGCGGATGCGACGTCGCTGCGGTCCACCGGGTCGACGCCGGTGACCCGCGCCGCGCCCCGGGCCTTGAGGACGGAACCGAAGAGCAGGCCGATCGGGCCCTGGCCGATCACCGCGACGGCCTGTCCCGAGACGTCGCCGAGCTGTTCGACGGCGTAGAGGACGCAGGCCAGCGGCTGCAGCATCACGGCGGTGGTGGCCGGCAGGCCGGCGTCGAAGGGGGCGAGCCCGTCGCCGTCGGTGACCACGAGCTCGGCGATGCCGTCGAACATCGACGCCCAGCCCACGACGAGGTCGCCGGGGGAGTGGGCGGGGTGCCGGCTGGCGACGACCTCCCCGACGATCTCGTGCATCGGGAAGCCCGGCGCCCGCGTGGCACCCCAGCCGTCCTCGGCGGCCGGGTGGGGCCACACCCCGCCGCGGAAGTTGGGCAGGTCGCTGCCGCAGATGGCGCCGGCGCGGGTGGCCAGCAGCACGTGCCCGGGCGTCAGGGCCGCGGGGTCGGGAGCCGCGACCTCGACCTGCTCGAAGCGGAACGGGCCGCGCAGCGTCTGTGCCCACATGGGGGTGTCTCCGTCCTGCCGGTCGGTGGGTCCGGCCTGCAGCATCACCGCGGTCGGGTGCGGCGGCCAGTGCGGCGGTGCGCGACTCACCGGACCCGAGGCGCGGCGGGCAGGGAGTCCCCGCTGCGGGGGCGGGGGATCGCCGGTGCGGCGTCGCCGACCCCGCGTCGCCGGGCGGGTCCGGGAGGCGGGACCAGCAGGCCGGCGTCGCGGGCCCGCTGGACCGCCACGAGCCGGTCGCGCACCCCGAGCTTGCGGTACAGGTGCTCGAGGTGTTTGTGCACCGTCCGCGGCGAGGTCTCCAGCCGGCGGGCGATGGCCTGGGCCGTGAAGCCCTCCCCGAGGAGTCCGAGGACGGCGAACTCACGTTCGGTCAGGCCGAGGTCGCGGCCGCGTCCGCACTGCTCCTCCGGTACGCCGTGGAGGACGCGGTGCTGGCGGAACAGTGCGGCCAGGGCGGGGAGGACCAGCCGGGCCAGTTCGGCGTCGGCGTCGGCGTAGTCGTCGTCCGGGCGGCACACCACGTAGCCCTCGATCCCGTCGCCCACGCGCAGCGGCAGGGACAGCTGGTGGGCGATCCCGAGGGGACGGGCGACGTCCGACCACTCCGCCGCCATCCTGGCGGGGGCCACCTCCGGAGGCACTCGACCCAGGATCTGGGGTGCGGCGCTGCCCGTGACGGAGTGCCAGCGGATGAGCGGCTGAGTGGTGGCGTCGGGGACGACACCGGGCGGCGGGGTCGTCGGCAGGTAGCCGTCCGGCCAGCCCGCGACGACGTGGTCCACCCACGTGCGGTCGACGACGTTCAGCGAACAGCAGGCCGCGTCGAAGGACCGGAGGAGCAGGTCTGCCACCTGCGCGTGCGGGAACCCGCCCGCCCCGGGCTGCCGCTGCAGGACGTCACCGACGAGCTCCAGCCATGCGGCGTGCCATGCCGTGGTGCGCGACACGCCACTCACCGTATCCGGCCGGTGTCGGTGCGGTAGGGCCTTCTGTCACGGCTCGCTCCCGGCGGGATGTGGCGATCCTGCCTCCGCCGTCGGCGCCGGCCCATACGCAGGTGTGCGTACGGCCCCGGCGGGTGGGCGTGACTAGCTTTGCTGTCCCGCATCTCGTGTGCGTCTGTCCAGGGGGAGACATGTCGGTCGGGGTCGTGCACCTGCGTGTGAAAACCACCAACGCTGATGACCGTGCTCGGTCCCGACCGAGCTGCGCCACCTGACCCGCCGACCCATCCAGCGCCGGGACGGCCGTCGCCCGCCCGCCAGGGCCGGTGCCTGCTGCCGCCTCCACGGCGGTGGTCCCGGTGTCCTCCGTGCGATGTGCCGCCTCCTCACTCGTCCTGAGCAGAAGGACCCCTCACGTGGACCGTCCACCCCACGTCACCCTGCTCGACGGCTTCTGTCTCGAGCTGCCCGGTCGCGGACGGCGGTCGGACTCCGACGACCTGCCCGGTGCGGTGCAGCGCCTGGTGGCGCACCTGTGCCTGTCCTCCAAGCCGAACCGGACGGTGACGGCCGGCCGGCTGTGGCCCGACGTCCCCGAGGACCACGCGCACGGCAGCCTGCGGTCGGCGCTGTGGCGCCTCAACAAGGCGGCACCGGGCCTGGTCGAGGTGTCGGGCAGCACCCTCCGGCTCGTGCCGGGCGTGCGGATCGACGTGCGCGACCTCAGCGCGTGGGCACGACGGGCCGTCGCGCCACCCGGTGACCCCGGCGACGTCGCCCTGCCCGACAGCGCCCTCCTCGGCGACCTGTTACCCGGGTGGTACGACGACTGGGTGCTGCTCGAACGCGAGCGGTTGCGGCAGCTCCGCATGCACGCGCTGGAGGCCGTGGCCGCCCGGCTGGCCTCGCTCGGTCGTCACGGCGAGGCGCTGCAGGCCGCCCACGCCGCGGTCCGCGCCGAACCGCTGCGGGAGAGCGCCCACCGGATGGTGGTCCGGATCCACCTGGCGGAGGGGAACGTGGCCGAGGCGGTCCGGGCCTACGAGCTCTTCCGGACCGTGCTGCACACCGAGCTGGGCGTGCTCCCGAGCGAGGAGATGACCCGGCTGCTCGGGCACGTCCCGCGGGTCCGCCGGACGCTGGCCGCGCAGCTGCCCCTGGCGCCGGGGCCGGCTCCCGGCCACCTCGCCGCGCCACCGGGACGGTGCCGGTCCGGCGGGCGGTGACGGGTCCGTGTCGCGGATCGCCCGGGACGTCCGGGCCGGTGGGTCCTCCGTCCGGGGGACTGCGCCGCGCGGCGTGACCTCTGAGCATGGCTCCTGACCCCGCGCCCGCACCGGGCGGTCGCGGGACGGGTACCGCGACGCCGCGCGGGGCCCGGAGGAGAGACGACGTGGCCGACCGCCCGAGTGCCGCCCTGCTGATCCGTGTCTGGCACGAGGAGGACGGGGAGCTGCGGGCCCGCCTGCTGACCCTGCGCGACGCCGCCCCGGGAGCGCCCGCGGAGGAGGTCACGGTGGCCGTGGCGTCGTCGACCGACGGCGTGCTCGACGCCGTCCGGACCTGGCTGGAGGACGTCACCCGCGGGTCCTGACCCCCAGCAGCGTCGACGGCACTGTTGACCGGGGACCACTGCCCACCCAGAGTGTGACCGGCACCACACGACCGAGGAGGGGTCATGGCGGCACGGGTGGACAGCAGGGGGATGGACGAGGTCCTGCGGCGGGCGGTCGACGGCGGGGCGGTGCCCAACGTGGTCGCCACGGCCGCGGACGCCGACGGACCCTTCTACGAGGGGGCCGCCGGCGGCCGGACGGCCGGCACGGACCAGCCGCTCGACGGCGGCACGCTCTTCCGGATCGCCTCGATGACGAAGATGGTCGCCACGGTCGCCGCCCTGCAGCTCGCCGAGCGCGGCGAGCTGGACCTGCAGGCGCCGGTCGACACGCTGGTCCCCTCCTGGTCGGAGCTGCAGGTCCTCGAGGGGTGGGACGGGGACACGCCACGGACCCGGCCGCCGGCGACCCGGGCCACCGTCCACCACCTGATCACCCACACCAGCGGTCTCACCTACTGGTTCTGGAACGCCGACATGGTCCGCTGGGAGAGCACCACGGGCACGCCCAACGTCCTGAGCGGCCGCCGCACGTGCCTGAGCGCGCCGCTGGTCGCCGACCCCGGCACGCGGTTCGAGTACGGCATCAACACCGACTGGCTCGGCCTGGTGGTCGAGGCGGTCTGCGGCCGCACGCTGGACAAGTACCTGGAGGAGAACGTCCTCGCGCCCCTGGGCATGACGCACACCACCTTCAGCCCGACGCCGGAGCAGCGGGCCGACCTCGTGCCCGTGCACGTCCGCGACCAGGACGGGCACTGGGTCGCCACCGACCTCGACTGGGCCGAGGAGGCCGAGTGGTGGGCCGGCGGGCACGGGCTGTACTCCACCCCGCGGGACTACCTGCGCTTCCAGCGGATGCTGCTCGGCGACGGCGAGCTCGACGGGGTGCGCATCCTGCGGCCGGAGAGCGTCGAGGCGGCCTTCACCAACCAGATCGGCGACCTGGAGTTCCCGAGCCGGATCGCGTCGGCCGACCCCTCGGTGACCCACCCCTGGAACGGCCCGGCGGGGCAGAAGTGGGGGTACGGCCTCCTGCTCACGACCGAGCAGCAGCCCGGCATGCGCGCCGTCGGCAGCGGTGCCTGGGCCGGGGTCTTCAACACGCACTTCTGGGTGGACCGGGCCAGCGGGGTCACCGGCGCCATCTACACCCAGTTCCTCCCGTTCATCCCGGAGGAGGCGATGGCGGTCTACGCCGACTTCGAGCGGGCGGTCTACGCCTCGCGCTGAGGACCGTCGACGGGACGCCCGGACGGCGGCGGGTGGACGGAGCCCGGCCACCCGGCGCCGCGGACGACCGCGGCCGGCTCACGGGCCCTGGCCGCCGATGAGCCGGCTGATCGCCCCCGCGGTGCGGGCGACGTGGGAGGCCAGGAACCGCTGCCGGCTCTCCCCGGGCACCTCCTGCTCGGGGAAGGTGAGTGCCACGCCGGCGAGGGGGTGCCCGGAGTGGTCGACCACCGCGGCGCCCACCGAGGCGAAGCCCTCGGTGACCTCACCCTCCTCCAGCGCGTAGCCGCGCCGCCGCGTCTCGCCCAGCAGCCGGCGCAGCGCCGACAGCGAGCGGGGCCCGCGCTCGTTGCGCAGGACGAAGCTGCCCGCGGTGGGGAACAGCGCCCGCACCGCGGCCGGCGGCAGGACGGCCAGCACCGCCCGGCCGCTGGCGGTCAGCTGCGCCGGCAGCCGGACGCCGACGTCGGTGACCAGCGGTGCCCGGCCGCGGGCGCGCTCCTCGATGACGTAGACGACGTCGCGACCGTGCAGCACGGCCAGGTGGGACGTGTGCCCGGTGCGGTCGGTCAGCTCCGACAGCGGCCGCCGGGCCAGCCGCTGCAGCGGCTCCTGGCGGGTGAACCCGCTGCCGAGCTCGTAGGCGCTGACCCCGAGGCCGTACCGGCGCTCGCCGGGCAGGTGGACGACGAAGCCTGTCGCGACCAGCTCCCCGAGCAGGTGGTACGTCGTCGAGCGGGGCAGCCCGAGCTCCCGGGCCAGCGCCGCCGCGGGCACCGGCCCGGCCTGGTCGGCCAGGTACCGGAGGATCTCGAGCACCTGGCGCGCCGCGGGCACCTGGCCCACCGGACCTCCGATCGCCGATGTCTGGGATCCCAGACGGTATCTGCCGCAGGGGTCTACCGGGGCGCCCGCGCGATGCCGTGGCATGGAGCGGTGATCACCAGCGACACCACCGCCACGCTCGCGATCGGCGTCGGGCCCGGCCCGCTGCGTGCCTCCGACGTCGTCGCCGTCGCCCGCGGCGGGGCCGCCGTCGTCCTCACCGCGGAGGCCGAGCGGGAGGTCGCCGCCAGCCGGGAGGTCGTCGAGGCGCTGGCCGGTGACGTCGTCGCCCACTACGGGGTGTCCACCGGCTTCGGCGCGCTGGCCACCCGGCACATCCCCACCGAGCGGCGGGCGCAGCTGCAGCGCAGCCTGGTGCGCTCGCACGCCGCCGGGTCCGGATCGGAGGTGGAGCGGGAGGTGATCCGCGCGCTGATGGTGCTGCGGCTGGCCACGCTGGCCACCGGGCGCACCGGCGTCCGGCCGGAGACCGCGCGCACCTACGCCGCGATGCTCAACGCGGGCATCACGCCGGTCGTCTCCGAGTACGGCTCGCTGGGCTGCTCCGGCGACCTCGCGCCGCTGGCGCACTGCGCGCTCGCCGCCACGGGGGAGGGCGAGGTCCGCGACGCCGCCGGGCGGCGCCGGCCGGCCACCGAGGCCCTGGCCGCCGCCGGCATCGAGCCGGTGGTGCTGGCCGAGAAGGAGGGCCTGGCGCTGGTCAACGGCACCGACGGCATGCTCGGCATGCTGGTGCTGGCCCTGGCCGACCTGCGCCTGCTGCTCCGGGTCGCCGACGTCACCGCCGCGATGAGCGTGGAGGCGCTGCTGGGCACCGACGCGGTCTTCGCCGCCGACCTGCAGGCGCTGCGCCCCCACCCCGGCCAGGCCGAGAGCGCGGCCAACCTGCGGGCGCTGCTCGCCGGCTCGGCGATCATGGCCAGCCACCGCGGGCCCGCGTGCACCCGGGTGCAGGACGCCTACTCGCTGCGCTGCTCGCCGCAGGTGCACGGCGCCGTCCGCGACACCGTCGCCCACGCCCGGCTGGTCGCCGACCGCGAGCTCGCCGCCGCCGTCGACAACCCGGTGGTCACCGCCGACGGGCGGGTCGAGAGCAACGGCAACTTCCACGGCGCGCCGGTCGCCTACGTGCTGGACTTCCTCGCCATCGCCGTGGCCGACCTGGCCTCGATCGCCGAGCGGCGGACCGACCGCTTCCTCGACGTCGCCCGCAACCACGGCCTGCCCGCCTTCCTCGCCGACGACCCGGGCGTCGACTCCGGGCACATGATCGCCCAGTACACGCAGGCGGCCATCGTCTCCGAGCTCAAGCGGCTGGCCGCCCCGGCCTCGGTCGACTCGATCCCCTCCAGCGCCATGCAGGAGGACCACGTGTCGATGGGCTGGTCGGCCGCCCGCAAGCTGCGCCGCGCCGTCGACGGGCTCACCCGCGTGCTGGCGGTCGAGCTGCTCACCGCGGCCCGCGCGCTCGACCTGCGCGCCCCGCTGACCCCCGCCCCGGCGACCGCGGCCGTCGTCGCCGCCGTCCGCGAGCACGTCGCCGGCCCCGGCCCCGACCGGTACCTCGCCCCCGAGATCGACGCCGTCGTCGCGCTCGTCGCCGACGGCACCGCCCTCGCGGCGGCCGAGTCGGTCACCGGCCCCCTCGTCTGAGCCCCCCAGGACCGTCCCCGCCCGGAAGGAAGCCCCCCATGGAAGGCGCCCGTCCCGTCCGTGCCGCCCGCGGCACGGCCCGCACCGCCCGCTCCTGGCAGACCGAGGCGCCGCTGCGGATGCTGATGAACAACCTCGACCCCGAGGTGGCCGAGCGCCCCGACGACCTCGTCGTCTACGGCGGCACCGGGCGCGCGGCCCGCAGCTGGGCCGCGTTCGACGCGATGGTCGCCACGCTGCGCGGGCTCGGGGACGACGAGACGATGCTGGTCCAGTCGGGCAAGCCCGTCGGCGTGGTGCGCACCCACGAGTGGGCGCCCCGGGTGCTCATCGCCAACTCCAACCTGGTCGGCGACTGGGCCACCTGGCCGGAGTTCCGCCGCCTGGAGCAGCTCGGGCTGACCATGTACGGGCAGATGACCGCCGGCTCGTGGATCTACATCGGCACCCAGGGCATCCTGCAGGGCACCTACGAGACCTTCGCCGCCGTGGCCGCGAAGCTCGCCGGCGCAGCCGGGCAGGGGCAGGGCGGCGGCACCCTGGCCGGCACGCTGACCGTGACCGGCGGCTGCGGCGGCATGGGCGGGGCGCAGCCGCTGGCCGTGACGCTCAACGGCGGTGTCTGCCTGGTCGTCGACGTCGACCCCGCCCGGCTGCACCGGCGGGTCGCGCAGCGCTACCTCGACGAGGTCGCCGACGACCTGGACGCCGCGGTCGCCCGGTGCGAGCAGGCGCGGCGGGACCGCACGCCGCTGTCGGTCGGCCTGGTGGGCAACTGCGCCACGGTCCTGCCCGAGCTGCTCCGCCGCGGCGTCGAGGCCGACGTCGTCACCGACCAGACCTCGGCCCACGACCCCCTATCCTACCTGCCCGAGGGCGTGGACCTGGCCGACTGGCACGACCACGCCGAGCGGAAGCCGGCGGAGTTCACCGACCGGGCCCGCGCCTCGATGGCCCGGCACGTCGAGGCGATGGTCGGCTTCCAGGACGCCGGCGCCGAGGTCTTCGACTACGGCAACTCGATCCGCGACGAGGCCCGCCAGGGCGGCTTCGGCCGGGCCTTCGCCTTCCCCGGGTTCGTGCCGGCCTACATCCGGCCGCTGTTCACGCGGGGGATGGGCCCGTTCCGCTGGGCCGCGCTGTCCGGGGACCCGGCCGACATCCGGGCCACCGACGAGGCGGTCCTCGACCTGTTCCCCGACGACGACCACCTGCACCGGTGGATCCGGGCCGCGCAGGACAAGGTCGCCTTCCAGGGGCTGCCCGCGCGCATCTGCTGGCTCGGCTACGGCGAGCGCGAGCGGGCCGGAGGGCGGTTCAACGACATGGTCGCCTCCGGCGAGCTCGCGGCCCCCGTCGTCATCGGCCGCGACCACCTCGACTGCGGATCGGTCGCCTCGCCCTACCGCGAGACGGAGGGGATGGCCGACGGGTCGGACGCGATCGCGGACTGGCCGCTGCTCAACGCGCTGGTCAACACCGCCTCGGGCGCGTCCTGGGTGTCGATCCACCACGGCGGCGGCGTGGGCATCGGCCGCTCGATCCACGCCGGGCAGGTGACCGTCGCCGACGGCACCGCGCTCGCCGGGCAGAAGATCGAGCGGGTCCTCACCAACGACCCGGGCCTGGGCGTGCTGCGGCACATCGACTCCGGGGACGCGCCGGAGTCCGGCGACGACGCCGGCCCGCTCGCCGGGCACCCCGGAGGCGGCGTCCGGCTGCCGACGGCGGGCCGGTGAGCGCGCCGGACGCGGAGCGGACCGCGGCCGCCGCCTTCGACCGGATGTGGGCCGAGCTGGCGCCGGTCGGCCGGTGCGGGCGGACCGGCGGCTACCGCCGCTTCGCCTGGACACGGGAGGACGCCGTGCTGCACGAGTGGTTCGCCGGGGCCTGCGCCGGGCGCGGCCTGGAGGTCGAGGTCGACCGGGCGGGCAACCAGTGGGCGTGGTGGGGCGACCCGGACGCCGCCGTGGCCGCCGGGACGCCGGGGGTGGTGGTCGGCTCGCACCTGGACTCGGTCCCCGACGGCGGCGCGTTCGACGGCCCGCTCGGCGTGGCCGGCGCCCTGGCCGCGGTCGACGGCCTTCGGGCGGCCGGGTTCGTCCCGTCCCGGCCGGTCGGGGTGGTCGCCTTCGCCGACGAGGAGGGCGCCCGGTTCGGGGTGGCGTGCGCGGGCTCGCGGCTCCTCACCGGCGCGCTCCCGGCCGAGCGGGCGCTGGGGCTGGTCGACGGCGAGGGCACGAGCATGGCGGAGGCGCTGACCGCGGCCGGGCGGGACCCCGCGCAGCTCGGCCGCGACGACCGCGCGCTGGCCCGCGTCGGCGCGTTCGTCGAGTTGCACGTCGAGCAGGGGTACGGCCTCGCCGGGCTCGGCCGGCCGGTGGCGGTCGGCACCGGCATCTGGCCGCACGGCCGGTGGCGGTTCGACCTGACCGGGCGGGCCGACCACGCCGGCACCACCCGGCTCGCCGACCGCGACGACCCGATGCTCGCCTTCGCCGCGCTGGTCCAGCGGGCGCGCGAGCTCGCGGTGCGGCACGGCGTCCTGGCCACCTGCGGCAAGGTCGTCGTCCGGCCCAACGGGGTCAACGCGATCCCCTCGTCGGTCACCGGCTGGCTCGACGCGCGCGGCGAGGACCCGGCGTCGGTGCGGGCGCTGGTCGAGGCCTTCGCCGGCACGGTGGGCGACCTCGGCGGGACGTTCGGCGAGGAGTCCTGGACCGGCGAGACGTCCTTCGACGCGTCCCTGACCAACCGGCTCGCCGCGTCGCTGGGCGGCGGGAACCCCGGCGGTGACCCCGGTGCCGTGCCCCGCCTGGCCACCGGAGCCGGGCACGACGCCGGGATCCTGGCCGCCGCCGGCGTCCCGGCCGCGATGCTCTTCGTCCGCAACCCGACCGGCGTCTCGCACTCGCCCGAGGAGTTCGCCGAGCCCGACGACTGCCACCGCGGGGTGCACGCCCTGGCCGCCGCGGTCGCCGACCTCGCCCGGTGACCGTCCTGTTCGCGCCGCACGCGCACCTGCCCGGCGGCGTGCGTCCGGACGTGCTCCTGGAGATCGACGGCGGGCGGTTCACCTCGGTGCGGGCGGGAGTGCCCGCGGCGGAGGTGCCGGCCGCCGCCGAGCGCCTGCCGGGGGTGGTCGTGCCCGGGTTCGCCGACGCGCACAGCCACGCGTTCCACCGGGCGCTGCGCGGCCGGACCTCCGCCGACGGCGGCACGTTCTGGACCTGGCGGGAGGCGCTGTACGCCCTCGCCGGGCGGCTGGACCCGGACGGCTACCTCGACCTCGCCCGGGCCGTCTACGCCGAGATGGCCCTGGCCGGGGTGAGCACGGTGGGGGAGTTCCACTACCTGCACCACGCGCCCGGCGGGCGCCGCTACGCCGATCCCAACGCGATGGCCGAGGCGCTGCGGCAGGCCGCGGCCGACGCCGGCGTCCGGCTCACCCTGCTCGACACCGCCTACCTGGCCGGCGGGCTCTCCGCGGCGGGGCACGCCCCGCTGGAGGGGGCGCAGCTGCGCTTCGGCGACGGCGACGTGCACCGCTGGGCCGAGCGGGTCGCGGCCCTGCGCGGCTCGGCCGGCTTCCGGGTCGGGGCCGCGGTGCACTCCGTGCGGGCCGTGCCGGCCGGGGACCTGCCGGTGGTCGTGGCCGCCGCCCGCGGCGGGCTCGGCGGGGCGGACCGGTCGCCGCTGCACGTGCACGTGTCCGAGCAGCCCGCCGAGAACGAGGCCTGCCTCGGCTGCTACGGCCGCACCCCGACCCGGCTGCTCGCCGACGCGGGGATCTGGGACGCCGCGTCGACCGCGGTGCACGCGACCCACCTGACCGCGGCCGACGTCGCCCTGCTCGGCGGGGCCGGGGCGACCGCCTGCCTGTGCCCCACGACCGAGCGGGACCTCGCCGACGGCATCGGCCCGGCCCGCGCGCTGCTCGACGCCGGGGCGTCGCTGAGCCTGGGCAGCGACCAGCACGCCGTCGTCGACCTGCTCGAGGAGGCCCGGGTGATGGAGGGACACGAGCGGCTGGCCACCCTGCGGCGCGGCCGGTTCACCCCCGGGCAGCTGCTGGCGGCGCTCACCGCGCACCGGAGCCTGGGCTGGGCCGACGCCGGCCGGATCGCCCCGGGGGCGCGGGCGGACCTCGTGGTGCTGTGCACCGACACCGTGGGCACCGCGGGCGCGCTGCCGGAGCAGGTCCTGCTGGTGGCCTCGCGGGCCGACGTCGACACCGTGTACGTCGACGGCGTCCCCGTCGTGCAGGGCGGCCGGCACCGGCTGGGCGACGTCGGCGCGCTGCTCACCGCCGCGGTGGACCGGGTCTGGGCGTCGTGAGCGGCACCGTCGTCACGGGCATCGGCGAGCTGGTCACCAACGACCCCGCCGTCGGCGACGGGACCCCGCTGGGGGTCCTGCGCGACGCCGCCGTGGTGGTCGAGGACGGGCGGGTGCGGTGGACCGGGCCGGCCGCGGCCGCGCCGGCCGCCGACCGCCGGGTCGACGTCGGCGGCCGGGCGGTGGTGCCGGGGTTCGTCGACTCCCACACGCACCTGGTGTTCGCCGGCGACCGGGCCGCCGAGTTCGCCGCACGGATGGCGGGGGAGCCCTACGACGGCGGCGGCATCGCCACCAGCGTCGCGGCCACCCGCGCCGCCGGCGAGGCGGAGCTGGGTGCGCTGGTCGCCGCCCGGGTCGCGGAGATGCGCGCGCAGGGCACCACCACCGTCGAGATCAAGAGCGGCTACGGGCTGACGGTGGAGCACGAGGTCGCCTCGCTGGCCGTGGCCGGGGCCGCCACCCCCGAGACCACGTTCCTCGGCGCGCACGTGGTGCCGCCGGGCGCCGGGCGCGACGAGTACCTCGCGCTGGTCACCGGCGCGATGCTCCGGGCCTGCGCGCCGCTGGCCCGGTGGATCGACGTGTTCTGCGAGCCGGGCAGCCCCCGCGCGTTCGACGGCGACGAGGCGCGCGCGGTGCTGGCGGCCGGGCGGGCCGCCGGCCTGGGCCTGCGGGTGCACGGCAACCAGCTCGGACCCGGACCCGGTGTGCAGCTGGCCGTCGAGCTCGGGGCGGCGAGCGTCGACCACTGCACGTTCCTGTCGGACGCCGACGTCGCGACGCTGGCGGGCGGCGACACCGTCGCCACCCTGCTGCCCGGGGTCGAGTTCGCGACGCGCTCGCCCTATCCCGACGGGCGCGCGCTGCTCGACGCCGGGGTGACCCTCGCGCTGGCCAGCGACTGCAACCCCGGCACCTGCTACAGCTCCTCGATGCCGCTGATGATCGCCCTGGCGGTGCGGGAGATGCGGCTGACACCGGCCGAGGCGCTGTGGGCCGCCACGGCCGGGGGAGCGCGGGCGCTGCGCCGGACCGACGTCGGCACGCTCGAGGTCGGCGCCCGTGCCGACCTCGCCGTCCTCGCGGCGCCCAGCCACGTGCACCTGGCCTACCGCCCCGGCGTGCCGATCGCCTCGACCCTGGAGCTCTGAGCGCGCTCTGCCGCCCGCGATCCTCGGGGAGGCCGCGCTCCCGCCCGGGTCAGGCGGGCTCGGGCACGCCGCCGGGGTCGCCGCCGGGGTCGTCCGGGGTCGGTTCGATCGGCGGGGGCGGCAGCGGCTCGGGGGCGTCGGGGAGCAGTTCCCCCGGGTCGTCGGGCACAGGCTCGTCCGGGTCGATCTCCGGTCCGGGCTCGGGCAGCGGGGCGACCATGCGGGTAGTGAAGCAGCGCACGGCCGCCGTGGCGATGCCTGACCGACCCCGAGCCCCGCCGCCGGCTCCGCTACGCGGTGGCCGAGCCCGCCGGCCGGTGGGGCAGCTGGACGTGCGGCCGGGACTGCCACAGCGCCCACTCGGCGCCGATCTCGCCCGCGGTGCGCAGCAGCAGCGGCAGGTGCTCCCGCAGCAGGTGCTCGGTGGTGGTCTCGGCCGCGTGCACGGTGACGTTCACGGCGGCCTGCACCGCACCGTCCCGGTCCCGGACGGGGACCGCGACCGAGCGCACGCCCGGGGCCAGCTCCTCGTCGGCCAGCGCCCAGCCCTGGGCGCGGATCGTGGTCAGCTCCTCGCGCAGCTCGTCCGGCGTCCGGCCGGTCCGCCCGGGCAGCCCCGACCGGCTCGGCTCGGCCAGCGTCGCGGCGAGCCGGTCCGGGGGCAGGGCGGCCAGCAGGACCTTGCCCTGCGAGGTCAGCACCGCCGGGAACCGGGTGCCGATCTCGACCCGCAGCGCGATCAGCTTGGGCACCGACACCCGGGCGACGTAGACGATGTCGGACCCGTCGAGCTGCGCCATCGACGACGACTCCCCGGTGCGGGCGACCAGCGCCTCCAGGTGCGGGCGGGCGATGTCCCACAGGCCGAGCGCGCTCACGTAGGCCATCCCCAGGGTGAGCACCTTCGGGGTCAGCTCGAACGCCCCGCCGGAGGACCGGACGAACCCCAGCTCCTCGAGGGTGAGCAGCAGCCGGCGGGCGGTGGGCCGGGCGAGCCCGACCGCGGTCGCCACCTCCGTCAGCGACATGCTGCGGTGGTCGGCGTCGAAGCAGGCCAGGACGTCCAGCCCGCGGGCCAGAGCCTCCACGAAGTCCGGTCCCGTGCCGCGCCCCGCCATTGCACATCACTCCCCCCTCGCGAGGATGACACGGGCCGCGGGCGGCGCGGTGCGCCCCGCCGGGGCGCGTCACCGGTCCGGGGCGGTCACCGCCCGAGGACGCGCTCCTCGCCGCCGGCCCGCTTCGACTCGTCCTTGAAGTCGGTGTACTGGTAGGGGTTCTCGAGGATCGACTGCTCGGCCTCCGGCGCCTCCGGGAACATCCCGGCCTCCCAGACCTCCTCGCCGCACTCCGCCTGCAGGTACCCGACCGTGTCCTCGATCTCGCGGCGCATCGCGGCGAGGTCGATCCCGACCAGCCTGCCGTCGTACTTCACCACCCGGCCGTCGACGACGACGGTGTGCACGTCGCCGCGCTGGGCCTGGAACACCACGTGGCCGACCGGGTTGAGCAGCGGGAAGGAGACGGGGGAGTCGTCGTTCTTGACGAGGACCAGGTCGGCCTTCTTGCCGGCCTCGACGCTGCCCAGGTCGCGGTCGCGGCCGATGGTGTGCGCCCCGCCGCGGGTGCACCACTCCAGGACCGTCGCCGCCCGCAGCCGCAGGTGGGTGATGGTCTCGCCCCGGAGGTGCGCGGTGAGGTGCTCGGCCATGCGGTCGGCGTTGAGCGTGGCGCGCATGGCGGAGAACATGTCGCCGCTCCACCAGACGCTGGTGTCCATCGACAGCGACACCGGGATGCCGTACTGCAGCACCTGCTCGGTGGGCGCGTGACCCTGGCCGGCGCTGCACTCGGACTCGGTCGCCACCGAGATCGACCCGCCGGTGGCCGCGATCCGCTGGTAGCTGTCGCGGGTCAGCGTCGAGGCGTGCACGTACGTCGTCTCCGGGGTCATGAACCCGCCGTCGTACATCTGCTGGATGCCGGTGTCGCTGGTCGCGCCCCACACACCGGCGTGCGTGGTGACCGGGATGCCGAGGTCGCGGGCCACCTCGAACGCCGCCCGCTCCGGGAAGGCGGGGTCGCCGGTGACGTCGAACGCCATCTGCACGCCCATCCGGTCGTCGCCGGCGTCGCGCAGCCGCTCGAGGATCGAGCGGACGGCCGGGTCGGCGCTCCACTCCCACGGGCCGGCCTGGATGTTGCCGTAGGCCAGGACGAACCGGCCGGGCACCGACCGGAGCGCCTCGATCGCGGCCTCGGCGTGGTCGGTGGTGTGCAGGTTGTGCGACCAGTCGACCGTGGTGGTGACGCCGGCGTCGAGCGACTCGATCGCCGCGAGCCGGTTGCCCGCCGCGATGTCCTGCGGCCGGAACCTCCGGCCGTGCTCGAGGTAGTACCAGACGAAGTACTGGGTGAGCGTCCAGTCGGCGCCGTAGCCGCGCATCGCCGTCTGCCACATGTGCCGGTGGGTGTCGATCATGCCCGGCATGACGATGCCGCCCGAGGCGTCGACCTCGGCGGTGCCCTCGGGGACGTCCAGCCGGTGTCCCACCGCGGCGATCCGGTCGTCGACGACGAGCACGTCGGTGTCCCGCAGGACCGTCGCGGCGTCGTCCACCGTCAGGACGGTGCCGCCGCGGAACACGAGCGGACGGCCGGCCACGGGGACACCGGCCCCGTCGCCGCTGGCAGCACCGGACATGCTCATCGTCTCCTCCTCGGACGGTGGGGGGCGACCGGACCGCTGTCCGTCTGGCGGCCACCGGTCCGGGCGGCGTCACTCTGGTGTGATACCGACCACGTGTCAAGGTCGGGCGGCGGCCCGTGACGGAGGGCCACAGCCCGTTGACAGGGCCGGTCGTGGCCCGCAGACTCCGGCCCGGACGCACGTCCGCATCGCGGAGTCCCCGGACGAGAGGCGAGCCCGACCGATGACGTTGAGACCCCCCGACCCGGCGCCCCGCGGGCCGCTCGCGGGCCTCCTCGTGGCCGACTTCTCGCGGGTCCTCGCCGGCCCCTACGCCACGATGCTGCTGGCCGACCTCGGCGCCGAGGTGGTCAAGGTCGAGGGGCCGCGCGGGGACGACACCCGCACCTGGCAGCCCCCGGTCCGGGACGGCGTGTCGACCTACTACCTCGGCGTCAACCGCAACAAGCGCTCGGTCGCCCTGGACCTGAAGGACCCCGGCGACGCCGCCCTCGCGCGGGAGCTGGCGCGGCGGGCCGACGTGCTCGTGGAGAACTTCAAGCCCGGCGGACTGGCCCGCTTCGGCCTCGACCACGCCAGCGTCGCGGCGGAGAACCCGCGGGTCGTCTACGCGTCCATCAGCGGGTTCGGCAGCGCGCCGGGGGGACGGTCGCTGCCGGGCTACGACCTCATCGTGCAGGCCATCTCGGGGTTCATGAGCCTGACCGGCGACCCCGAGGGGGAGCCGTACCGGGCCGGCGTGGCGCTCTTCGACGTCATGGCCGGTCTGCACGCCACGATCGGGGTGCTCGCGGCGCTCAACCACCGCCACGAGACGGGGGAGGGCCAGCACGTGGAGGTGAACCTGCTGTCGTCGGCCCTGTCGGGCCTGGTGAACCAGACGAGCGCGTTCGTCGCGGGCGGGGTCGTCCCCTTCCGCATGGGCAACAGCCACCCCAGCCTGTTCCCCTACGAGCCCCTGCCCTGCGCCGACGGGGAGCTCATCGTCACGGCGGGCAACGACGGCCAGTTCCGCCGGCTCTGCGAGGTGCTCGGGGTCCCCGGGCTCGTCGACGACCCGCGGTTCGCCCGCAACGAGGACCGGACGGCCAACCGCGACCAGCTCCGCCCGCTGCTGGTCGAGCGGCTGCGCACCCGCTCGAAGGCGGACTGGTTCCGCGACATCATCGGCGCGGGGGTGCCGTGCGGACCGATCAACACCATCGACCAGGGCGTGGCCTTCGCCGAGGAGATCGGCCTCGATCCGGTGGTCAGCGCCGGGGAGGGCGCGGCCGCCGTCCCCTCGGTGCGCAACCCGATCACCTTCTCGGCGACCGCGGCGGAGTACCGGCTGCCACCGCCGGCCCTCGACGAGCACGGCGCGGAGATCCGCCGGTGGCTGGCGGAGCCCGCCGGTGAGGAGGCATCGGCATGAGCGGTGACGGGCTCTCGTTCCCGACGTCCCTCGGGACGTCGACCGCCGACGAGATCCGGCTGCTCGGCCGGGACCTCACCACCGAGCTCATGGGCCGGGTCGGCTTCGGCGAGCTGGCGTTCTGGCTGCTGAGCACCCGCCGTCCCACGCCGGCCGAGACCCGCGTGTTCGAGGCGGTGCTCGTCGCCCTCGCCGACCACGGCTTCACGCCCACCGCGATCGCCACCCGGCTGACCTACCTGTCGGCGCCGGACTCCCTGCAGGGGGCGCTGGCCGCCGGGCTGCTGGGCGGCGGCTCCCGGTTCCTCGGCGTCACCGAGGACTGCGGGGTCTTCCTCCACACGGTCCTCGAGGCGCAGGACGGGCCGCTGCCCACCGACGACGACGGCTGGGACGCGCTGGCGCTGGAGGCGGTGCGGGCCACGCGGGCGGCCGGCCGCCTCGTTCCCGGCCTCGGCCACCCGGTGCACAAGGTGCACGACCCGCGCACCGCGGTGCTCGTCCGCATCGCGGAGGAGGAGGGGCTGCGGGGGCCGCACCTGCGCCTGTTCGAGGCGGTCGGCCGGGTGCACGAGCAGGTCCTCGGCCGGCGGCTGCCGCTCAACGGCGCCGGGGTCTGCGGCGCCGCCCTGGCCGACCTGGGCCTGCCGGTCGAGATGCTGCGCGGCGTCGCCCTCCTGGCCCGCGCGGCCGGCCTGCTCGGGCACATCGCCGAGGAGCGCCGCCGGCCGATCGGCATGGACGCCTACCTCGCGGTCGACCGCAACGCGGTCTACGTCGACCCCGGCGACCGGGAGCCGCCGGCGTGAACGCGGCGGTCCTGACCCGGCCCGGCGGCACCCCCGCGTACGCCGAGCACCCCGACCCGGTGCCGGCGGCCGGGCAGACGCTGGTCGCGGTGACCGCGGCGCCGATCGTCCCGCTCGACCAGCTGTGCGCGTCGGGCGCCTCGTACTTCGGGCGCCCGGCCACCCCCTACGTCCCCGGCGTGCAGGGCGTCGGCGTGGTGCGGCGCTCGGCGGTGCTGGCCGAGGGCACCCGCGTGTTCGTCTCGACCACCGCCGGGATGCGGCCGGGGGACGGCAGCCTCGCCGAGGAGTGCGTCGTCCCCGACGAGGACGTCGTGCCGATCGACGCGGACGTCGACGACGCCGCGCTCGCCGCCCTGGGGATGTCCGGGGTCGCGGCCTGGGTGGTGCTCACCGAGCGGGCCCGGCTGCGGGCCGGCGAGACCGTGCTCGTCCTCGGCGGCGGGGGAGCGGTCGGGCAGGCCGCGGTCGGCACGGCCAGGCTGCTCGGCGCCGGCCGGGTGGTCGCGCTGGCCCGGTCGCCGGAGGCGCGGGAGCGGGCCCGCCGGGCCGGCGCCGACGAGGTGCTCGCGCCGGGCGGCGACGTCGACGAGCTGACCGCCCGGCTGCGCGACGCCCTCGGGGCCGGGGCCGACGTCGTGGTCGACCCGGTGTTCGGCACGGCCGCGACCGCCGCCGCGCGGGTGCTGGCCGTCCGCGGGCGGCTGGTCAACCTCGGCGGGTCCGGTGGCGACGTCGCGCAGTTCTCCTCGGCCGAGCTGCGCAGCCGGTCGGCGTCGGTGCTCGGCTACACCAACAACCACCTGACCGCCGACGAGCGCCGCGACGCCGTCACCGCGGTGGCCGGCCACGCGGCGGCCGGCCGGCTCGCCGTCGCCCACGAGGTGCTCCCGCTCGCGCGGGTCGCCGAGGCCTGGGACCGGCAGGCGTCCGGGCAGGCGGGCGTGCGGCTGGTCATGACGCCCTGAACCACCCACCGCGCGGACGGCGCCCGCCGCCCGCGGTCCCCGAGGAGGAGGCGACCGTGCAGCTGGTCACCGAGGAGAACATCACCGACCTGGCCGTGGAGCGCTGGGCCACGGCCAGGGACCCCCGCACGGCCGAGCTCCTGACGGCGCTCGTGCGGCACCTGCACGCCTTCGCCCGCGAGGTCCGGCTGACCGAGGCGGAGTGGATGGCGGCGGTGCAGTGGCTGACCCGCACCGGGCAGATCAGCGACGCCAAGCGCGAGGAGTTCATCCTCGCCTCCGACGTGCTCGGCCTGTCGATGCTGGTCGTCCAGATGAACCACCGGCTCGACCCCCGGGCCACGCCGGCCACGGTGCTCGGCCCGTTCCACGTCGAGGGATCGCCGGAGCTCGGGTACGGCGCCGACATGTCCCAGGGCCTGCCCGGCACGCCGCTGTTCGTCTCCGGCGTGGTCACCGACCTCGACGGCGCGCCCGTGCCGGGGGCGGTGCTCGACGTCTGGCAGGCCGACAACGAGGGGCTCTACGAGTCGCAGCACGCCGACGTCGACGAGGCCCGGCTGCGCGCGAAGTACCGGACCCGCGAGGACGGCAGCTACTGCCTGCGCACCGTCGCGCCCCTGGGCTACACGATCCCGATGGACGGGCCGGTGGGGGAGCTCATCGCGCGGACGGAGATCAGCCACTTCCGGCCGGCGCACGTGCACTTCCTGCTGGACGTGCCCGGCTACGAGCCGTTGATCACCCACCTGTTCCAGGAGGGCGCGCAGTACCTCGACAGCGACGTCGTGTTCGGCACCAAGGCCGAGCTGGTCGTCCGGTTCGAGGAGCGGGAGCCCGGAGAGACCCCGGACGGCGGCACCTCGGCCGAGCCGTGGCTCGAGGCCCGGTACGACTTCGTGCTCCAGCCGACGGCGCGGGCCGGGGCTCAGGCCGGCAGCGGCGTCGGCGCGTAGGCCAGCAGCCGCCACCGCCCCGAGGCCCGCGTCCACACGGCGAGGGCCAGGTTGTCGATCGTCTTGGGCACGCCGTCGACGTCGAGGTCCGCGGTCATCCGGCCGACGACGAGCGCGCTGTCGCCGACGACGGCCACCCGCTCCACCGGGTGGTCGATGCGGCGGTAGACGTAGTAGCCCGAGCGCACCTTGCCCAGGTACTCGTCCTTGGTGTCCCGGGCGCCGCTGGAGTGGGCGTAGCTCAGCTCGTCGGCGCAGAGGTCCGCGAGCACCGCCAGGTCGGCGTCCTGCATGGCCCGGTAGCGGCGGTCCTCGGCGGCCAGCACCGCGCGCACGTCCTCGGGGTCGCCGACCCGGCCCTCCGCCACGGGGCGATCATGCCCCGTGCCGCGGGCCGCTGCCGCTCTCAGAGCTCGGCGCGCAGCAGCGCCGCCGCCTGCGCGAGGGCGCGCATCTTCCCGGCGGCCGACGCCCGCGGGAGGTACTTGAGCCCACAGTCGCTGGAGAGCACGAGCCGGTCCACGTCGACGTGGTCCAGCGCGCGCCGCACCCGCTCGGCGACCGTCTCCGGGGTCTCCACCTCGGGGGTCGACAGGTCGAGGACGCCGAGCGCGATCCCCTTGCCCCGCAGCGGCCGCAGGGTCGCGGGGTCCAGCCGCGACTGCGCCGTCTCGACCGAGATCGTGTCGGCCGGGGTGTCGGCCAGCTCGGGCAGGAAGGAGTAGCCCGCCGGCCGCTCGGAGACCATCGCCGCGTAGCCGAAGCACAGGTGCACGTGCACCGGGCCGGCGGCGCCGGCCACGGCCCGGGTCACCGCCTCCGCGCCGAAACGGCGGGCCACCTCGGGACGCGCCTGCAGCCACGGCTCGTCCACCTGGACGACGTCGGCGCCGGCGGCGAACAGGTCGGCGATCTCCTGGCGGACGACGTCGGCGTAGGCCATCGCCAGCGCCCGGTCGTCGCGGTAGTGCTCGTCCTGCGACTGCTGCGCCATCGTGAACGGCCCGGGCACGGTGATCTTGGCCGCGCGGTCGGTGTGCGCGCGGAGGAACCGGACGTCGTCCACCTGGACCGGGGACGGCCGGTGGATCTCGCCGGTCACCCGGGGCACCGGGATCTCGATCCCCGACCGGTTGCGCACCGTGCCGGGCGGGTCGAGCTCGAGGCCGCCGAGCGCCGTCGCGAAGTGGTTGGAGTAGGACTCCCGGCGGATCTCGCCGTCGGTGACCACGTCCAGCCCGGCCTCCTCCTGGGCCCGCACGGCCGCCAGCGTGGCGTCGTCCTGGGCCTCCTGGAGGTGCTGCGGCGGGATGCGCCACAGCTCCCGGGCGCGCACCCGCGGGGGGAACCGGTGTCCCAGCCGCTCCCGGTCGATGAGCCAGTCGGGCTGGGGCAGGCTGCCGACGATCATCGTCGGCAGCGGGGGCAGCGGTGCCGGCATCCGGTCCTCCCGGGGCGTCTGGGTGCGACCATCGTCTCCGCGCGCCCGGGAGCCGACCACACCGGTTCCTCCTCCGGGATGGCACAGTGGGGGGAAGCAGTGCGCCGTCGCAGGCGTTGACCCCGGCGAGGTGCCGACCACCGGGCCGCAGCGGGTCGTCCGGCGACGTCCCCCGTGCCGTGGTCGCCCGCTTCGTCCACGCGTCGATCCCCGGGGGATCCGCGGACCGGCGACCGGGGCACCGGGTCCCGTCGCCGGGACGCCCCCGCCGGCACCGGCGGGACCGTGCAGCGTGCTGCCGGGCACCCGTGCCCGGCAGCCAGAGGAGGAGTCCGTGGCCCGACCAGGCCGGCGCCAGACCGCCGCCCGCCGATCCACCCCGCGCGACCAGCGCCGGGGACGGCAGCGCGGCGACGTCGTCGCCGAACTTGCCCGGACCGTCCGCGAGGTGGAGGCGGCCGCCCGGCGCGGCCGCGTGACGCCCTCGGTGCGGGCGACGTTCCAGGCCGTCGCCCTGGTGCTGCGCGACCAGCGGGCCCGCGTCCGGGCGGCCGACCTCAGCGAGAGCCGGCGGGCCGAGCAGCTCAAGCGGCTGGACGGCATCGCGACCATCCTCGCCACGACCGCCGTCCGCGACACCGGGCTGCTGGCGCTGCTGGCCGACGACGCCGTCGTCTCCGACGAGGCGCGGGCGCTGTCCCGGGAGCTGCTCGAGGCCGCCGGGATCGAGCCCGCCCCCGAGGAGGCCCCGCCGGCGGAGCCCGCCGCGGCGCCCGCCCCGCCCGAGCGCCGCGTGGTGCCGCAGTCGGTGGTCTCCCGGCAGCTGGCCAACCCCTTCCTCGCGCCCGACTTCTCCGCCGTCCCGTCGCGCCCGGTCCGGCCCCGGCGGCTGGCCGGCTGGGAGCTGACCGGCCCGCTGCTGAACTCCTTCGAGCGCGCCGGCGACGGCAACGCGGCGGTCATGGACCTGCCCGTCCCGACGTCGCGCCGCGGGCCCGCCGGCCTCGAGCTGATGCCGCACCAGGCCCGGCTGGTCGCCGCGGCCGCGGCCGGCCACCGCACCTTCCTGCTCGCCGACGAGCCCGGTCTCGGCAAGACGGCGCAGGCGCTGCTCGCCGCCGAGGCGGCCGACGCCTACCCGCTGCTCGTGGTCGTGCCGAACGTCGTCAAGACCAACTGGGCGCGCGAGGCCGGACGCTGGACCCCCGGGCACCCGGCCACCGTGGTCCAGGGCGACGGCGACGCGGTCGACGGCTTCGCCGACATCGTCGTCGTCAACTACGAGGTGCTCGACCGCCACGTGGGCTGGCTCGGCGACTTCGGGTTCCGCGGGATGGTCATCGACGAGGCGCACTTCATCAAGAACAAGACCTCGCAGCGGTCGCAGCACGTCCTCGGGCTGTCCGAGCGCATCCGGTCGCGCACCGCGCAGCCCCTGCTCATGGCCCTCACCGGCACGCCGCTGATCAACGACATCGACGACTTCCGGGCCATCTGGCAGTTCCTCGGCTGGATCGACGAGTCAGGGCCGCGCGGTGAGCTCCTGGAGGCGCTCGAGGAGACCGGCCTGACGCCGGCCGACCCCGGCTTCTACGCCGCCGCCCGCCGGTGCGTCGTCGACCGGGGGATCGTGCGGCGCCGCAAGGTCGACGTCGCCGCCGACATCCCCGCCCGCCGGATCGCCGACCTGCCCGTCGAGCTCGACGGGCCGGCCGGCCGGTCGGTCCGGGCGGCGGAGGAGGAGCTGGCCCGCCGGATGGTGGCGCGCTACGAGACCGCGCTGGCCAACCGCGCGGCCGGTGTCGAGGAGCTCGACGGCGGCATCGACCGGGAGCTGGTGCGCCGGGTGGCCCGGGCGGAGCTGAAGGACGCGAGCACCGGCACGGGCGAGAACGTGTTCGGCATGATGCGGCGCATCGGCCGGGCGAAGGCCGGCCTCGCCGCCGACTACGCGGCCCAGCTGGCCCGCAGCGCGGGCAAGGTCGTCTTCTTCGCCAAGCACGTCGACGTCATGGACGCCGCCGAGGAGACCCTCGCGCGGCAGGGGGTCCGGTACTCGTCCATCCGCGGTGACCAGACGCCCTCGGCGCGGCAGAGGCAGATCGACGCCTTCGTCAACGACCCCGGCGTCGCCGTCGCGGTCTGCTCGCTGACCGCCGCCGGCGTGGGCCTGAACCTGCAGGTCGCGTCGAACGTCGTGCTCGCCGAGCTGTCGTGGACCGACGCGGAGCAGACCCAGGCCATCGACCGCAGCCACCGGATCGGCCAGACCGAGCCGGTCACCGCGTGGCGGGTCATCGCCGCGCAGACCCTCGACGCCCGCATCGCCGAGCTGATCGACAGCAAGGCCGGGCTGGCCGCGCGGGCGCTCGACGGGTCGGACGAGGAGGTCACCTCGTCGGCCGACGTCCAGCTCGAGACGCTCGTCGCCCTGCTGACCGACGCGCTGACCGCGGCGCCGCGGCTGGACGCGGGCTCACTGACCGGCACCTGACCGGCGTCGGGCGGGCGGCGCGTCCGGCCGGGCCGCGGAGCCGGCGCCCGGCACCACGCGGAAGACGGGGAACCGGTCGGCGACGGCGGCGATCTCGTCGACGGCGAGGTCGGGTCCGACGCCGAAGAACGCCCGCGCCTCGCGGGCGACCGCCGCGGTGCCCGGTCGTCGTCCCGCCCGCAGCACGTAGGAGCGGATCACCGGAGCGCGGTCCCCGACGGGCACCTCGGCCAGCGTCACCGCCCGGCGCCGCCCGCCGCGGGCCAGCACGACCCGGCCCCCGGCCGCCCGCACGTTGCGCACCCACTCCGAGTCGCCGGTGAGGGAGACCAGGTGGCCGGCACCGTGGTGCTCGGCCCGGACCAGGGTGGTGCGCCGGACCACCCCGCTGCGGCGGCCGGGCACCTCGAGGGTGACCACGTAGCCCGGACTGAGCCCGAGGGCGGTCAGCACGTGTCCCAGCCACTGCAGCCGCGCGTACCACCGGGGTGGCGGCCGGTAGCGGTGCGCCCGGGGGTCGCCGAGCGGCACGACGAGGCGGTCGATCCTCCGCCGGGGGCCGTCGCGGGCGTCGAGGGCGAACGCGCGCAGGGCCTCCGCGGTCCCGACCCTGAGCGGGTACCCGTGTCCGGGCAGCAGCACCCGGGGCTCGAGCGCGGCCAGCGCCGCGATCGAGCGCAGCGCCGTCGGCCGGTCCCAGGTCGTGTACCAGGGCGGCCCGGCGAGCCGCTGCCGGCCCGAGAGCGCACCGGGGACCGAGTCCAGGTCCACGGTCACCAGCGCGTCGCCGGAGACCAGGACGCCGTCGCCCCGGCGCAGGAACGCGACGGAGCCGGGCGTGTGCCCGGGCGCGGCGATCCACTCCCAGTCGGGCAGCCCGGGGACGACGCCGTCGGGGTCGAGGGGCCGGGCGACGTCGGTGATGTCCCCGGCCGCCTCGATGCGGGCCCGCGCGCGGGCCGGCAGCAGGCGCACGACCGGCACGACCACCCAGTGGTCCAGCGGCATGTCGAACTCGGGCAGGTACCTCCCGGCGGCCATGGGCAGCTCGTCCGGGTGGAGGTACACCGGCACCCGCCAGGCACGGGCGAGGTCGCCCGCTCCGGCGGAGTGGTCGGGGTGGACGTGGGTGAGCAGGATCGCCGTCGGACGCGCGCCGGGGCCGAACAGCGACTCCGCCGCCTGCCGGACGGCCTCCGCGTCGCCGGCCCAGCCGGTGTCGACGAGCACCCACGAGTCGCCGGAGCGGACCAGGTAGGCGTTCGAGGCGAGCACCCCGGGGCCGAGCGCGACGGCGTGCACGTCGCGGGCGACCTCTGCCGGTCCCCGCCGTCCGGGCGGGGGAGGCCACCGGTCCGGCGTCTGTTCCAGGTACTGCCCGAGGCGGGCCCACACCCGCCGCTCGAGCCGGGCCCCGCCGGCACCCAGCAGCGGAGCCGCCGCACGCCAGGCCCCGCGCGGCCGGATGTCCCAGGACCAGCGGGCCCGGGTGCCGCCATCCACCGGGTCGAACGTCTCCTCCCCGTCGACGTCCATGGCCGCCATCCGGATCCGGAAGGCCAGCCGGTGCGGCCGCTCGTAGCCGGTCAGCTCGGTCGTCGTCTCGCCGCGCCGGCCCAGGCCGGCGACGGTCTGACGGAACCGTGTGCCGACCCCGATCGGGCCGGGGGTGGTCTTCTCGGCCCGCAGGACGCGCGGGTTGTAGCGGGGCTCGTTGCGGGGATCGGCGAGGACGTCGAACACCTCGTCCGGCGGGCGGGCGATGCTCACCTCGCCGCCGATCCGGATCACCACGGCTCCGCCGGCACGGGCCGCCCGCTCATCGGTCCGGTGCAGGTCACCGCGCACCCCCTCCGCCCGGCAGCGGGACCGGGCCCCGCCGGACTGTCGTCAGGTACCGGAGCGTGTCCGGTCGGCGCGGGGGCCGGCAGGAGTCCTGGGGCACACCCGGGTCGGACCATCGTCCCGCTCTCCGGCGCTCCCCTCGTCGGGCTGGACCGGACGGCTCACCGGGCCGTGGCCTTCGCCCCTACGCCGGGCGCGCCGCACGCCGGACCCTGCAACGCAGGGAGCCGTCGCGACCGCGACGGTCCCGCCGACCGGACGTCCTGGGTGCAGAGGTGGTGGCCGTCATGGCGAGGATCTACGTCCCCTACTCGACCGGGGAGGGGCAGACGGCGAGGATCGCGGACTACATCGCCGACGTGCTGCGGGCCCACGGGCACCAGGCGGACACCGCCGACATCAGGCGGTCCGAGGCTGCTGTGCCCGACGGGTACGACGGGGTGATCGTGGGGGCCTCGGTCCACATGGGGAAGCACGACGGCCACGCCGTCGACTACGTGCGGGAGAACCGGGCCGCGCTCGAACGGCTGCCGTCGGCGCTGTTCTCCGTCAGCCTCGCCGCGCACGGGGACCCCGAGGAGGCCCAGGGCTACGTCGAGGAGTTCGAGCGCGGGACGGGCTGGCGCCCGGCGAGGATCGCCCTCTTCGGCGGCGCCCTGCTCTACACGCAGTACGGGTTCCTCAAGCGGCACCTGATGAAGAAGATCGCGAGCGAGAAGCCCGGCCACCTCGGTACGGACGTCTCCCGCGACTACGTGTACACGGAGTGGGACGGCGTCCGGCGGTTCGCCGAGGACTTCCTGGCGGACCTGACGTCCGGCGGGGTCGGGCGGGGTCCGGCGGACGTGCCCGCGGGCCGGGTGACCTGAGCCGGGGACCGCCCGGATCGCCTCTCGGCCCGACGGACGTCCCGCATCCCCCGCGGCCGAGAGCCTGCTCAGGCCAGGGACCGCGCCGATGGCCCTCGCGGGTGCCGATCCGCGTCGCGGCGCCGTCGCCCGCCTCGAGAGCGGCCTGCGCCGGTACGCCACCGGGCGCCTCGAGCGGGAGGTCGGCCGGCTGACCGCGAGGGGCAGTCGCGTCCGCGTCCTCGCCCCGACGCCGCAGGACCTCACCGCCATCGGCCCGGACGTCATGGACGCCGGGCGTCGGTGTGCGGTGTTCGACACGGCGTTCACGACCACCGCGGCCGGGCTCGACCCGCGGTCGCACGCCGGCGGTCACCCGGCAGCGACCTCCCGGGCGACCCTCTGAGCGCACGGCGGACGGTGCGGGAGCCGGCCACCGTCAGCCGTTCCGTGCAGATCGCCGCGCCGGAAGTCGCCCGGGACACGGGTCAGGGTCCCTACGCTCCTGCCATGGGCAACATCGGCAAGGAAGTCCGCCGGATCGAGGTCCTGCCCGTGCCCGGGCCGACCCCCGAACCGGCCGCGCCGGAGCGACCTGAGCCGCACCGGGAACCGTCTCCCTCGAGGTAGCCGCGGTGGACCCCTACGGCGGCTTCGAGCCGCAGGTGGGTCAGATCAGGGCACTGCGCACCTTCCGGATCGGTCCGGACGGCGTCCTGTACCCCCTGTTCTCGGCCGGTCCCTGGCACGACGGTGTCAACACCGCGCGCTGCCTGAAGCAGGACCGCCCACCGCACCCCAGCCCCGACCCGGAGTGCACCTGCGGGTTCTACGCCTTCGGCGGGGAGCAGTGGGTCGGTGACCACCCGCGCAGCCGCCACGTCCTCGCGGTGGTCTCCTGCTGGGGGCACGTCATCGCCGGGACCCGCGGGCTGCGCGCCGAGCACTGCCGGATCGAGGCCCTGTGGTTGTCGGCGGCCGTGCCGGAGGAGCTCGCCGAGCGGGTCCGCCGGAACCACCCCTCGGTCGCCGTCCACCGGGACCGGTCCCGGATGCTGGCCGAGCACCCGCCGACCGAGCTGGAGTGCTACGAGCCGGCCGGCCCGGGGAGCGGCCACCGCGCCGGCCGGCTGTGGTGGTCGGTGGCGATCGCGGCGGCCGTGCTGGGCGTCCTCCCCGCCCAGTGGCTGGGCGGCGCGCAGAGCGCCGCGCTGCTGACCATCGTCCTGGGGACCGCCTTCGCCGTGGCGGCGCTGCCCCTCGCGGGGCGGGGCCGCGACGCCCGCAGCTCCGGCCGGCGGCTGCTCTGCCTGGCGACCTCGGTCTGGCTCTTCGCCGCCTTCCTGGGGCCGCTCGGCCTGGTGTTCGTGCGGCTGCCGCTGCTGCAGGCCGCGTCGATCGCCGGCCTCCAGCACCTGTGCGTGCTCGTCGAGGGCCGGCGCATCCCGGCCCAGATCCCCTGACCGCAGGTCCTCCGGCGGGGCGCCGAACCCGGTTGCCGGGAGGCGGGGTGCCCTGGGAGCGTCGCGGCATGCCGCCCGGGGACGTGGCCCCGCTGTACGAGCCGTTCCTGGCCACCGCGGAGGCCGTGGCCAGGGAGCGGCCCGAGGTCGACCCCGAGGCGGCGCGCGAGGTGTTCACCGAGGCCGCGACCCTGCTCCACGACGGCCTGGCCCTCGACGGGCTGGACGACCACGACGCGCGGGCCGTCGTCGCCGGGCTGTGCGCCGACCTGGTCGCCGGGGACCCGGGTGCCTCGGTGCGCGCGCGGGCGCGGGCGGTGGCCTCGGACCCCGGGGACCTGCACGACCCGGAGGGCGTGGCCGCGGCCTACCTGGCCGCCGCGGCCGTCCTGCAGCTGTGACCGCCGGGCCGCGGACGGTCCCGCGCGCGGTTCAGGCGCCGATCCGGGTCCGCACCGCGTAGAGCTCCGGGAAGAAGGTCAGGTCCAGCGCGCGGCGGAGGAAGTCCACACCCGAGCTCCCGCCGGTGCCGGTCTTGAAGCCGATCGTCCGCTGCACGGTCCGCAGGTGGCGGAAGCGCCACAGCTGGACGGCGTCCTCGAGGTCGACGAGGTCCTCGCAGGTCGCGTACTCGGCCCAGTGCGTGTCGGTGTCCTCGTAGACCGCCTGGAAGACCGGCAGCAGCGACTCCTCCTGCACCCACGCCCGGCGCACGTCCCGGTGCAGGACGTGCTCGGGGACCGGGTGGCCGGCGCGCGCCAGGAAGCGCAGGAAGGCGTCGTAGACCGTCGGGGTGTCGAGCAGGTCGGCCAGCATGGCGTGCGCGTGCGGCCGGGACTCGAACACCGCCAGCATGCGCCCGTTCTTGTTGCCGAGGACGAACTCGACGGCGCGGTACTGGTAGGACTGGAAGCCCGACGCGTTGCCCAGGACGCCCCGGAACTGCGTGTACTCGCTGGGCGTGAGGGTCGCGAGGACCGACCACTGGTCGGTGATGGTGCGGAAGACGTGCTTGACCCGGGCCAGGCCCTTGCGTGCGCGGCGGACGTCGTCGGCGTCGAGGTGGGAGCGGACCGCGCGCAGCTCGTGCAGCGCGAGCTTCAGCCACAGCTCGGTGGTCTGGTGCTGGATGACGAACAGGAGTTCGTCGTGGTGGGCGCTGATCGGGTGCTGCGCGGACAGCAGCTCGTCGAGGCCGAGGTAGCTCCCGTAGTCCATCCGCCCGCTGAAGTCCGTCGCCACACCCGCTTCGATCTCGCGGACGCCGTCCTCGATCGCCATGACGCCTCCCTCTCCGGTCCGGACGCTAGCCCGGTCCGGAGCGGGAGGCGTCCGGGGTCAGCGCCGCAGCGCCGAGGCCACCGCGAGTCCGGCGGCCGCCCGGCCGAGGGCGGGCACCCCCGGCCGGGCGGCGACGGCAGCCGTCGGAACGGTCGTCACGCGCCGTGGCCGCCCTCGCCGGCGCAGTGCGACGACGCCGACCCGGGCACCCCGAGCGCCGGGTTGCGGTCGAAGAAGCCGACCGGCTTGAGGGTGAAGCCCGAGTAGTCGGTCGGCATGACCGGCCAGTCCTCCGGGCGCGGGAAGTGGGTCAGCCCGAAGGTGTGCCACAGGACGACGTCGGTGTCCTCGAGGGAGGCGTCGTCGGCGACGAAGGACGGCAGCCCGCCCTCGCCGGGGTGCTGGTTGACGAAGTCGCCGGCCGGATAGCGCTCGGCCGGGTCGTACTCGGTGACCCACAGGCTCCGGGTCGAGAACGTGGCCCGCGCGTGGATCGAGGACCGCTCGTCGGCGAGCAGCACCGGCGCGTTCAGCGGGTGCAGTGCGTACCCCACCGGCTGGCCGAGCCGGTTGGTCTTGGACGGGTTGACCACGTGCCAGGTGCGCCCGACCGTGGCGTCGGTGAGCCGCTGGGCCTCCGACTCCCGGGTCAGCGGGGTGAGCCGGCGGGTGAAGGCGTTGCCGTAGGGGTTGGTGTCCTCGTCCATCGGGAGCCGGACGGCGTCCACCTCGTGGACGGTGTTGCCGGACCCGTCGGCCGCGTCCACCGCCATGTCCAGCCGGGCGGAGAACAGGTGCTGGTGGAACGGCGCCCCCAGCCCCGGGGCGACCTCGGTGGCGTAGGGGTGCTCCTCCCCGCGGTAGGACGAGGTGAACACGATGCCGGTGGCCTTGCTCTCCAGCTGGATGGTGCCGTCGGTGTAGAGGTACCAGTAGAAGCCGTAGTCGTAGTTGCCGATGGTCGTGAAGAAGCTGATCACCAGGCGGCGGGAGCGGCGGGTCTCGGCCATCCCGTTGAACAGGTCGGTGTGCTTCCAGCCGACGCCGTAGTCCTCCTCGTGCAGGCAGATCGCGTTGCGGATGGTCCGCGGTGCGCCGTCCTCGTCGGCCAGGGTGGCGTCGAGGTGGTGGATCTCCCCGAGACAGTCGCAGCCGAGCTCCAGGGAGTTGGTGTACCGGGCGAAGAGGTACTCGCCGACGTCGAAGTAGTTCTGCCAGAACCGCACGGGGGAGGGGTCGGCGTAGGGCACGACCATCTCCGCGATCGAGGCGCGGTGCACGACCGAGCGGCCGTCGACGGACAGCTGGTGGAGCACGAGGCCCTCGCGGGCGTCGAAGCCGACCCGGAACTCCCAGCCGGCCCAGCGCACGACGTCGTCGTCGACGGTGAAGCTCGGGCCCTCGGGCTGGGTGATCTCGATCGGCTTGAGGTCGCGCACCGGGGAGGGGTGGGTCGCCTGGTCGAGGTCGGCGCGCTCGGCGGGGACCGGCAGGTCGTAGTGGTCGTGCACGGCGGTGGTGATGCCGCGGGTGACGTCGACGTAGGCGACGACGCCGTCGACCGGGTGCGCCCACGGCAGGTCGGACTCGTCGGCCTGGTGGAAGCCGAGCACCCGCACGATCCGGTGACCGAACTCGTCGGGGAAGTAGGACCCGGCCGACAGCGGCACCGCGCGGACCTCCGCGACGTCGAGGCCGCGCTCGGCCATCGCCGCGACCCAGCGCTCGTCCGCGGCGAGGATCGGCTCGATCGCCTCGAACTCGGCGTCGAGGATCGGCACCTGCCCGTCGGCGATGCCGTCGATCTCGCGGTCCTCGACGACGGTGCCGCCGGTGATCGACACGACCAGGTCGCGGCCGTTGCCGGTGGCGCGGTCGAGCAGCAGCGCGCGGACCCGCCGCTCGACCGGCTCGCCGGGGCGCCAGGCCAGGACGTCGCGCTTGTGGGGCTCCTCCAGCCCGACGTAGACGAACGTGCTGCTCTCCATCACCAGGCCCGCGTCGCGGACGATCGCGGTCGCGGCGGTGATCTCCTCGGCGGTCAGCCGGGACAACGGGTGGGTGACGGCGGTGCTGGGGGCGGTGAGGGTCATCTGGGTCCTCCGGTGCGACGGGACGGGCGGGGTCGGACGGCGCGGCCGCGTCGGCGGAGGTGGCCGGGGTCTGCGTCCCCCGGAGTGGTGCGGCGGGGAGCCGGTGTCGCGGGGGCTCGTCGGCACGGTCGAGGGCGGATCCGGGGCTGTGGCCATGGCGGCCTCCGGGGCGTGCGGCTCCGGGCGGCCGAGAGGATCGGCGCACCCCGAGCCTGACCTGTGGCGGCATGACCGCCGTCACACGCCCGCCATCTTGGCGCACGGCTGCCGGCGCGCCGAACGGGGCACGACCCGGCCCCGTCGGCGGGCCGGGAGCGCCGCCGCGGTCCCTCGCCGAGCAGGGAGCGGCCCCGAGTCGTCAGAAGCGGTAGTGCAGGACGATCGTCCCCCTGCGGGACCAGGCCGTGCTGTGCGACGACAGCCGGTAGTACGTGCGCAGCAGCGGTGGGAACAGGGCGACCTCGGGTTCCCTGCTGAGCAGGATCTCCCGGACCAGGTGCAGGCGCGGGTTCCAGCGTTCGAACTCGTGCGGGTCGTCGATGCCCGGGAACCTGAGGAGCCCGGAGACGGCCTTGGTGCCGGGGACGTGCCGGGTCGCCCAGACCGCGAAGCGGGAGTAGCTGTTGAAGGCGATCTCCCCGGAGGGGAAGTGGCCGACCAGCCGGTCGAGCAGGGCGGACACCTCCGCCCCGTCGAGGAACCCCATCAGACCGTCGGCGACGACCACGGCCGGCCGGTCGGAGGGGACGGCGTCGAGCCAGCCCTCGTCCCGCACGTCCGCCGCGATGACACGGGTCTGCGCGCGCGAGGGGATCGCGGACTCCCGGAAGGCGGCCACGGTGGGGAGGTCGACGTCGTACCAGTCGACCGTCGCCGGCGGGGCGATCCGCGCCCACCGGGTGTCCAGGCCGGCGCCCAGGTCGAGCCCGACGCCGTCGGGGTGGCGGGCCAGGAACCCCGCCGCCACCTCGTCCATGCGCTTGGCGCGGAGTGCGCAGGTGCTGACCAGGTTGGCGTCGATGCGCCGCCGGCCGACGTCGTGGTCGAGCCCCCGGACGACCTCGTCGGCGAGGGTGTCCCCCAGGATCGGGTGCGGGGAGCGGCTGTCGAGTGCCCGGGAGTCGAGCGTCACGAACAGGCTGTCCTCCAGCGGCGTGAAGGCCGGCAGCGTGGTGCCCATCGGCGTGGCCTCTCGTGGAGTGGTGCACGGCCTGGCGAGGGCCGCCGGGGTGCCGGTCGGGCACGGCACCGGAACCGCGCCCGCGGTCACCGGATCCGGCCCGTCGACGACGCGTGCCCTGGGGCACCGGCGGTCCGCGGCCGCGATCGCGGGCAGCGGCGGCCCTGCCGATCTGGCCCCCGTACCAGCCAGCCAAGCACCGCGGGGGCGAGCCGTTCCAGGGCACTTCGACCCTCGGTCGGAGCGCCGTCCTCCTCAGCCGACCACCCAGGTGTCCTTGCCGCCGCCGCCCTGCGAGGCGTTGACCACCAGCTCGCCCTCCGTCAGGGACACCCGGGTGAAGCCGCCCGCCAGCACGACCGTCTCGTCGTCGGCGCAGAACGCGTACGGCCGGTAGTCCACGTGCCGCGGCACGAGCGCGCCGTCGGCGACCGTGGGGTGGGTCGACAGCGCCACCGGCTCCTGGGCGATCCACTCCCCGGGATCGGCCAGGACGGCGGCGCGGGCGCGCTCGAGCCGGTCGGCGTCCGCCCGCGGGCCGATGAGCACCCCGTGCCCGCCCGAGCCGGACCGCGGCTTGAGCACCAGCTCGGGCAGCCGGTCGAGGACCTCCCGGCACACGGCCGGGTCGCCGAGGTCGTAGGCCGGCTGCGAGCGCAGCCGTGGGTCCTCGCCGAGGAAGAAGCGGACCAGGTCCTCCACGTAGGGGAAGGTGCGCTTGTCGTCGGCGACGCCGGTGCCGAAGGCGTTGACCACGGTCACCGTGCCGGCCCGCAGGGGGCGCAGCAGCAGCTCGCCGAGCTCGTTGGGCCGGCCGTCGTCGCCGGTCAGCCGCTCCTCGCTGGTGCGCCGCCAGAGCAGGTCCACCCGGCGACCGTCGGGCAGCAGGAGGTCCTCGCCGCGCAGGGTCAGCTGCGCGGGCAGCACGACCGGCGCGCCGGCCATCTCCCCGAGCCGGTCGATCTCCCAGGCCACCGCGCTGCGCGGCCCGTCCCCGAGCACGGCCACGACCGGGTCGGGGACGTCGGTGGCGGCGGCGAGCATCCGCCGCACCGCCGCGACGGCGGCCTCCCGCACCGGCGCCGGTCCCGGCTGCACGCCCAAGCGGGGGGCCACGAGGTCGCGCGCGGCCAGGGCGTAGGCCAGCAGCGTCGGCGTCCGCACGTTGTCCTCCAGGACGACGAGCCGGCCGTCGGCACCGCGGACGAGGTCGGGGCCGGCCATGCCGATCCAGCGCCGCGGCGGCGGCAGGCCCGGCGTCCGGTGACGGTTGGTGTCGAGCACCGCGGCCGGCACGACGCCGGCGCGGACCGCCTCGCGCGGGCCGTGCGCGTCGGCGACGAAGGCCTCCAGCGCCCGGAGCCGCTGGGTGAGGCCGGCAGCCAGCTCCTGCCACTCGGCCCGCTCCAGCACCCGCGGCACCGGGTCGACCGTGAACGGGTGGGACTCCCCGGCGGGCCCGTGCTCCAGGCCGAGGTCGGCGGCCGCGCGGGCGACGTCCGCGGCCAGCGCGCCGGGGCCGTACGCGCGGACGGCGGCCAGCGCCGCCGCCGCGTGCGCCCGGTCGCCGCCACCGGGCAGCAGTGCCTCGTCGAGCCCGCCCTCGGGGCTCACGCGGCCGCCGCCGCGCGCTCCGCGGCCGCGCGCTCCGCGACGGCCAGGGCGGCGCGGGCCACCCACCGTCCCTGCTGCGGGTCGGTGACATCGAAGCCGAAGGGCGCGTTGGCCTCCAGCGCGAGCAGCCGGCCGCCCGGCTCGACCAGCAGGTCGACGCCCATCAGGCCCCCGCCGAGCGCGGCGACCACCCGCCGTGCCAGCTGCGCCATCTCCGGCGGCGCCTCGTACACCCGCGGGTACACCGTCCCGTGGGTGACCAGCGCGCCCTCCTCCCGGGACTTCTCGTAGACGAGGGAGGTGGTGGTGGGCGTGGCGAAGACCCGCGCGCACGCCGGCTCGGCGATCCACTCCTGCAGCAGCGACGCACCGCGCCGGTGGCCGCCGGCCGCCTCGTGCTCCCGCCAGCCGGCCTCCACCTCGCGGGCGGCGTCGAGGTCGCCGACCAGCTCGACGTAGCGGGCGCCGTCGCCGAGGGAGGGCTTGAGCACCATCTGCCGCCCGGGCATCGGCCACTTCCGGACCCTCGCCAGGTCCCACGCGGCCGGCTGCGGCACGCCGGCGGCCGCCCACACCGCGTGGGTCACCAGCTTGTCGGCCGAGGCGACCAGCGAGGTGACGGGGTTGAGCAGGGGCACGCCGGCCGCCTCGAGCAGCGTGGCCAGGGCGAAGGTGGGTGCGTAGGCCACCACCTCCTCGACCAGCACGTGCGCGATCGCCAGGTCGTAGCGGCCCGGTGGCGGGCCGGTGACCGGCCAGTCGTCCGGGATCCGGGCCAGCCGCTCGACCTCGGCGCCCTGCTCCTCCAGCGCCCGCACCCAGGCGGCCGCGTAGCCGGCGTCCTCGTACCAGTCCTCGTCGGTGATCACCAGCAGCACGCGCACAGCGCCCCTGTGCCCGCGCTCCGTCCCCGGCGAACCACCCGCCCGCCGCAGCACGGACGCAACACGCGGGACACCCCGGCGGACACGTCCCGGTCCTACCGTGCGGGCGCATGACGCAGGTGGTGCCCGACCGGCCCAGCGCCCGGCGGTCGGCCGCGGCGCGCCGGCGGCGCTACACCGCCGAGCTGGCCGGGGTGCTGCCGCCGAGCGGGCCCTTCGAGGCGTGGCTCGCGGCCGGCGGCGGCCTGGCGCCGGACTTCGCCCGGCTGCCGGCGCGCACCGGCCTGTGGTCGCCGGTCGAGGGCCTGCCCGCCGGCCCCGCGGGACCGGGCGGGTGGCCGGCCCGGCGCGCGGTGCTGCGCGCCCGCTGGCGCCGCTGGCTGACCGGGGACCTCCCGCCCGCGCCCGGCCGCACGGCCGTCCGCGTGGACCGCGTGCGGACGGCGGGCGGCGTGGCGGTCCGGGAGCTCACGGTCGGCGGGTCCACGGCCGGCGCGGGCTGGTCGGTGCGGGCGCGGCTGCTGCTGCCGGTGCCCGCGGCCGGCGTGCGCCGCGACGTCCCGGTCTACCTCCTGCAGTCCAGCCACGGGCCCTGGGCGGAGGCGGCGCTGGCCCGCGGGTGGGGCGCCTGCCTGGTGTCGGCCGCGGACGGCGACGACGACACCGAGGCCGTCGAGCATGTCTTCCCCTCGGTCGTCGCCGGCCGGCTGGCCTGGCGGGCGTGGGCGCTGTCCCGCGTCCTCGACGCGCTGGCGGACCAGCCGGGGGTGGACGCCCGCCGGGTGCTGGTCGGCGGGCACAGCCGCAACGGCAAGACCGCGCTGCTGGCCGCCGCCTTCGACGACCGCTTCGCCGGCGTGGTGTCCAGTTCCAGCGGCGTCCTCGGCGCCATCCCCGCCCGGCTGTGCACCGACCGGCACTTCGGCGAGGGCGTGGAGCTGCTCACCCGGCACTACCCGGGCTGGTACCACCCGCGGCTGCGCTGGTTCGCCGGGCGGGAGCACCGGCTGCCCACCGATGCCCACGAGCTGCTCGCGCTGGCCGCGCCGCGGCCGGTGCTGGTGTCGGTGGCGGTCGAGGACCCGGTCGAGCGCGTCCCGGCCGCCCGCGCCGCCGTCGACGCCGCGCGGGAGGCCTGGGCCCTGCTCGGCCGCGGCGACGCCCTGGAGCTGGCGCTGCGCCCGGGCGGGCACCGGGCCGACGAGACCGCGGTGGCCGGCCAGCTGGACTGGGCGCAGTCGGTGCTCGGCGGCCCGCCCCGCCGTCCCGGGCGGGCGCCGGCGCAGGCGGCCCCGGTCCCGTGGCCGGCCGACCGCCTGCGCCAGGGGCCGCGGCCGGTCCGCGGTGCGGAGCTGCGCGCCGCCGTCCGCGCCGCGCTGGGCCCGGCCCGGACCGCCGCCGGCGTCGCGGGGGAGGGGGAGCTGCGGACCCCCGACGGCGTGCCGGTCACCGTGCTGCGCCCGCCGGGCGGGGGCGACGGCCGCGGGCTGGTGCTCTGGCTCGGCCCGCCGTGCGCGGCGACCGGCTGGCGGGCCGGGTACGAGCAGGCCGAGCCGCTGCCGGCGCTCCTGGCCGCGGCCGGCTGGGCGGTCGCCTGCCACGACCCGGTCGGCAGCGGCCCTCGGCACGCCGAGCGGCCCGGGCCGGGTTCCTCGCCGCTGGGCCGGATGACCGCCGACGCGGCCGCGGTGGCCGCCGTCGCGGCGGCGGCGACCGGGCACGACCGGGCCTGGGTCGCCGCCTACGGCACCGGGGCGCTGGTGGCACTGCACCTGGCCGCCCTGGGCACCGGACCCGGGGACGTGCCGCCGGCCGGGATGGTGCTGGCCGCGCCCACCTGCGGCGAGCCGCTGCTGCAGGCCCGGCCGGGGTACACGCTGGCCGACCTGCTCACCGCGACGGCGGCCCTCCCGGCGGTGGTGCTGGACCCGGCCTGGGACCCCGAGGCGCCGCCCGGCGCGGTGGCCGCCGCGTGCCGGGCCGCCGGGGTGCCGCGGGTGCCGCTCGCCGACTGGCACCGGCTCTCCGCCGCCACCCGGTCGGCGATGGTCGACTGGCTGGACGCGCACGGCCCCCCGTGAGCTCCGACCCTCAGGCCTCCGCCGGGTAGCACCCCGGGCGCGGCTGGCCGGGCTCGCAGATCGCCGGGTCGGCACCTCCCGCCGGGCGGTCCACCGGCGACGCCAGCAGGACGGCCGCCGTGAGCGCGGCCACCACCAGCACGGCGGCGATCAGCAGGTGCAGCGTCCGGGTCGCGGTCACGGCGTCCTCCCGGGTCCGGCGGCGGGACCCTGTCCCACCGGTGCCCACCAGGCTCGTGGGCCGGCGCAGAGGAGTCGCAGAGGCCGAGGACGGCGGGGGCCGCTCGGACTCGGCGACGGCTCTGCGCCGCGGCAGGAGGCTCACGCCATGAGCATCCGCCGCATCGCCGTCGTCCTGCTGTCCGCCGTCCTCCTCTCGGGAGCCGGGGCCGGAGCCGCCCAGGCCGGTCCCAGCCGGCCGCCGGTGACGTCGTCGTGGCCGGTGTTGCCTCCCGGTGAGATCCGCTGGACCGGCACGACCACCGGGAGGCCCCCGCGCGCCGCCGGGTCCGCGTCGTCCTGGCCGCCGCGATGGCCGCCGCCACCGTCGGCGCTGCCGGCCCGCAACCGGAGCAGGCGAAGGTCGACACCAAGCCGCTGGAGGACCGCGTCGTCGTGCACGCGAGCGGGGACGTGGTCGAGCGTGTTCCGCCCGATCCCGGCGGCCGTTAGCCTCGGCCCCTCGTGCAGAGCAGTTGCACAGGTCAGGTCCGGGCACTGCGCAGCCGTGGCGTCGGACACTCGCGCGGTGGTGCCGTTCCCGGGTCCGCGGTCCGGGGGAGCCGCCGGTGGCACACGAGGCACGGCCATCTGGAGCAGCGCCGGCTGCAGCGGGACCGGTCGACCTGCAGGTGCGCATCCTGGGTCCGCTGGAGGTCGTCCGGGACGGACGGGTCGTCCGGCTGGGCGGCCGGCGACCCCAGGCGGTCCTCGCGGTCCTCGCGGTGCACGCCGGCCGGGTCGTTCCCCACGAGCAGCTCATCGAGGCCGCCTGGGACGGTCGGCCACCGCGCACCGCGCCGGCGGTCCTCCGCACCTACGTCGCGCAGCTGCGGGCGGTCATCGAGCCCGACGTCCGGAGCCCGGACGACGCCCGTGGTGCCGCGGGCCCTGACCACTGGCGCGTCCTGCTGACCCAGGGCCCGGGGTACGTCCTGCGGACCGGCGCGGGACAGGTCGACGCCGAGCGGTTCGGGCACCTGGTCGAGCAGGGCCGGCGCGCCCTGGCGGCGGGGGCTCATGCCGAGGCGGCCGACCTGCTGGGCGAGGCGCTGGCGCTGTGGCGGGGACCGGTACTGGTGGGCCTGGCCGAGCTGGAGGCCCTCGGCGCGTACGCCCGCCGCCTGGACGAGGACCGATGGCAGGCCGTCGAGGACCGGATCGAGGCCGACCTGGCCTGTGGCCGGCACGCGTCCCTCGTCGGGGAGCTCCAGGACCTGGTCGAGCAGGAGCCGCTGCGGGAACGGCTGTGCGGCCAGCTGATGCGGGCCCTGTACCGCTCGGGGCGGCAGGTGTCGGCGCTCTCGACCTACCAGGCGCTCCGCGAGCGCCTGGCCGACGAACTCGGCGTCGACCCGGCCGCCGAGCTGCAGCGCCTGCACCGGGCGGTCCTCCGGCACGACCCGGCCCTCGCCCCGCCCCCCGCCCCGGGCCGGGCCCGGCCGGCCGCGGCGGGGGGGGGGGGGGGGGGGCGGGGGCGCGGGCCCGCCCAAACGAAACCAGGCCCC
>NZ_JBJGYY010000013.1:0-126662 GCF_054050235.1 Geodermatophilus sp. SYSU D00696 | reverse complement strand
GGGTGGGGGTGGGGGTGGCCCCCCGGTGGCCGGGGGGGGGGGGGGCGCCCCGGCGGCCCGGCCGCCGGCGCGGGCGCGGGGGGGGGGCCCCCCCCCCCCCCCCCACGGCGCGGGAACGGGAGCCGCGACCGCCATCGTCGATCACGGGTCCGGCTCACCGCGCCTCTCCCGTCGCTGTCCGGACCCACTCATCCCGGGGCGTCCAGGCAGTGGCGCCCGGGCCCGGCACCGCCGGACAGCACAGCGGCCCGGCACCCCGTGGGGGTACCGGGCCGCTGCCGGTGGTGCTGTCGTCAGCGCTGTGGCCTCACAGCGCCGTCAGCGGGTCAGCGCTGCGGGCCGATGCCGTTCTCGTTCAGACCCTGGATGATCCGGGCGGACTCGTCGAAGCCGATGACGACGATCGCGTCCGGGTTGAGGTCCACCATCTCCTGCACCTCGGTGTCGAAGTTGGCGGCGTTCGGGTCGTAGATGATGTTGACGACCTGGTCCTCGCTGAGGCCGCCCGAGAGCAGGTTGTTGCGGGTGTTCTCGGCGAGGCCGTTGCCGTAGGCGTCGTTACGGGCCAGGATCCCGACGGTGTTGTTGCCGTCAGCGGCGATCAGGTCGGCGAGGGCACGAGCCTGCAGGACGTCCGGCGGGGCGGTGCGGAAGTACAGGCCGTTGTCGTTGTAGGTCGTGAACTGGTCCGACGTGTTCGCCGGGCTGATCTGCATGACGCCCGCCGCGGTGATCCGGTCGATCACGTTGAGGCTGACGGTCGAGGACGCCGCACCGACGATCGCGTTGACGCCGGCCTGCAGCAGACGGTCGGCGGTCTGGGTGGCGGTGTCGGTCGTCGCGTCGCCCGAGTCACCCTCCTCGAGGCGGACCTCCTGGCCGAGGACGCCGCCGGCGGCGTTGATCTCCTGGACGGCGAGGCGGGCGCCCGCGACCTCCGGCGGGCCGAGGAAGGCGAGGTCACCGGTCAGCGGCAGCAGGGTGCCGATGACCAGCTGCTCGCCGGTCGTGCCGGCCGGCGCGTACGCCGGGCCCTCGTCGGTCGAGGCGTTGGCCTCGTCCCCGGCGATGACGTACTCCGTGGCGGAGTCGTCGAGCGCGTTGTCCTCGCCGAACTGCAGCAGAGCGAAGCTCGCCGCGGCCGGCTCACCGGCGTCGGTGAAGGCCAGCGGACCGGAGATGCCGTCGTAGTCGACGTTGCCGCCGTTGTTGATGATCTCCAGGCAGCCGGCGAAGTCGGTGCACTTGTCGCCGCCGGTGGTGATGCCGTTGACGTAGGCCTTGAAGACGTTGGCGTCGTTGGTGCCCGCTGCCTGTGCGGCCAGCGCGGTGAGGACCACCGCGTCGTAGGTCTCACCCGCGTAGTTGTAGTCCTGCAGGGCGGGGTCGACCTCGAGCAGACGGTCGGTGAACTCCGAGCCCAGGTCGGTGAGCGGCGTCGTGCCGCTCATCCCGGCGAGGGCGCCCTCCTCGGAGAAGTCCTCAGCGAGGGCGTTGCCCATGTTGCCGTCGGTGCCGTAGATGTTGACCTGCTTCTCACCGCTGCCCGCGGCGTCACCGCCGCCGCCGGAGTCCCCGCCGGTGTCCTCCTCGCCGCCACCGCAGGCGGTGAGGACGATGAGGGCGGCGGACATGACGGCGATGCTGCGGGCGTAGGTACGCGTGCGCATCCAGAAACTCCCAGTTGTCGTGCGTCGTGGCGGCGGGCCGGGCGCGGACGCACCGGCCCCGTCAGTCCGCAGAAGGTAACCGCTGCCACAGTGCGCGGAAGTGCACGAGCGGAGACCGTGACGAGGTCGTGACCTGCTCCGTTGCTCACGGCCCCCGCGTGTCACTCAGGAGGGTGCACCCTCCGCCGGTGTCGCGTCCGCGGCCAGGATGCGCTCGGCCAGTGCCTTCATCGACGTCCGCTCGTTCATCGCGCCGCGCTGGATGGAGCGGAAGGCCTCGGCCTCGGTCATCCCCTGCTCGGCCATCAGCCGGCCCTTCGCGCGCTCCACGACCTTGCGCGCCTCCAGCCGCTCCTCGAGCGTGCGCACCTCCCCGTCGAGGGCGGAGATCTCGGCGAACCGGGCGCGCGCGACCTCGATCGCCGGCACCAGGTCGTTCTTGGAGAACGGCTTGACCAGGTAGGCCATGGCGCCGGCGTCGCGGGCCCGCTCGACGAGCTCGCGCTGGCTGAACGCGGTCAGCACGATGACCGGCGCGATCCGGTCCGAGGCGATCTGCTCGGCGGCGGCCAGGCCGTCCAGCACGGGCATCTGGATGTCGAGGATGACCAGGTCGGGGGTCAGCTCGCGGGCCCGGTCGACGGCGGTCTGGCCGTCGCCGGCCTCGGCGACGACGACGTAGCCCTCCTCCTCGAGCATCTCCTTGAGGTCGAGGCGGATGAGGGCCTCGTCCTCGGCGATCAGGACCCGGGTCGGCTCGCTGCTCACGGGCGCAGAGCCTAGCGACGGGAACCGGGAGCAGCCGCCCGGTTACGCTGGCGGCGCCGTGATCCCGGTCGCGGTGGCCGGCCCCCGTACCCCAATCGGCAGAGGGAGCGGATTCAAAACCCGCGCAGTGTGCGTTCGAGTCGCACCGGGGGCACCAGTCAGGACGCGGTTGAGCGATTCACAACCCGCGCAGTGTGCGTTCGAGTCGCACCGGGGGCACCGTGATCGACAGTCGTCCTCCGGACGACCACCGCGGCCACGTGCCGTCCCCGAACCCTGCGGAGCCCTCCCCTGGTGTTCGTCGGGGACCCTCCGGGGCCCACTCGTCGCGGGCGACCCCTCCGGGGCCCGCTCGTCGCGGGCAATACGGTGGGCGCGTGAGCGAGCCCGTCCCCCACATGACCCCCGAGCAGTTCCGGCAGCACGGTCACGAGGTGGTCGACTGGATCGCCGACTACTGGTCGCGGCTGGAGTCGTTCCCCGTCCGCTCGCGGGTGGCGCCGGGTGACGTGCGCGCGGCCCTGCCGCCGTCGGCCCCCGAGCAGGGTGAGCCCTTCTCCGCCGTGCTGGCCGACCTGGAGGGCGTCGTCCTCCCCGGGGTCACCCACTGGCAGCACCCGGGCTTCCTCGCCTACTTCCCGGCCAACACCTCCGGCCCCTCCGTCCTCGGCGACCTGCTCTCGGCGGGCCTGGGCGTGCAGGGCATGTCCTGGGTGACCAGCCCGGCGGCCACCGAGCTCGAGCAGCACGTCCTGGACTGGCTGGCCGACCTGCTGGGCCTGCCCGGGACGTTCCGGTCCACCGGCACCGGCGGCGGCGTCGTCCAGGACTCCAGCTCCGGGGCCAACCTCGTCGCGCTGCTGGCCGCGCTGCACCGGGCCAGCGGCGGCGGCACCGTCCGGCACGGCGTGCGGCCCGACGAGTACACCGTCTACGTCTCCTCGGAGACCCACTCGTCGATGGAGAAGGCGGTGCGGATCGCCGGCCTCGGCAGCGACGCCGTCCGGATCGTCGAGGTCGACGGCGACCTCGGGATGCGCCCCGCCGCGCTCGCGGCCCGGCTGGAGCGGGACACGCAGCGCGGCTTCCGCCCGGTGCTGGTCTGCGCGACGGTCGGCACGACGTCGACCACCGCGGTCGACCCGCTCGCCGAGATCGGCCCGATCTGCCGCCGGTACGGCGCGTGGCTGCACGTCGACGCCGCCTACGCCGGGGTCAGCGCCCTCGCCCCGGAGCTGCGGCACCTGCAGGCCGGCGTCGAGGAGGCCGACAGCTACACCACCGACGCGCACAAGTGGCTGCTCACCGGCTTCGACGCGACGCTGTTCTGGGTCGCCGACCGGGCGGCGCTGACCGGGGCGCTGGGGATCCTCCCCGAGTACCTGCGCAACGCCGCCACCGAGGCCGGCGCGGTGGTCGACTACCGCGACTGGCAGATCGAGCTGGGCCGCCGGTTCCGCGCGCTCAAGCTGTGGGCGGTGCTGCGCTGGTACGGCGCCGAGGGGCTGCGGGCGCACGTCCGCTCCGGCGTCGCCCTGGCCCAGGAGCTGGCCGGCTGGGCCGAGGCCGACGACCGCTTCGACGTCGTCGTCCCGCACCCGCTGTCGCTGGTGTGCCTGCGGCCGCGGTGGCCCGCCGACGTCGACGCCGACGTCGCGACGATGACGCTGCTCGAGCGGCTCAACGACGGCGGCGAGGTGTTCCTGACCCACACCACCGTGCGCGGCCAGGTGGTGCTGCGGGTGGCCGTCGGGGCGCCGACGACGACGCGGGCGCACGTCGAGCGGGCGTGGGCGCTGCTGTGCGAGGGCCACGACTGGCTCGCCGACGACTTCGCCGAGGCCGCCGCCGAGCGGGCCCGCGCGGACGCCGAGCGCCGGGCCGAGGCCGAGCGCGCCGTCCAGGCCGAGCGCGAGGCCCAGCGCCTGGCGGCCCTGCGCGCGGTGGAGACGGCCGAGGAGGCCGACCAGGAGGCCGACCCCGCCGCCGTCACTCCCCCAGTGACCGGATGAGCCCCTCCTGGGCCACCGTGGCCACGTGGGTGCCGTCGGCGGCCCAGATGCTGCCGAAGCACAGCGCGCGGCCGGCGGTGGCCGCCGGGCTGTCGGTCTCGTAGAGGAACCACTCGTCGGCCTGCACCGGCGCGTGGAACCAGACGGCGTGGTCGAGGCTGGACCCGACGTAGCGGCCGCCCCACCCGCCGCCGACCCGCGCCAGCCCGGCCGAGAGCAGCGTCAGGTCGGTGGCGAAGGTCAGCGCGGCGGCGTGCACTCCGGCGTCGTCGGGCAGGCGCCCGGTCACCCGGAACCACGCGTGGGACTGGGTGAGCGGCGGTGTCTTCGGGTCGGGGGCGAACGGGTTGCCCAGCGGCCGCTGCTCCACCGCCCGGCTGATCTCCAGCGCCGGGGCGGCCAGGGCGCCGTGGCCCGCGGCGTGGTCGGCGAGGGAGAGCAGGTCCTCGGGGCCGGGCACGTCGGGCATCGGCCGGGCGTGCGTGACGACGGCGGCCTCCCCGGCGTGGAAGTCGGCGGTCAGCGCGAAGACGCCGACGTCCTCGCCGCGGCGCCGCTGGCAGGCGATGACCCGGCGGGTCGAGAACGACCGGCCGTCGCGGATCCGCTCGACGGTGTAGCGCAGTTCCTCGTTCGGGTCACCCGGCCGCAGGAAGTACGAGTGCAGCGAGTGCACCCCCCGGGCAGCCGGCACCGTGCGCACGGCGGCCATGAGCGCCTGCGCGGCGACCTGGCCGCCGAAGATCCGCTGCAGCCGGGTGCCCGGCGTCTGCCCCACGAACAGGTCGGGTGAGCGCTCCTCGAGGTCGAGGACGCCCATGAGGACGGCGGCCTGGGTCCCGCCGGAGCTCACGAGTCGGTGCCGACTTCGTGGACCCGGATGAGGTTGGTCGAGCCCACCGTGTTCGGCGGGCTGCCGGCGACGACGACCACCCGGTCGCCGACCCGCAGCCGCCCGATCGACAGCAGCGAGAAGTCGACCTGGTCGACCATGTCGTCGGTGTGCTCGACGGAGGGCACCAGGAAGGTCTCCACGCCCCAGGACAGCGCGAGTTGGCTGCGCACCCGGGCGTCGACGGTGAAGGCCAGCAGCGGCTGGCGGGGGTGCAGCGCGGCCAGCCGGCGGGCGGTCTCGCCGGTCTGGGTGAAGGTGGCCAGCGCCTTGACGTCGAGCGCCTCGCCGATGTCGCGGGCGGCGCGCACGATCGCCCCGGACCGGGACCGCGAGCGGCGGGTCAGCTCGGGCACCCACCGGTCGTCGCCCTCGACCGCGGCGATGATCCGCTCCATGGTGCGGACGGCGCCGACCGGGTAGCGGCCCACCGAGGTCTCCCCGGAGAGCATGACCGCGTCCGCGCCGTCCAGGACGGCGTTGGCGACGTCGGAGGCCTCCGCGCGGGTGGGCCGGGAGTTGACGATCATCGACTCGAGCATCTGGGTGGCCACGATGACCGGCTTGTTGCGCTCGCGGGCGGCCTGCACGGCGCGCTTCTGCACCAGCGGCACCTGCTCCAGCGCCAGCTCCACGCCGAGGTCGCCGCGGGCCACCATGATGCCGTCGAAGGCCTCGACGATGGCCTCCAGGTTCGCCACCGCCTCGGGCTTCTCCAGCTTGGCGATGACCGGCAGGTGCACGTCCTCCTGGCGCATGATGTCGCGCACCAGCTCGACGTCGGCCGGCGAGCGGACGAACGACAGCGCCACGAAGTCGACCGACAGGTGCAGGGCGAAGCGGAGGTCCTCCTCGTCCTTCTCCGACAGCGCCGGGACGCTCACGGCGACCCCGGGCAGCGACAGGCCCTTGTTGTTGGAGACCTCGCCGCCCTCGACGACCAGGCACCACACGTCGGGACCGTCGATGCCGACGACCGTCAGCGCGAGCTTGCCGTCGTCGACCAGCAGCCGGTCGCCGACGCGCGCGTCGTTGGCCAGCCCCTTGTAGGTGGTGGAGACCCGCTCGGCGGTGCCCTCGACCTCGTCGACGGTGATGCAGACCCGGCTGCCGGTGACCCAGGTGACCGGGCCGTCGGCGAAGGTGCCCAGGCGGATCTTGGGGCCCTGCAGGTCGGCGAGGACGGCGACGGCGTGCCCGGTGGCGTCCGACGCCTCGCGCACGCGCTGGTAGGCCACCTCGTGGTCGGCGTGCGACCCGTGGCTGAAGTTGAGCCGGGCGACGTCCATCCCGGACTCGACGAGGGCGGTGATCTGCTCCAGGGAGCTGGTGGCCGGACCCAGGGTGCAGACGATCTTCGCGCGGCGGGACATGCCGGAAACGCTAACGGTCGCTCCAGCGGCGTCCGGGCCGGGTCCCGCGGTGTCGCGGGACCCGGCCTGCGGAGCCGTCAGCGGAGGGCGACCGCGGTCGGGGTGACCGGCCGGGGCAGCATGGAGCTGCCGGTCAGCCACGCGTCCGCGGCGCCGGCGGCGGCGCGGCCCTCGGCGATCGCCCACACGATGAGCGACTGGCCGCGGCCGACGTCGCCGGCGACGAAGACGCCGGGCACGCTCGCCATGAACTCGTCGTCGCGGGCGACGTTGCCCCGGGCGTCCATCTCCAGGCCCAGGGTCTCCACCAGACCCTCGCGCTGGGCGCCGGTGAAGCCCATGGCCAGCAGCACCAGCTGGGCGGGCAGCTCGCGCTCGGTGCCCTCCACCTTCTGGAACCGGCCCTCGACCCGCTCGACCTCGTGCAACACCAGCGCGCGCACGCGGCCCTGGGCGGGGCCCTCCTCATGACCCAGGAAGCGCTCGGTGTTGACCGAGTACAGCCGCTCGCCGCCCTCCTCGTGCGCCGAGGAGACCCGCATGATCATCGGGTAGGTCGGCCAGGGGTTGCCCTCGGCCCGCTTCTCCGGCGGCGCCGGCATGATCTCCAGCTGGGTCACCGACCGGGCGCCCTGCCGGTGCGAGGTGCCCAGGCAGTCCGCGCCGGTGTCACCGCCGCCGATGATGACGACGTCCTTGCCCTTCGCGGAGATCGGCGGGTCGTCGAGCTCGCCGAGCGCCTGCCGGTTGCCGAAGGGCAGGAACTCCATGGCGAGGTGGATGCCCTCGAGCTCCCGGCCGGGCACGGGCAGGTCGCGGCCGACGGTGGCGCCCGCGGCGAGGACGACGGCGTCGTACTCGGCACGCAGCTGCTCGGCCGACAGGTCCCCCTCGCCGCTGCCGCCGACCTCGACGCCGGTGACGAAGCGGGTGCCCTCGGCGCGCATCTGGTCCAGCCGCCGGTCCAGGACGGACTTCTCCATCTTGAACTCGGGGATGCCGTAACGGAGCAGGCCGCCGATCCGGTCGGCGCGCTCGAAGACGGTGACGTCGTGCCCGGCCCGGGTGAGCTGCTGGGCGGCGGCCAGGCCGGCCGGGCCGGACCCGACGACGGCGACCGACTTACCAGTCCGCTCGGCCGGGGCCTGCGGCTCGACGTAGCCGCGCTCGAAGGCCTGGTCGATGATCTCCCACTCGATCTGCTTGATCGTCACCGGGGAGTCCTGCAGGTTGAGCACGCAGGCGCCCTCGCAGGGGGCGGGGCACAGCTTCCCGGTGAACTCCGGGAAGTTGTTGGTCGCGTGCAGCCGCTCGATGGCGTCGCGCCAGTCGTCGCGGCGGGCCAGGTCGTTCCACTCCGGGATCAGGTTGCCCAGCGGGCAGCCGTGGTGGCAGAACGGGATGCCGCAGTCCATGCACCGGGCGGCCTGCTGGCGCAGTGCCGCGACCGGGTAGACGCCGTCCTCGCCGTTCTGCCGGGAGAGGTAGACGTCCTTCCAGTCGAGGATGCGGACGTCCACCGGCCGCCTGGGCGGCAGGGCCCGCTCGTACTTCAGGAACCCCGTGGAGTCAGCCACGTGCGGCCTCCATCACTGCTCGGTCGACATCGGTCCCGGCGGCCTCGGCGGCGCGCCGGGCCTCGAGCGCGCGGCGGTAGTCGCGCGGCATGATCACGCTGAACTGCTCCGACCACCGGCCCCAGTCGGCCAGCAGCGCGGCGGCGACCGGCGACTCGGTAGCGGCGTGGTACCGGACCAGGACGTCGCGCAGCCACTGCGAGGACTCGCCGTCGAGCGGCTCGACGTCGACCATCTCGGGGTTGACCCGGTGGCGGGCGAGGTCGAGGACGTAGCCCACCCCGCCGGACATGCCGGCCGCGACGTTGCGCCCGGTGGGCCCGAGGACCACCGCGCGCCCGCCGGTCATGTACTCCAGCGCGTGGTCGCCGGCGCCCTCGACGACGGCCAGCGCGCCGGAGTTGCGCACGCAGAACCGCTCGCCGACGCGCCCGCGCAGGAAGATCTCGCCGGAGGTCGCGCCGTAGCCGATGACGTTGCCGGCGATGACGTTGTCCTCGGCGGCGAAGGGGGCCTCGCGGGCCGGGCGGACCACGATCCGCCCGCCGGAGAGGCCCTTGCCGACGTAGTCGTTGGCGTCGCCGAACAGCCGCATGGTGACCCCGCGCGGCAGGAACGCGCCGAAGGACTGGCCGGCCGACCCGGTGAAGGTCAGGTCGATGGTGTCGTCGGGCAGGCCCTCGCCGCCGAAGCGGCGGGTGACCATCGAGCCGAGCATCGTGCCGACGGTGCGGTTGACGTTGCGCACCGGCAGCTCGAGGCGCACCGGGCGGGCGTCGAGCAGCGCGCCCTCGCACAGCTGGACCAGCGTCTGGTCGAGGGCGACGTCGAGCCCGTGGTCCTGCGGGCGGACCGCCCGCCGCGGCGTGCCCTCGGGCAGCTCGGGCAGGGCCAGCATCCGCGACAGGTCCAGCCCGCGGGCCTTCCAGTGGTCGACCGCCTGCCGGGTGTCGAGCAGCTCGACGTGGCCGACCGCCTCGTCGACCGAGCGGAAGCCGAGCTCGGCGAGGTACCCGCGCACCTGCTCGGCGAGGAACTCGAAGAAGGTGACCACGAACTCCGGCCGCCCGGTGAACCGCTTGCGCAGCTCCGGGTTCTGCGTGGCGACGCCGACCGGGCAGGTGTCGAGGTGGCAGACCCGCATCATGATGCAGCCCGACACGACCAGCGGGGCGGTGGCGAAGCCGTACTCCTCGGCACCGAGCAGCATCGCGACGACGACGTCGCGGCCGGTCTTCATCTGCCCGTCGACCTGCACCACGATCCGGTCGCGCAGGCCGTTGGCCAGCAGCGTCTGCTGCGTCTCGGCCAGGCCCAGCTCCCACGGCGAGCCGGCGTGCTTGAGCGAGGTCAGCGGCGCGGCACCGGTACCGCCGTCGTGCCCGGAGATGAGCACGACGTCGGCGTGGGCCTTGCTGACCCCGGCCGCGACCGTCCCGACGCCGACCTCGGCGACCAGCTTGACGTTGACCCGCGCCTGGTCGTTGGCGTTCTTCAGGTCGTGGATCAGCTGCTTGAGGTCCTCGATCGAGTAGATGTCGTGGTGCGGCGGCGGGCTGATCAGGCCGACGCCGGGGGTCGAGTGCCGGGTGCGGGCCACCCACGGGTAGACCTTGCCGCCGGGCAGCTGGCCGCCCTCGCCGGGCTTGGCGCCCTGCGCCATCTTGATCTGGATGTCGTCGGAGTTGACCAGGTACTCGCTGGTCACGCCGAAGCGGCCGCTGGCCACCTGCTTGATCGCCGAGCGGCGCAGGTCGCCGTTGGGGTCGGGCACGTACCGGTCGGGGTCCTCGCCCCCCTCGCCGGTGTTGGACCGCCCGCCCAGGCGGTTCATCGCGATGGCGAGGGTCTCGTGCGCCTCCTGCGAGATGGAGCCGTAGCTCATCGCGCCGGTCTGGAACCGCTTGACGATCTCGCTCGCCGGCTCGACCTCCTCGATCGGCACCGGCGGGCGCACGCCCTTCCGGATGGAGAACAGGCCGCGCAGGGTGGCCGCGTCCTCCGACAGCTGGTCGACCGTCTGCGTGTACCGCTCGAAGACCTCGTACTGCCGCGAGCGGGTGGAGTGCTGGAGGAGGAACACCGTCTCGGGGTTGAACAGGTGCACCTCGCCCTCGCGGCGCCACTGGTACTCCCCGCCGGTCTCCAGCCGGCGGTGCGCCCGCTCGGTCGGGTTCTCCGGGTAGGCCCGCCGGTGCCGCATGGCGACCTCCTCGGCGAGCACGTCCATGCCGACGCCGCCGAGGGGGCACGACGTGCCGGTGAAGTACTCGTCGACGACGTCCTGCGACAGGCCGACCGCCTCGAAGATCTGCGCCATCGTGTACGAGCCGACGGTGCTGATGCCCATCTTGCTCATCACCTTGAGCACGCCCTTGCCCAGCGCCTTGACGACGTTGCGCACGGCCTGCGCGGGCTGGACGCCGGTGAGGGCGCCGTCGCGGATGAGGTCCTCGATGGACTCGAACGCCAGATAGGGGTTGACCGCCGCAGCGCCGTAGCCGAGCAGCAGCGCCACGTGGTGCACCTCGCGGCAGTCGCCGGACTCGACGACCAGGCCGACCTCCATGCGGGTCCGCTCGCGCACCAGGTGGTGGTGGACGGCGGCGGTCATCAGCAGCGACGGGATGGGGGCGCGGCGCTCGTCGCAGTCGCGGTCGGAGAGCACGATGATCCGGGCGCCGGCGGAGATCGCCTTGCTGACCTTGGTCCGCAGCTGCTCGATCGCCTCGACCAGCGCGGGGCCGCCGCCGGTGACGTCGTAGTGGCCGGTGATCCGCACGGCGGCGAAGCCGGGCAGGTCGCCGTCGTCGTCGATGTGCAGGATCTTGGCCAGCTCGTCGTTGTCGATGACCGGGTAGGGCAGGTACACCTGCCGGCAGGAGGCCGCGGTGGCCGACAGCAGGTTCTGCTCGGGGCCGAAGGTGCGGCCCAGGCTGGTCACCAGCTCCTCGCGGATGGCGTCCAGCGGCGGGTTGGTCACCTGGGCGAACAGCTGCCCGAAGTAGTCGTAGAGCTGCCGGGAGCGGTCCGACAGCGCCGCGATCGGGGTGTCGGTACCCATCGAGCCGATCGGCTCGGCACCGCTGGCGGCCATCGGGGTGAGCAGGAGGCGCAGCTCCTCCTCGGTGTAGCCGAACAGCTGCTGGCGGCGGACGACCGACTCGTGGCTGGGCCGCGCGCGCCGCCGCTCGGGCAGCGAGGGCAGGTGCACCAGCCCGGCGTGCAGCCAGTCCTCGTAGGGGTGCTCGGTGGCGAGGGCGCCCTTGACCTCCTCGTCGGAGACCAGCTGCCCGGAGGCGGTGTCGACGAGGAACATCCGGCCCGGCTGCAGCCGGCCCTTGGCGACGACGTCGCCGGGTGGGATGTCGAGCACGCCGGCCTCGCTGGCCAGGACGACGAGGTCGTCCCGGGTGCGCCACCAGCGGCCCGGGCGCAGGCCGTTGCGGTCGAGGACGGCGCCGATCAGCGTCCCGTCGGTGAACGCGACGCAGGCCGGCCCGTCCCAGGGCTCCATGATCGAGGAGTGGAACCGGTAGAAGGCCCGGCGGGCCGGGTCCATCTCGTCGTGGTTCTCCCACGCCTCCGGGATCATCATCAGCACCGCGTGCGGCAGCGAGCGGCCCGACAGGTGCAGCAGCTCGAGCACCTCGTCGAAGGTGGCCGAGTCGCTGAAGTCGCTCGCGGTCACCGGGAAGACGCGCTCCAGGCCGAGCTCGGCGGCCGGGCCCGCGGGACCGTCGAACAGCTCGGTCTCGAGCTTGGCCTCGCGGGCGCGCATCCGGTTCCGGTTGCCCTTGATCGTGTTGATCTCGCCGTTGTGGGCGATGAACCGGAACGGGTGGGCCAGCGGCCAGCTCGGGAAGGTGTTCGTGGAGAACCGGCTGTGCACCAGCGCGATCGCCGACTCGTAGCGCTCGTCGCGCAGGTCGGGGAAGAACGCGGGCAGCTGGTCGGTGGTGAGCATGCCCTTGTAGGTGAGGGTGCGCGAGGACAGCGAGACCACGTACAGCGAGCTGCCCGCCTCGCGGGCCTCCCGCTCGGCCCGCTTGCGCAGCACGAAGGAGCGCCGCTCCAGCCGGGTGACGCCGTTCGGGGCCACCGTGCCGCCGAAGGCGGAGGCGTCTGCGCGGGCGCCCATCGTCTCGGCGACGAACAGCTGGGCGAAGTGCGGCATGACCGCCCGGGCGGTGGGACCGAGGTCGGCGCCGTCGGGGTCGACGGGCACGTCGCGCCAGCCGAGGACGGTCAGGCCCTCCTCGGTCGCGATCCGCGCGACGTCGGCCTGGCGGGCGGCCCGCTCGCCGGCGTCGAGGGGCAGGAAGGCGATGCCGACCGAGTACTCCCCCAGCGGCGGCAGGTCGAAGTCGACGACGGCCCGCAGCAGCGCGTCGGGCACCTGGGTCAGGATGCCCGCGCCGTCCCCGGAGTTCGGCTCGGAGCCGGCGGCGCCGCGGTGGTCGAGGTTGTGCAGCGCGGTCAGGCCGGCGGCCACGATCGCGCGGGACCGGCGGCCGCGGGCGTCGGCCACGAAGGCGACACCGCAGGCGTCCGAGTCGTTGGCCGGGTCGTAGAGACCGGTGGCCGGCGGGGTGGCCGAGAACGGCACGGCCGGGCCGGCGGTGGTGCGGGGGGCGGGGGTGCGGGACCCGGACATGGTCACTCCCGTCGTCGGCTACCGCGCCGGCCTCGTGGCGAGGACGGCGCGGGGGCACGGCCGGTGGTCAGGGGGGCGGAGAGCAGCCGAGGGCTGCGGTGAGCCGGCGTCCGGCGGACACGGTGTGCCCGGACCGGCTGAGCTCGCGGCCCCGCGGATGGTGCCGCGGGGTCGTCGTCCGCGGGGCAGCGCTGGCCCGGTTCCGACACGTGGGACGACCCAGGATCACTGGGAGTCTGCACAGGAGGGTACACAGCCGTAACGCGGCGCTCACGCGTCCGGAGGGTGTCCGGCGCGCGTCCGGTCAGGGTGCCCCCGGCGTGCCGGAGGGGCGGTCCCCCGACCGCCGGGCACCGGGCGCGTCGGTGCCGGTGGGGGCCTCGCCGACGTCGTCCGCGCTCTCGTCCCGGGCGTCGTCCCCGGCGTCGGCGGCGTCCCCGGCGTCGGTGTTCCCTGCCCGGTCGAGGACCTCCCGCGGCCGGCCGCGCTGCCAGACCATGTAGGCGACGGCGAGCAGGCCGACCACGATGCAGGTGACCACGTTGAGCCGGACGCCGAGGACCCGGTTGGCGTCGTCGATGCGCAGGATCTCGATCCACAGCCGGCCGGCGCAGTACAGCGCGACGTAGAGGGCGAACGCCCGGCCGTGGGAGAGCCGGAAGCGGCGGTCGGCCCACACGACGACGGCGGCCGCGGCGAGGTTCCACAGCAGCTCGTAGAGGAACGTCGGGTGGAACGTGGCGAACGCCTCGTAGCCGTCGGGCCGGTGGACCGGGTCGATCTCCAGCGCCCACGGCAGCGTCGTCGGCCGGCCGAAGAGCTCCTGGTTGAACCAGTTGCCGAGGCGGCCGATGGCCTGGGCGACCAGCAGGCCCGGGGCGGCGGCGTCGGCGAAGGCCGGCAGCGGGATGCCGCGGCGGCGGCAGGCGATCCACGCGCCGACGCCGCCGAGGGCGATCGCGCCCCAGATGCCGAGGCCGCCCTCCCAGACGGCGAACGCCCGAAGCGGGTCGCCGCCCTCGCCGAAGTAGGGCTGGGGCGTGGTGAGCACGTGGTAGAGCCGGCCCCCGAGGATCCCGAAGGGCACCGCCCAGATGGCGATGTCGAGGACCTCCCCGGGCCGCCCGCCGCGGGCCACCCAGCGCCGCTCGGCGATCCAGCAGGCGGCGACGATGCCGGCGATGATGCACAGCGCGTAGGCCCGCAGCGGGAGCGGGCCGAGGTACCAGGTCCCCCGCGCGGGGCTGGGGATCGCCGCGAGGACGCTCACGAGGGCACCCCGGCGCGCCGGCGGACGCCCTCGGCCAGCTCGGCCGAGAGGGCCCGGACCCCCTCCGCGCCGCGCCCGTCGAGCATCTCGCGGACGTAGGCCGAGCCCACGATGACGCCGTCGGCGAAGCCGGCCACCTCGGCGGCCTGGTCACCGTTGGACACACCGAGCCCGACGCAGATCGGCAGGTCCCCGGCCACCGGGCGGGTGCGGGCGACCAGTTCGCCGGCGGCCGTGCTGACCGTTGCCCGGGTGCCCGTGACCCCCATGGTGGAGGCGGCGTAGACGAAGCCCCGGGACGCCGCGACCGTGGCGGCCAGCCGGGCGTCGGTGGACGACGGGGCGACCAGGAAGACCCGGTCGAGGCCGGTGCGGTCGGTGGCGGCCAGCCAGGGCCCCGCCTCGTCGGGGATGAGGTCGGGCGTGATCGCCCCCGCCCCCCCGGCGGCGGCCAGGTTGTCGGCGAACCGGTCGACGCCGTAGCGCTCGATGGGGTTCCAGTAGCTCATCACCACGGGCACCCCGCCGGCCGCGGCGACCGCCCGCACGGCCGGCAGCACGTGGCGCAGCCCGACGCCCGCCCGGACGGCCACGTCCATGGCCTCCTGGATGACCGGGCCCTCCATGCCGGGGTCGGAGTACGGGACCCCGACCTCGAGGGCGTCCGCGCCCCCCTCGACGGCTGCGACCATCGCCTCGATCGAGGTGTCGACGTCGGGGTACCCCACCGGCAGGTAGGCGATCAGCGCGGCGCGGCCCTCGGCCCGGGCGGCGGCGATGCGGTCGGCGAGCAGGCTCATGCCGACTCCCCCGCGTCCCGGCCGGGGACGGCCTGGTCGTTGCTGACCGCGCCCTCGGTGGGCCGCTGGTCGGTGTCCATGCCGGCGCCGGGCTCGACGTGCTCGCGGTCGCCGAGGCCGAACCAGCGCGACGCCGTCTCCACGTCCTTGTCGCCGCGGCCGGAGAGGTTCACCAGCAGCAGCGCGTCCGGCCCCAGCTCCCGGCCGAGGACGAGCGCCCCGGCCAGGGCGTGCGCGGACTCGATCGCCGGGATGATGCCCTCGGTGCGGCACAGCAGCGCGAAGGCCTCCATCGCCTCGGCGTCGGTGACCGGGCGGTACTCGGCGCGGCCGATGTCGTGGAGGAAGCTGTGCTCGGGGCCCACGCCCGGGTAGTCCAGGCCGGCGCTGATCGAGTGCGACTCGATCGTCTGCCCGTTGTCGTCCTGCAGCAGGTAGGAGCGGGCGCCGTGCAGCACGCCGGGCGAGCCGCCGGTGATGGTGGCCGCGTGCCGGCCGGTGTCGACGCCGTCGCCGCCGGCCTCCAGCCCGAGCAGGCGGACCCCCTCGTCGGGGACGAACGCGGTGAAGATGCCGATCGCGTTGGACCCGCCGCCCACGCAGGCCAGCACGGCGTCGGGCAGCCGGCCCTCCCGCTCGAGCACCTGCGCCCGGGCCTCGTCGCCGATGACGCGCTGGAAGTCGCGGACCATCGCCGGGAACGGGTGAGGGCCGGCGACGGTGCCGAAGACGTAGTTGGTGGTCTCGACGTTGGTCACCCAGTCGCGGAACGCCTCGTTGATGGCGTCCTTGAGGGTGCGCGAGCCGGTGGTCACCGGCACGACCTCGGCGCCGAGCAGCCGCATGCGAGCGACGTTGAGCGCCTGGCGGCGGGTGTCCTCCTCGCCCATGTAGACCGTGCAGGACAGCCCCATGAGCGCCGCGGCCGTGGCGGTGGCGACGCCGTGCTGGCCGGCGCCGGTCTCGGCGATGACCCGCTGCTTGCCGATCCGCCTGGTGAGCAGCGCCTGGCCCAGCACGTTGTTGATCTTGTGCGAGCCGGTGTGGTTGAGGTCCTCGCGCTTGAGCAGGACCCGAGCGCCGCCGGCGTGCTCGGCGAACCGGGGCACCTCCGTGATCGGGCTGGGCCGGCCGGTGTAGTCGCGCTGGAGGGCGGCGAACTCGGCGAGGAAGGCCGGGTCGACGCGCATCGTCTCGTAGGCCTCGGTCAGCTCGTCGAGCGCGGCGATCAGCGCCTCGGGCACGAAGCGGCCACCGAAGACGCCGAAGTGACCCGTGGGATCCGGCCAGGACGGACGCGCCGGGGCGAGTCGGTCCTCGGGCGGGTGCACGGCGCTGCTGGTCATGCGCCCAGCCTAAGGACCTCGCTGCCCCCCGCCCCTCGCAGGCTCGCGGCGGGACCCTGCAGCGAGGCCGGGGTCTAGCGGGTCGTGCGCGGCACGGCCGGGTGCGAGCCGGCGGTGACCAGGTCGGCGACCGCCTGGCGGGCGTCGCCGGCGGTGACCAGGCCCTCGCCGACCAGCACGGCGTCGGCTCCGGCCGCGGCGTAGGCGATGAGCTCGCGCGGGCCGCGCACGCCGGACTCGGCGACCTTGACCACGCCCGAGGGCAGCCCGGGCGCGATCCGCTCGAAGGTGCCCAGGTCGATCTCGAGGGTGGTGAGGTCGCGGGCGTTGACGCCGATCACCGAGGCGCCGGCGGACAGCGCGCGGTCGGCCTCGGCCTCGGTGTGCACCTCGACCAGCGCCGTCATGCCGAGGGACTCGACCCGCTCGAGCAGCCCGAGCAGCGCGTTCTGCTCGAGCGCGGCGACGATGAGCAGGACGACGTCGGCGCCGTGGGCCCGGGCCTCGTGCACCTGGTAGCTGCTGACGACGAAGTCCTTGCACAGCACCGGCACGTCGACGGCGGCGCGGACCGCGGCCAGGTCGGCGTGCGAGCCGCCGAAGCGGCGCCGCTCGGTGAGCACGCTGATCACCCGGGCGCCGCCTGCGGCGTACTGCCGGGCGAGCACCGCGGGGTCGGGGATGTCCGCGAGCGCGCCCTTGCTGGGGCTGCGCCGCTTGACCTCGGCAATGACGCCCACGCCGGGCTCGCGCAGCGCGGCGAGCGCGTCGAGCGCGGGGCGGGCGTCGCGGGCGGCGGCCTTCACCTCGGCCAGGGGGGTGGCCGCCTCGCGCGCCGCGACGTCCTCGCGGACGCCGGCGACGATGTCGTCGAGGACGGTCACACCGCCTCCTCGCTGCTGGTCGTCGGGGGTCCCGGCCCCCGCCGGAACGGTCGTCACACCCTAGCGATGACGGCCCGGCGGGCCGGGCGCCGGGTCGTCGGCCGGGTGGTCGGCCGGGTCGTCGGTCGGGTCGTCGCCGCGGTCGAGCGCGCGCCAGGCGTCGAGCGCCCGGTCCTCGTCGGTGCGGGCCGGGGCCGGAGCAGGGACGGCCGTGCCCGGCGCGCGCTCGTAGCGTCGCCCCATCGCGGGCCAGCGCCGTCCGCGGGCGAGGACCAGCCCGCCGGCGGCGAGCGCGACGGCCGCGGCGACCAGGCACAGCACCGGCCAGGCCGCGGCCAGGTCGGCGGTGCGCCGCTCCCCCGGTGCCGCCGTCCCCGTGTCCGCGGCGCCGGTGAGCACCCGCAGGCCCGACCAGGCCAGCGCCGCCCCGGCGAGGACGACGAGCGCGCCGACGGCGGCCCGGGCCGCGCCCCGCACGGCGAGGACGGCGACCCCCGCGGCGAGGAGCAGCAGGCCGGCGGCGGGGACCAGCGGCGCGAGCGCGGCGCCGGTCAGCGCCTCGGTGACCGGCGGCAGCGGCGGGCGGCGGGTGACGGTGACCGTGGACCAGGTCTGCCCGCCGGCCGACAGCGCCAGCGCCCCGGCGAGCGCGCAGCCGGCCAGCGCCGTCCCGAGCTCCCGCCGCGGGTTCACCGCACCTCCCGCATGCCCTCCGCGGTCGCGATCGCCGACAGCACCGCCCGGGCCTTGTGCCGGGTCTCGGCCTCCTCGGTCGCGGGGTCGCTGTCGGCGACGATGCCGGCGCCGGCCTGCACGTAGGCCCGGCCCTGGTGCAGCACGGCGGTGCGGATGGCGATGGCCATGTCCATGTCGCCGCTCGCGTCGACGTAGCCCACGGTGCCGGCGTAGAGCGCGCGCCGGGTGGGCTCCAGCGACTCGATGATCTCCATGGCCCGCGGCTTGGGGGCGCCGGAGACGGTGCCGGCCGGGAAGGTCGCGTCGAAGACGTCGAGCGCGTCGCGGTCGGGGCTGACCTGGCCGGAGACGGTCGAGACCAGGTGCATGACGTGGCTGTAGTACTCGACGCGCATGAAGTCGGGCACCTCGACCGTGCCCGGGACGCACACCCGGCCGAGGTCGTTGCGGGCCAGGTCGACGAGCATGACGTGCTCGGCGCGCTCCTTGGGGTCGGCCAGCAGGCCCTCGGCCAGCCGCAGGTCCTCCTCCTCGGTGGCCCCGCGCGGGCGGGTGCCGGCCGGCGGGTGGACGACCGCCTGGTCGCCGGTGACGGTCACCAGCGCCTCGGGTGAGGAGCCGACGACGTCGAAGGGCGTCTCCCGGCCGGCGAAGCGCAGCAGGTACATGTACGGCGAGGGGTTGGTCGCCCGCAGCACCCGGTAGAGGTCGAGCGCGTCGACGTCGGTGTCGGTCTCGAACCGCTGGGCCAGCACCACCTGGAAGGCGTCGCCGGCGCGGATGTGCTCGCGGACGGCCTCCACCCCGGCCTCGTACTCCCCCGGCGCCATGGTGCTGCGCACCGGGGGCGGCCCGGCGGGGGTGAAGGTGGCCACGCCCGGCGGCACGGCCTTGGTGAGGTCGGCGGCCATCGCGTCGAGGCGGGCGACGGCGTCGTCCCAGGCCGCCGCGGGGTCGTCCGCGGTCTGCCGGAAGGCGTCGGCGATGAGCAGCACCGTGCCGTCGGTGTGGTCGAGCACGGCCAGGTCGGTGACCAGCGTCAGCGCCAGCTCGGGCATGCCGAGGTCGTCGGTGGCGGTGGCGGGCAGCCGCTCCAGGCGCCGGACCACGTCGTAGCCGAGGTACCCGACCAGCCCGCCGGTGAGCCGGGGCAGGTCGGGGCTGCGCGGCGAGCGCAGTCGCCGGGCCAGCGTGCGCGCGGCGGCCAGCGGGTCCTCGGGCAGGTCGTCGGTGAGGCCGGGCAGCCGGTCGCCGAGCCAGAGGGTGCGCCCGTCGCGCTCGGTGAGCACACCGGCGCTGCGCACGCCGACGAAGCTGTACCGCGACCACCGCTTGCCCTGCTCGGCGGACTCCAGCAGCACCGTGCCCGGCCGGTTGCCCGCGAGCTTGCGGTAGACCCCGACCGCCGTCTCGCCGTCGGCCAGCAGCCGCCGGGTGACCGGCACGACCGGCTGGTCGGCGGCGAGGAAGTCCTCGCGGGACGGGGTGGTCTCACCGAGCCGCACGGGTCACCTCCAGGTCGCGGGAGAAGCAGGAGCGCGTGCCGGTGTGGCAGGCCGGGCCCTCCTGGTCGACGAGCACCAGCAGCGCGTCGCCGTCGCAGTCCAGCCGCACGTCGCGGACCCACTGCCGGTGCCCGGAGGTCTCGCCCTTGACCCAGTGCTCCCGGCGGCTGCGCGACCAGTAGGTGGCGCGGCCGGTGGTCAGCGTGCGGCGCAGCGCCTCGTCGTCCATCCAGGCGAGCATGAGCACCTCACCGGTGTCGTGCTGCTGGACGACGGCGGCCACCAGCCCGGCGGGGTCACGGCGCAGCAGCGCGGCGACGGCGGGGTCGAGGGCGGAGTCGACGGCGGGCATGCCGGCGATTCTCCCCCGCCCGCGGGACGGGCCGGGTCAGCGGCCCCGCGCGGCCCTGCGGGGCCGCGACCCGGGCCGGCCCGTCACCGGGCGCCCGCGGCGGCCGGCTCCGGGTCGGCGGCCCAGCGGCGCACGCCGCCGGCCAGCAGCAGGCCCAGGCCCACCGCGGGAGCCGCGACGTAGAACAGCACCCCGGCGACCAGCACGGCGCCGGGGCCGACCTCGTCGGTGAAGCCGTCGAGGGTGCCCAGCCGGACCAGCCAGTACAGGGCGAGGGCGAGCTGGACGGCGAGCGCGACGAGCAGCGTCAGCCACGACCCGCGGCTGCGCCGGTTGAGCACCAGCACCCCGCCGACGACCAGCGCGACCGCCGACAGCAGCTGCACGACGGTGACGACGACGGCCTCGGTGACCAGGGAGTCGGCGTCCGCGTCGCCGCCGAACCCCGGGGACACCAGGCCCAGCGTGCTGGCCAGCAGGAGCAGGTAGGCCGACGTCAGGGCCACGAGGGCGGCCTGCACGAACGCGAGGACCGCGGCGGCCACGACCTGCCCGGGGCGCCGCGGGCGCGCCGGCGCGAGCAGGCCGTGGGTCGGCCAGTACGGCACCGACGGGGGCGGCCAGCCGTACCCGGGTGGCAGGGCGCCGGGCACCGGCGGGGTCGCGTACGACGGCGGCCCGGTGTAGACCATCTGCTCGGTCTCGGTCGCGGGATCGGCCCAGGGGCTGCCGGGGGCGGTCACAGCGCCGCCGCCAGCGCCCGGCCGGCCACCCGCCCGGAGAACAGGCAGCCGCCGAGGAAGGTGCCCTCCAGCGACCGGTACCCGTGCACGCCGCCGCCGCCGAAGCCGGCGACCTCGCCGGCGGCGTAGAGGCCGGGGAAGACCTCGCCGCCGGCCCGCAGCACCCGGGCGGACAGGTCGGTCTCGAGCCCGCCGAGGGTCTTGCGGGTCAGCAGGTTGAGCCGGACGGCGATCAGCGGCCCGGCCTGCGGGTCGAGCAGCCGGTGCGGCGGGGCGACCCGGATGAGCTTGTCGCCGAGGTAGTTGCGGGCGCCGCGGATCGCGGTCAGCTGCAGGTCCTTGGTGAAGGCGTTGGCCACCGCGCGGTCGCGGGCGAGGACCTCGCGCTCGACCGTGGCCAGGTCGACCTCGGGGGTGCCGCCGGTGATCCGGTTCATCCCGGCGACCAGGTCGGGCAGGGTGGTCGCGGTGACGAAGTCCTCGCCGCGGTCGAGGAAGGCCTGCACCGGGGCGGAGACGCCGGCCTTCACGCGGTTGACCAGCAGCCGGACGTCCTTGCCGGTCAGGTCGGGGTTCTGCTCGGAGCCGGAGAGGGCGAACTCCTTCTCGACGATCTTCTTGGTGGCGATGAACCAGGTGTGCTCGTGGCCGGTCTGCCCGATGTGCGCGAGGGTGCCCAGGGTGTCGAAGCCGGGGAACAGCGGGACCGGCAGCCGGGTGCCGGTGGCGTCGAGCCACAGCGACGAGGGCCCGGGCAGGATGCGGATGCCGTGCCGGCTCCACACCGGCGAGTGGTTGGCGATCCCCTCGGTGTAGTGCCACATCCGGTCGCGGTTGACCACGTTGCCGCCGGCCGCCTCGGTGGCCTCCAGCATCAGCCCGTCGACGTGTGCGGGCACGCCCGACAGCAGCCGCTGCGGCGCCGGGCCCAGCCGGGCCGGCCAGTTCTTCCGCACGAGGTCGTGGTTGCCGCCGATGCCGCCGGAGGTGACGACGACGGCCTGCGCGGCGATCTCGAAGTCGCCGACGGCGGTGCGGGAGCTGTCCTCGCCGCGGGCGGCGTCGCTGGGCTCGAGGACCTCCCCGCGCACGCCGGTGACCGCGCCGCCGGTGACGACCAGCCCGGTGACCCGGTGGCGGAAGCGCAGGTCGACCAGGCCGCGGTCGGCGGCGGCGCGCACCCGGCGGGCGAAGGGCTCGACGATGCCCGGGCCGGTGCCCCAGACGATGTGGAAGCGCGGCACCGAGTTGCCGTGGCCGGTGGCGGTGTAGCCGCCGCGCTCGGCCCAGCCGACGATCGGGAAGAAGCCGACGCCCTGCTCGCGCAGCCAGGCCCGCTTCTCGCCGGCGGCGAACTGCAGGTAGGCCTCGGCCCACTGGCGCGGCCAGTGGTCCTCCGCGCGGTCGAAGGCGGCGGTGCCGAACCAGTCCTGGCGGGCCAGCTCCAGGGAGTCGCGGACCCGCAGCCGGCGCTGCTCGGGCGAGTCGACGAGGAACAGCCCGCCGAAGGACCACCAGGCCTGCCCGCCGAAGGACGCCTCCGGCTCCTGCTCCAGGAGCACCACCCGCTTGCCGGCGTCGGCGAGCTCGGCGGTCGCCACCAACCCGGCCAGCCCGGACCCCACCACGACGACGTCTGTCTCGACCACGGCGGGCACGCTAGCCGCCGCGGGGCCCGGCGCGGCGCGGACGGGCCGCCGACGGCGGCGGTGTCCCCCGCCGGGGGCGGGTCCAGTCCCGGATCGGGCGGCGCACCGCGAGCACCAGGCAGCCCACCGGGCCGACGAGGAGCAGCAGCGCCCAGCCGACCGACCGGCCGTCCCCGAGGACGCCGAAGAGGAACGCGACGCCGAGCAGCAGCAGGACCGACGGGACGGCGGCGAGGGTCAGCACCAGCCAGCCCCGGCCCCGGCCGAGCAGCACCAGGACCGCGCCCACCACCGCGAGCAGTGCCAGCCCGGCCGGGGTGAGCACGAACCAGTCCCAGCCCGGTTCGGGCGCCCACAGCAGCCAGGCGAGGTAGAGGTCCTCGGCGGCGACCAGCAGTCCGAAGACCGCGGCGAACGGCGCGGTCAGCGGCCGGACGCGCGCCGGCCGGGACGGGGACCGGGCGGGAGCCGACGGCGCGGCCGCGGCCCGGGGAGACCGCCGGGGCGCCGCGCGGCGGGACGGGGACGGCGGCATGCCGCGCGGACCCGGCCGGTCAGGCCGCGGGCCGACGGCGGGCGTCGCGCGCCTCGGCCAGCCAGCGGCCCACGGCCGGGGTCATCGCCAGCCCGGCGGCCAGCACCGGGCAGAGCGCCAGGACGAACGGGCCCGCGCCCACCGACTCGCCGACCGACCGGGCGGTGGCCACGACCAGCCCCGCCACCCCGATCGCGAGCAGCGCCGAGAGCACCAGGGGCACCCGGCCGCGCCGGAGCAGGAACCAGGTGAGGGCGAACAGCTGCAGGAAGGGCGGGACGACGAGCAGGACCAGCGTGAACCACTCGCGTCCGGCGTCGGCCTGCAGCCCGCCCAGCGCGTAGACCAGGAACGCCACGATCGCCAGCGGCAGCACGCCCAGTCCCGCGAGGACGGCGGCGGCGACGGCCGGCACGGGGATCCTCATGCGGCGCAGCCTAGAAGGGAGCGTCGCCCGCCCGGGGGATCAGCCGACGCGCTCGGGCGCCGCGGCGGAGGACCGGCGCCACGAGGCGTGCAGCCGGGCGTAGGGCCCGACGGCGTCGACCAGGTCGGCGTGCGACCCGCGCTGCACCACCCGTCCGGCGTCGACGACGAGCACCTCGTCGGCCCGCTCGGCGGTGGAGAGCCGGTGGGCGATGGTCAGCGTCGTCCGTCCCTCGGTGAGCCGGTCGAGGGCGTGGGTGAGCCGCCGCTCGGTGGCCGGGTCGACGGCGCTGGTGGCCTCGTCGAGGACCAGCAGGTCGGGCGCGGCGACGTGCGCGCGGGCGATGGCGACCAGCTGCCGCTCCCCTGCCGACAGCGAGTCGCCGCGCTGGCCCACCGAGGTCGCGACGCCGTCGGGCAGGCCGGCGAGCCAGTCGCCCAGGCCCAGCTCGTCGAAGGCCGCCGTCACCTCGGCGTCGGTGAGGCCCGGCCGGCCGTAGCGGACGTTGTCGGCGACGGTCGCGTCGAACAGGAAGCCGTCCTGGGGCACCATGCCGACCCGCCGGCGCAGCGAGGCGAAGGCGACGTCGGTCAGCGGCACCCAGCCGGCGGCGTCCGAGCCGAGCAGCACCCGCCCCTCGGTGGGGTCCATGAGCCGGGTGACCAGCTTGGCCAGCGTCGTCTTCCCGGAGCCGGTCTCGCCGACGACGGCGTAGCTGCGGCGCGGCGCCAGGGTCAGGTCGACGTCCTGCAGCGCGGGGCGCGCGCCCTCCGCGTAGCGGAAGGCGACGTGCTCCAGCCGCACGCCCAGCGGCCCGGGCGGCAGGTCGAGGGCGGTGCCGTCGGCGGCGGGGTCGCGGACGTCGGGCTCGGTGTCGAGGACGTCGAGCACGCGGCGGAACCCGGCGAGGGCGTTCTGCGCCTCGTTGAGGACCTCGCTGGCCATCTGCACCGGCGCGACGAACAGCGTGACGAGGAACAGGAAGGCGATCAGCGTGCCGGCGCTGATCTGGCCGGCCAGGCCGAGCAGCACGCCGACGACCACGACCGCGGCGTTGGCGAGCGCGGCGATGAACTCGCCGCTGACGAACACCGCCGCGGTGACCTTCTGGGCGTCGACCTGGGCGCGGTAGTGCCGGCCGATGGACCGGTCGAGCCGGGCGGCGGTGCGCTCGCGGATGCCGTAGGCGCGCACGGTCGGGGCGCCGACGACGGACTCCGAGATGGCGGCCAGCACGTCGCCGACCCGCTCGCGGACCACGCCGTAGGCCACGGCCAGCCGCTTGGCGAACCAGCGGACGGCGAAGCCCAGCGGCACGAAGCAGACCAGCACCAGCAGGGTGAGCTGCCAGGAGTAGACGAACATGACCGCGGTGGCCACGATCAGCTGGCCCAGGCTGACCACGCCGAGGACGCCGCCCCACTGCATGAACGTCGACAGCTGGTCGACGTCGCTGGTGACGCGGGAGACCAGCGAGCCGCGGCGCTGCCCCTGCTGGTGCAGCACCGACAGGTCGTGCACGTGCCGGAAGGCGCGCGAGCGCAGCCCGGCCAGCGCCGTCTCGGTGGTGCGGAACAGCCGCACGTTCATCCGGTAGACGGCCACGCCGGTGAGCAGCACGACGGCGGCGCAGACGAGCACCAGCGTGCGGACCAGGTCGAGGTCGGGCCCGCCGGGAGCGAGCAGGCCGCGGTCGACCACCTGCTGGACGGCGATCGGCACGACCACGCGCCCGGCGGTGGCGACCAGCGCCAGGGCGAAGGTGGCCGGCAGCCCGCGGCGGAACTCCGGCATCGCGCGCAGCCCCCGCCCCAGGGTGGCGAAGGCGCCCTCGCGCTCCGGCCCGCTCACGCCGCCACCTCCGCCTGCGAGTAGGCCCGCACGAGCGCGGCGTAGCCGGGCACGGTGGCCAGCAGCTCCTCGTGGCTGCCGCGCGCGGTGACCCGCCCGCCCTCGAGCCAGACGACCTCGTCGGCCAGCGCGATGGTGGCCTGCCGGTAGGCGACCACGACGACGGTCGAGGGGCGGTCGGCCGAGCGCAGCGCGTCGAGGATGCGGGCCTCGACGGCGGGGTCGACGGCGCTGGTGGCGTCGTCGAGGACGAGCAGCCGGGGCCGGCGGACGACGGCGCGGGCCAGCGCGATCCGCTGCCGCTGGCCGCCCGAGAGGGTGGCACCCCTTTCGCCGACCCGGGTGTCGAGGCCCTCGGGCAGCCGGTCGACGAACTCCTCGGCGGCGGCCACCCGCAGCGCGGCGCGGACCTCCTCGTCGGTCTGGTCGCCGCCCAGGGTGACGTTGCCGCGCACCGTGTCGTCGAAGAGGAAGGTGCCTTGCGGCACGAAGGCGGCCTGGGCGCTGACCTCGCCCTCGCGCAGCCGGCGCAGGTCGACCCCGTCGAGGAGCACCTCGCCGTCGGCGGGGTCGACCAACCGGACGAGCAGCCCGGCCAGCGTGGACTTGCCCGAGCCGGTCGGCCCGACGACGGCGACCGTGCTGCCGGCCGCGACGTCGAAGGTGACGCCGGAGAGCACCGGCCGGGACGCGCCGTCGAAGGCGTGGTCGACCGCCCGCAGTGCCAGGCCCGCGCCGCCGTCGCCGCGGACGGCGGTCTCGGCGCCGTGCGGCGTCTCCCCGGTGGCGTCGAGGACCGGGGTGACGCGGTCGAAGCCGGCCAGGGCGCGCGGCAGGTCGGCGAGCACCCAGCCGATCGCGCGGATGGGCAGGGCGAGGAGGGTGAACAGGTAGGCGATGCTCACCAGGTCGCCGGGGTCGGTGCCGCCGCCGGCGACCCGGCCGGCGCCGACGAGCAGCACGGCGAGGGTGCCGAGGTTGGGCAGCGCCTCCATCAGCGGGTCGAACAACCCGCGCACCCGGCCGACGGCGACCAGCCCGTCGCGCAGCTCGAGGGCGCGCTGGGTGAACCGGGCGCTCTCGACGTCCTCGCGGCCGAGAGTCTTGACCACCAGGCCCGCGTCGAAGCTCTCGTGCGCGATCTCGCTGACCTCGGCGCGCAGCTGCTGGGCCCGGCGCATCCGCGGGCTCATCACCTGCGAGTAGACGACGTTGACGGCGAAGACCAGCGGGAAGACGACCAGGCCGACGAGGGCCAGCAGCGGGTCGGTGACCACGAGCGCGACGACGGTGATGGCGATCATCACCAGCGCGCCGCAGGCGAAGGGCAGCGGCGAGACGAAGAACCAGGCGGCCTCGACGTCGGAGTTCGCGTTGGACAGCAGCTGGCCGGTCGGGTGGCGCTGGTGCCAGGACAGCGGCAGCCGCAGGTACTGGGCGGTGACCCGGCGGCGGTAGTCGGCCTGCAGCCGGTAGGCCATGATCCCGGCGAACAGCCGGCGGCCGAGGATGCCGAGGATCTTGAGCAGCGCGACGGCCAGCACGATCGCGACCGCGAGGGTCAGGGCGCCGGCGGTGGTGTCGCCCTCGTCGAAGGCCGGCAGCACCACCCGGTCGGTGACCTCACCGATCACGTAGGCCGACAGCACGGTCATCGCGCCGTAGAGGCTGCTGGCCAGGACGGCGAGGGTGAACATGCCCGGCTGCTCGGCGATCGCGCGGCCGACGTGGCGCAGTCCCCGCCGGACGACGGCGTCTCGAGCGGGGGGCACGGGTCTCCTCGGGATCGGGCGGCGGCCTGCCGCGTACTTAGTCACGCTAACCGATCGGCGACGGTGGGGCCGCCGGGTTTCCGGGGAGCGCACCGTCGGTAACCCGCCGCGGTGACCGATGCTTCCCGCCCGTTCGCCGCCCGCGAGCGCGCGGCCCTCGCCGACCTGCTCGACGACCTCGGACCCGACGCCCCGACCTGCTGCGAGGGGTGGGCGACGGCGCACCTGGCGGCGCACCTGGTCACCCGCGACCGGCGGCCCGACGCCCTGCCCGGCTACGCGCTGGAGCGCACCCCGGTCGGCGAACGGGCGCACGCGTACTCGGCCCGGCTGGAGGACCGGCTGCGCGCCTCGACCCCCTACCCGGAGCTGGTGACCCGCGTCCGGCAGGGCCCGCCGGCCTGGCTGCCGACGAGCTGGGCGCCGGTGGCGGCGCTCGTGGACAGCGCCGAGTTCGCGATCCACCACGAGGACGTGCGCCGCGCCCAGCCGGGCTGGGAGCCGCGGGCGCTCCCGCTGGCCGACGCCGACCGGCTGTGGACCGCGGCGCAGCTGTTCGCCCGCGCCGTCGCGCCGCGCTACCCCGGCGGGCTGGTGCTGCAGCGCAGCGACGTCCCCGGACCGGGCAAGCGGATCCGCGCCGGCTCGGCGGTCACCACCGTCGAGGGCGAGCCGCTGGAGGTGCTGCTGTGGGCCGCCGGGCGCCGCGGCGTCGCCCGGGTCGCCGTCCGGGACGGGGCGCCGGCTAGCTGAGCGGCGTGTCCGACGCCGTCCGCACCGGGACGCCGGCGCCGGCCAGGGCGGCCTTGACGTCGCCGATGCGCAGGGTGCCGAAGTGGAAGACGCTCGCGGCGAGCACCGCGTCGGCGCCGGCCTCCACGGCGGGCGGGAAGTGCTCGACCGCGCCGGCGCCGCCGCTGGCGATGACCGGCACGGACACCTCGCGGCGCACCGCGCGGATGAGCTCGGTGTCGAAGCCGGCGCGGGTGCCGTCGGCGTCCATGGAGTTGAGCAGCACCTCGCCCACGCCGAGCGCGGCGGCCTGGACCACCCACTCGACGGCGTCCCGGCCGGTGCCGCGGCGGCCGCCGTGCGTGGTGATCTCGAAGCCGGAGTCGGTGACCGCGCCGTCGCGCACCCGGCGGGCGTCGAGGGAGAGCACGAGCACCTGGTTGCCGAAGCGGTCGGCGATCTCGCCGATCAGCTCGGGCCGGGCGACGGCGGCGGTGTTGACCGCGACCTTGTCCGCGCCGGCGCGCAGCAGCCGGTCGACGTCGTCGGGGCTGCGCACGCCCCCGCCGACGGTGAGCGGGATGAAGACGCTCTCCGCGGTGCGCCGGACGACGTCGTAGGTGGTCTCCCGGTCGCCGGAGCTCGCGGTGATGTCGAGGAAGGTCAGCTCGTCGGCGCCCTCGGCGTCGTAGACGCGGGCCATCTCGACCGGGTCGCCGGCGTCGCGCAGGCCGACGAAGTTGACCCCCTTCACCACCCGGCCGGCGTCGACGTCCAGGCACGGGATCACCCGGACCGCGAGGCTCACGGGACCCGCACCGCGTCGGCCTCGACCTCGACGAGCATGTCGGGGTGCAGCAGGGCGGCCACGCCGACCATCGCGCTGGCCGGCCGGACGGCGCCGAAGACCTCGCCGTGCACCCGCGCGACCTCCTCCCAGCGGGAGGTGTCGGTGACGTACATGCGGGTGCGGACGACGTCGGCGGCGGTGAAGCCCGCGCTCTCCAGCGCGTCGACCAGCACGCCGAAGGCGACCCGGGCCTGCGCGGCCACGTCGCCGGGGTGCACGACCGCGCCGTCGACGGTCGCGGTGCAGCCGCTGACCCACGCCTGCTGCCCGGCGACGACGACGCGGCTGTAGCCGACGAGCTCCTCCCAGGGCCCGCCGGAGCCGATGCGCCGCACGGTCACGCCGCGGCCTCCCGGGTGACCGCGAGCGCCTCGGGCAGGGTGAAGGCGCCGGCGTAGAGGGCCTTGCCGACGATGGCGCCCTCGACGCCCACCGCGGTGAGGCCGGCCAGCGCCCGGACGTCGTCGAGCGAGCTGACCCCGCCGGAGGCGACGACCGGCCTCGGCGTGGCGGCGCAGACGTCGCGGAGCAGGTCGAGGTTGGGGCCGCGCAGCGTGCCGTCCTTGGTGATGTCGGTGACCACGTACCGGGCGCAGCCCTCGGCGTCGAGGCGGGCGAGGGTCTCGAAGAGCTCGCCGCCCTCGCGGGTCCAGCCGCGGGCGGCGAGCCGGGTGCCGCGGACGTCGAGGCCGACGGCGATGCGGTCGCCGTGCTCGGCGATGGCGCGGGCGCACCACTCGGGCGACTCCAGCGCGGCGGTGCCGAGGTTGACCCGGCGGCAGCCGGTGGCCAGGGCCGCGGCCAGCGACTCGTCGTCGCGGATGCCGCCGGAGAGCTCGACGTCGACGTCGAGCGCGCCGACGACGCGGGCCAGCAACTCGCGGTTGCTGCCCCGGCCGAAGGCGGCGTCGAGGTCGACCAGGTGCACCCACTTCGCGCCGTCGCGCTGCCACTGCAGGGCGGCGTCGAGCGGGTCGCCGTAGGAGGTCTCGCTGCCGGCCTCCCCCTGGACGAGACGGACGGCCTGGCCGTCGGCGACGTCGACGGCGGGGAGCAACTGGAGGGTCGGCACGCTCCCAGCCTAGGGACCGACGCGCCGTGGCCTGCCCCACCCGGGGCAGGCTGCGGGGGTGGAGTTCGCCGACGTCGTCCGCAGGCGCCGCATGGTGCGCGACTACGACCCCGACCGGCCGGTGCCGCCCGAGGTGCGGGAGCGGCTGCTCGAGCACGCGACCCGGGCGCCGTCGGCCGGGTTCACCCAGGGCTGGGCGTTCCTGGTGCTCGAGTCGGCCGCCGACCGCGAGCTGTTCTGGTCGGTGACCGCGGGTCCCGGCGCTCCGGACGGCTGGCTGACCCGGATGCGGCGGGCGCCGCTGCTGGTGGTACCCCTGTCGTCGAAGGACGCCTACCTCGACCGCTACGCCGAGCCGGACAAGGGCTGGACCGACCGGGACCCTGCCAGTGTCGCTGCCCGCTGGCCGGTGCCGTACTGGGACGTCGACGCCGGGATGGCCGCGCTGCTGATGCTGCTGACCGCCGTCGACGAGGGGCTCGGCGCCTGCCTGTTCGGCGTCCCCGCGGAGCGGGTGGACGCCTTCCGGGCCGCGTTCGGCGTGCCGCCCTCGCACCGCCCGGTCGGGGTGGTGTCGGTCGGGTACCCGGGCACCGAGGACCGGCGCTCGCCGTCGCTGCGGCGCGGCCGGCGCGGGCTCGACGAGGTGGTGCACCGGGGCCGCTGGTTGACTCCCGGCCCGTGACCTCCTCCCGTGCCGTGCTCGTGACCGGTGGCTCCCGCGGCATCGGCCGCGCGATCGCCCGCGCCTTCGCCGAGTGCGGCGACCGGGTGGCCGTCCACTTCGGCGCCTCCCGGGACCGGGCCGAGGCCGTCCTCACCGAGCTGACCGGCTCCGGCCATGCGCTGGTGCAGGCCGACATGGCCGATGCCGCGGCGGTGGGCGCGATGGTCGACGACGCCGCCGGCGCCCTGGGCGGGCTGGACGTGCTGGTGAACAACGCCGGCGTGTTCGTCGCCTCCCCGCCGCTGACCTCCTCCTACGAGGAGTGGCAGCGGGTGTGGGCCGAGACGCTCGCGGTGAACCTGGCCGGGGCGGCCCACGCCACCTTCCGCGCGGTCCCGCACCTGCGCGCGGCCGGCGGGGGTGCCGTGGTGAACGTGTCCAGCCGCGGGGCCTTCCGGGGCGAGCCGGACAACCCGGCCTACGGCGCGTCGAAGGCGGGCCTGAACGCCTTCGCCCAGTCGATGGCGCTGGCGCTCGCGCCCCTGGGCATCTCGGTCACCGCCGTGGCGCCGGGCTTCGTGCAGACCGAGATGGCGCGGGAGGTGCTCGACGGCCCCGGCGGGGACGCCGTGCGCGCGCAGTCGCCGTTCGGCCGGGTCGCCCGCCCGGAGGAGGTGGCCTCGGCGGTGGTGTGGCTGGCCTCGCCGGAGGCGCGGTTCAGCACGGGGACGATCGTCGACGTCAACGGGGCGTCCTACCTGCGCAGCTGACCCGGTCAGCCGCCGTGGGCGGCCGCCCAGTGCGGGCTGGTGATGAGGCCGAGCAGGTTGCCGAACGGGTCGGCGACGACGGCGGTGCTCCAGCCCTCGCCGCGCACGGTCGGCGGCTGCACGACGGTGGCGCCGACGGTCTCCAGCCGGTGCACGACGGCGGGCAGGTCGTCGACGTGCCAGTGGACGACGACGCCGGCCGGCCGGCCCACGGGCCAGGCCGCGTAGCGGGCGTCCATGATGCCGAGCTCGTCCTCGTCGTCGCCGACGCGGAACTCGACGTAGGCCGGCGGCCCCTCGACCGGGCGGACGAAGTAGGGCTCGACGCCGAGCACGTCGGCGTACCAGCGCACCGCGGCGGGCACGTCGTCGGCGGTCAGGGTCACGGTGGCCAGGCCTCGGAGCACGGGAGGGTCCTTCCGTCGGTCGGGGCGCTCGCTGCGTCCCGCTGGATCCCATGCTCCGGGGAGAAGTGCTCACCTCCTGAGCACTTCCCGCGGCATCCTCGGCGGCATGCGCGCCGACCGGCTCGTCGCCGCCCTCCTGCTGCTGCAGGCCCGGGGCCGGGTCACCGCGGCCTCGCTCGCCCGGGAGCTGGAGGTCTCGGTGGCGACCGCGCGGCGGGACCTGGAGGCACTCTCGGCCGCGGGGATCCCGGTCTACCCGCAGGCCGGCCGGGGCGGGGGATGGCGGCTGATCGGTGGCGCCCGCACCGACCTGAGCGGGCTGACCGGCCCGGAGGCCCGGGCGCTGTTCCTGCTGCTCGGCCCGGCCTCCTCGGCCGCGCCCGCCGCCCGTTCCGCGCTCCGCAAGCTGCTGCAGGCCCTGCCCGGCGCGTTCCGCACGGACGCCGCGGCCGCCGCCGAGGCGGTCGTCGTCGACCCCGCCGGCTGGGGCGAGCGGGCACGGGAGCGACCGGAGGTGGCGCTGCTGATGGACGCCGTCGTCGGGCGGCGGGTGGTCGAGTTCGACTACACCGGCCGCGGAGCCGCCCCGACCCGGCGGCGGGCCGAGCCGTGGGGGCTCGTGGACAAGGACGGCACCTGGTACCTCGTGGCGGGGACCCCCGCCGGTCGGCGCACCTTCCGGGTGGACCGGATCGGCGCGCCGGTCGTGACCGGCGCGGCGTTCGAGCGGCCGGCGGACCTCGACCTGCCCCGTGCCTGGGACGAGGTCGCCGGTGAGGTCGAGCGGCGCCGGTCGTTGGTGACGGCGACCGTGCGGGCGCCCGCCCACCTGGCGGCGGTGCTCGGCGACCGGTTCGGCCGGCACTGCGCCGTCGTGGGCGGACCGGACGGCGACGGGTGCGTGCAGCTGCGGGTCGCCGCCCACACCGTCCGCTCGGTCGCCGAGCAGCTCGCCGGCTTCGGCGCGGCCGTCGAGGTGGTGGAACCGACCGCGGTGCGCGCCGAGCTGGCCGCCATCGGAGGGGAGCTGGTCCGGCGCCACGGGCCCGGGCCGGAGGACTGAGGTGCCCTCCCGCCCGGCGGTGACCGTGGTCTCAGAACAGCCAGGCGGTGTCGGGCGGCGGATCGGCCCCCGCGGTCGCGCCGGGAGGTGCGCCGGCCCGGACCGGCGGGACGTCGACGACCCGCGGCGGATCGGTGACCCGGGTGACGCCCGAGGGCGTGGTCACCTCGAGCCGGCCGCCGGGCAGCAGCCGGAAGCACCAGCCGGGGGCGTGGGTCTTGAGCCGGTGGGGCCGGCGGCACAGGCAGCAGAGGTTGTCGCAGCCCGTGGCGCCGGCCGGGCCAGGGGGTGCAGTGGTCGAGGTCGGTGCGGCCCACCCGCCGGTTGCAGTGCGGATGGCGGCACCGACGGTCGCGGACCGCCACGAACCGGCGGTGGCCGGCGCGGGGACGGTAGTGCGGGGTGTCCGGCGGCCGGCGCAACCCCTCACCGCGGGCGCCCCGCTCCACCGCCCGCCGGGTGCCCACGGCGACCAGGTCACCGGCCCGGTCGTGGACGGCGAACTCCAGCGTGCCGCCGTCCGGGCGGTCCAGGCCGAGCGCGCCGACCCCGGCGAGCAGCGCCCGGCACCGCGCGGCGCTGACCGGGTGCCCGTCGACCTCGGCCGGCTCGTCCCCGCCGCCCAGCGTGGACAGGGTCGCGTGCACGACGAGCGCGACGCTGATCGCCGGACGCCGGGCCCAGGGCCGCAGGACGAGGTCGCGGAACACCTCGGTGCGCAACTGCCCGACCGGCCGGTCGTCGCCGCCGTCGCGGAGCTGGCGCGCCCAGGCGTCGATCGCCGTCCCGCACGCCGCGGCCTCGGCCAGCGGCAGGTCGGCCACCAGCCGGGCCATGCCGTCCTCGGTCGGCCACCAGCGGACGTCGGCGGCGGCGCGGGCCCGGCGGTGGCGCCGCTCGCGGGCGTCGGCGTCCAGCCGGTCGATCCGGCGGCGGAGGGCGGCGCGGAGCCGGGCCGGCGTCTGGCCAGCCGCACCCGGCAGCACGTCGGACTCCACCCGCGCGGCCAACGCCCGGTCCAGCGGCTCGAGCAGGTCGACGACCGCCTCGGCGCGCTCCTCGTCGATCTCGCCGCGGCGCAGCGCCTCCGGAGTGGCCGGGAAGCGGCGGGTGAGCGCCAGCGACGTCCGGACCAGCCGGCCGACCCGGCGCTCGCCGTAGGGGTGCACCAGGCCGAGCTCGCAGGGGAGCCACTCGCTGACGTCCATGACCTCGGGCACGGCACCCTCGGCCGGTCGCTGCGCGGCCAGGAGGCCGACCAGCTCGGCCCGCTCCGCGGCCAGCGCGGCCGCGCGGCGCTCGGCGAGCTGGATCAGCCGGACGACCCACCGGTCGGGCAGCGCCGCCCGCTCGGGACTGCCCGGCGGGCACGCGGCGGCCATGAACTCGTCGGTGGAGGGCAGCGGGCCGATCGCGGCGAACAGCTCGACGCGGGACACCGGTGTGCCGTCGTCGGCGAAGCAGCGGAGGGACCGGAACGTCCCGTCGGTCGCCTGCTCCACCACTTCGTACACGTGTTCGATCATAGCCGACCCGCGACCACTCGGCGAGGCGTATCCCCAGGTGAGGAGGCCGTCCACAGATCCCGCGGACGCCTAGCCGAGGTCGGTCGTCGCTCCCACGACCACCAGGTCCGAGCCCGGCGCGCCGGCCGCGTCCACCCCCGGCGGGCGCGGCTCGAGACCCGGCAGCCCGGTCAGCCCGTCGCTGCCGTCGACCACCCGCAGCCGCAGCGGCCCGGCGTCCTCCACCGTGACCGTCAGCTCCACCCCGCCGGGCGGCGGCGCGTGGAAGGTCAGCCGCAGCCGGTCCTCCCCCAGCGCCCCGGCCGGGACGTCACGCGCCCCGGCACGGGCCGACACCACCCGCCCGCCGCCGCTGTCCAGGTCAAGGGCGACCAGCCGGACGGCGCGCTGCGGGCGTACCCGCACGGTCACGGTCCGGGCGCCGTCGGCCACCCGGTCGTCGAGCACCTCCACGGCCGCCGCCGGCAGGTCGGCGACCTCCGCGGGCGCGGCCGCCACCGGGCCGCCCAGGTACGGGTAGTGGTGCGGCAGCGTCCGCGGCGTGCCGACGTGGCGCGCGGTGTACTCCCCCGGCCGCTCCTCGGTGCTCACCCACCACGCCTCGTCGGTGTCGGCCTCGAGCACGTACGCCAGCCGGCTGGGCACGGGGTGCTGCTGGTCGAACCGGTCCACGGCCAGCCCGACGGCGGCCAGCAGCACGGCGAGCCCCGCCGCCGCCCCGGGCACGGCGACCGACCGCAGGGCGCCCCCGCCGGGCGGGAACAGCTCCTCCCACACCGGCAGGAGCACCAGCGCGAGGACGGCGGCGACCGCGGCCGGCACGGCACCGGCCGCGAGCCCCGACGCCGGGAACACCAGCAGCAGCACCGGGGCGAGCACCCCGACCGCGACGGCGCCGGCCAGGGCGGCGCCTCCGAGCCGCGCGCGGTCGGGCAGCAGCCCGGCGAGCACCGCCGCGAGCGCCGGCAGCGCCGCCGCGTACGACGCCCCCGGCGCCCGAGCGGCCAGCCCGACCGCGAGCACGGCGAGCACCACCAGCGCCCCGGTCCGCAGCGCGGCCGCGCCCAGGCGCCGGCGCAGCAGCCCGTACCAGCCGAGGACCACCACTGCGACGACGGCGACCGCCGCCAGCCGGAACCAGCCCGGACGCCACGGGTCGGCCATGGCGGCGTACCCCGGCCGCAGCACCACCAGCAGCTGCCAGAGCCCGGCCACCGCGAGCGGGGCGAGCACCACCGGCACGAGCGACGCCGCGGCGCCGAGCAGCGTCCGGGACGGCGGCGACCCCCGCCGCCGGTCCAGCGCCGCGAGCAGCGCCACCCCCAGCACCGCGGCGCCCGCCAACGGCCACACCGGCGTCCCGGGGTAGCCCGCCGATCCCCACGGCACCGGGAACCACGTGGCGCCGGCGTCCCCGGGCGGGGTCCCGCCGGACAGGTCGGCGTCGCCGAGCTCCCGGGCCAGCGTCAGTGTGGCGTCGCCGAGCGCCTGCAGGGTGCCCCGGTCCAGCCGCGACGGCGTGTCCTGCGGGGTGCCGGAACCCGCGGCGCCGTCGACGGCGGCGAGGGTCAGCCCAGGCGCGGCGGGCAGGACGCCGCGCCCGGTGCCGCCCGGCAGCTCGCGGTACAGCTCGAGGACGGCGCTGCTGCCGACCGCCGAGCGCGCGGCCGGACCCGGCGACGTCGCCACCACCACCGCCGGGCCGCCGGCGCCGCGGACGTCGAGGTCGAGCACCACCCCGTCCCCGGTCGCCAGCGGGTGGCTGGCCGCGAACGCCTCGGCACCGCACCCGCAGGCCTGCCCGCCGTCGGTGACCACGACGACGACGTCGTTGCGCAGCGGCTCCCCCGCGCGCAGCGCCCGAACGGTCTCGACCACCACGGCCACGCCGGCGGCGGAGCCGGCGCCGGGACCGGTGGGCGCGGAGTCCGACGAGGCCGTGAGCACCAGCCGGCCGGTGGGGTCGGTGCCCGGCAGGACCGCGACGACGTTGCGCACCCGTGCCAGGTCGGCGGCGCCCGGTCCGGTCACCCGCGTCCCGACGGCGTTCTGCACGCGGGTGTCGAGCCCGAGACCGCCGAGGGTCGCGACCAGCCCGTCGACCACGCGGTCCTGGGCGGGGCTCCCGGTCACGTGCACCTCGCCGGCCACCGCCTCCACGTGCGCGGCCGCGCGGGCGGCGCTGAACGACGTCGGCGGCGCGTCGGCCGGCGCCGGGTCCGGCGGCTGCAGCGCCAGCACGCTCCAGGCGGCCAGCGCGGCCAGGAGGACCAGGACGACGAGCGCGCCGCGGCGCCGCCCGCGGACCTCGGGCGCCGGCGCGGACGGGCGCGACGCGGGCAACGGGCCTCCTCGACCGGGTGCGGGACCGGGTCACCGTAGGGGCGCGGGGAGGACACTCCGGGGATGCCGGCCGGTGCGTTCCCCCGTCGCGCCGGGCGCCGCACGAACCTCGGCCTGCTGGCGCTGCTCGTGGTCGCGGGCACCGCCGGCGTGCTGGCCTTCGGCGTCGGCACGCCGCTGCCGTCCCGCGTCGTTGCCGCCGCGCACGGGGCCGCGGGCCTGGGCCTGCTGCTCCTGGTGCCGTGGAAGACCGTCGTCGTGCAGCGCGCGAGGCGCCGGACCCAGGGGCGGCGCGACCCCGCCGTCGCCTGGGCGCTGGCCGTGCTCCTGGCGCTCACCGTGGGCACCGGCGTCCTGCACAGCGCGGCGGGCACCACGGTGGCCGGGGTGGGCGTGCTGCAGGTGCACGTGGCCGCGGGGGTCGGCACCGGCCTGCTGGTGGTCCTGCACGCCGTCGGCAGCCGGCAGCGGCCGCGGCGTGCCGACGTCTCCCGGCGGGCGCTGCTGCAGGCCGGCGGCCTGGCGGCCGGCGCCATTGCGCTGTGGGCCGCGGTCGAGGGCGGCCTGCGGCTCACCGGGGCGCCCGGCGCGCGGCGGCGGGCCACCGGCTCGCACGAGCGCGGCAGCGGCGACCCGTCGGCGATGCCGGTCACCCAGTGGTTCACCGACACCGTGCCGGCCGACGCCGGGGACGCGCTCGAGCTGGTGGCCGGTGGCCGCACCACCCGGCTGCGCGCGGACGACCTGGACCGCGGCGACACCCTCACCGCCGTCCTCGACTGCACCGGCGGCTGGTACGCCGAGCAGGAGTGGCGCGGGGTGCGGCTGGACCGGCTGCTCGCCGGCCGGGACCTGCCCGAGGGCGGCAGCGTGGACGTCGTGTCGGTGACCGGCTACCGGCGGCGGCTGCCGCTGGCCGACGCGGCGTTCCTGCTGCTGGCCACCCACTGCGCGGGCCGGCGCCTGTCGGCCGGGCATGGCGCACCGGTGCGGCTGGTCGCGCCGGGCCGGCGCGGCTACTGGTGGGTCAAGTGGGTGCGGCGGGTGGAGGTGGTCGACGCGCCGTGGTGGACGCAGCCGCCGGTCCCGCTGCAGTGAGCAGGGACTCCGCCGCTCCGGGCGTGTATCAGACGCCCCTCCCCCGCCGTCCTCAGCACCGAGGACCCCGCTGCGGCGCCGGAGGAGGGTGGGCCATGGGCAGGTTGCTCCTGTGGACCGGGTTGGCGGTGCTCGTGGTCGGGCTGGGGGTGCTCGTCCTGCTCCCCGCCGGTCCCGACTGCCCGTACGCGGTCGGCGCCGACCTCCTGGCCGGCGCCTGCGAGCAGGCGCGACAGACCCGGGAGACGAAGGCCACCGCGCAGTGGGTGGCCGCGGGCGGCGGCTGGGTGTCGGGGGTCGGTGCGCTCATCCAGGCGGTCAGGGAGCACTGACCGACGGGGCGCGCCTCAGAGCGTGGCGAGCCAGTTGGTGAGCAGCTGGGCGCCGGCGTCACCGCTCTTCTCCGGGTGGAACTGGGTGGCCGACAGGGCGCCGTTCTCCACCCCGGCGACGAAGCGATCGCCGTGCTCGGCCCAGGTCACCTTCGGCGGCGCCAGCGGACCCGGGCGGCCGTCCTGGCCGAGGGTGAACTCGCGGACGCCGTAGGAGTGCACGAAGTAGAAGCGCTCGCCGGCCAGCCCGCTGAAGAGCACGGTGTCGCGGGGCGTCTCCACGGTGTTCCAGCCCATGTGCGGGAGCACCGGCGCCTTCAGCTGCTCCACCGTGCCCGGCCACTCCCCGCAGCCCTCGGCGTCGTGGCCGTGCTCGACACCGTGCTCGAAGAGGACCTGCATGCCCACGCAGATGCCCAGCACCGGCCGCCCGCCGGCCAGTCGGCGGCCGATGGTGCGCGGCCCGTCGACGGCGCGCAGCTCGCGCATGCAGTGCGCGAACGCGCCGACGCCGGGGACGACGAGGCCGTCGGCGTCGAGCGCGGCCTGCCGGTCGGCGGTCACGGTGACGTCGGCGCCGACGCGGGTCAGCGCCCGCTCGGCCGACCGCAGGTTGCCCGAGCCGTAGTCGAGGACGACCACCTTCTTCACGTCTGCCACGGTACCGAGCAGCACGCCCGGGACCGGCCGTGTTCCCCGGCACCCCCGCCCGGGCCCGGACGTTGCCCGGGCGTGGACAGCGACGACCTGCGCCGGGCCGCCGTGGTCGCCGGGGTCCTGGGCGGTCTGGTGAGCGGGGCGACCGGGGACTACGGCGACGCCGAGGCGAGCGACAGCCGGGTGCTGCCGGCGGACTGGGCCTTCGGGATCTGGTTCCCCGTCTACGCCGGCTCGCTGGCCTACGCCGCCGAGACCGCCCGCCCCTCCCGCCGCCGGGACCCGCTGCTGCGCCGGACCGGCTGGCCCGCCGCGGCGGCCTACGCGCTGGCGGGCACCTGGGTGCGGCTGCGGCCGCGGCAGCAGGTCCCCGTGTTGGCCGCCACGATGGCCGCGGCGGCGCTCGCCCACGCCCGGGCCGGCGGCGGGCCCGCGCGCCCCACCGACCGCTGGACGGTGCGCGTGCCGCTGGGCCTGTTCGCCGGCTGGCTGACGCTGGCCTCCGTGGCCGCGCCCACCGAGGTGCTGCTCGCCGAGGGGGTCCGGCCCGGCCCGCGCGCCGCCGACGCCTGGGGGCGTGGCGATGACCGGCGCCGCCGCCGCGATCGCCTCGGCGGTCACCCGCGGCATCCCGTCGTCGCGGGGCTATCCGGCCGCCGTCGTGTGGGGGCTGGTGGCGGCTGCGGTGCGCAACGCCACGCGGGGCCGTCGGGTGCCGGCCGCGATCGCGGCCGGTGCGGTCACCGCGGCGGGCTCGCGTCCCACGGCAGCACGGTGAGCTCGGGCCACACCGCCTGCCTGCGGGCGGCCTCGATCTCGCCCGAGGAGCCTCAGATCAACCGCAGGATCCCCGAGACGGTCGCCAGGAGCGCCGCCACCAGCAGCACGACGGCGAAGAAGACCTGCGGACCGGTGCGTCCCTTGGTGTCGTGGTCGGCCCGCCAGATGCTCCACGCCCCGCCGAGCAGGAAGCCGCCGAAGACGACGAGGACGACGCCGGAGGTCACCTAGAGCGCGCCCTTGGTGGAGGGGACGTCGGCGACCCGCGGGTCGAGGGCGACGGCGGTGCGCAGCGCCCGGGCCAGCGCCTTGAACTGGCCCTCGACGATGTGGTGGGCGTCGCGGCCGGCGTAGAGCACCCGCACGTGCAGGGTGATCCGCGCGTTGAAGGCGAACGACTCGAGCACGTGCTTGGTCAGCGACGTCGGGTAGTCCGGCCCGATCATCGGCGTCATGGTCTCGGGCTCGGCGTGCACGAAGTACGGCCGGCCGGACAGGTCGACGGCGGCCTGCACGAGCACCTCGTCCATCGGCACCGTGGCGTCGCCGTAGCGGGTGATGCCCTTCTTGTCCCCCAGCGCCTCGCCGAAGGCCTGGCCGAGCGCGATGGCGACGTCCTCGACGGTGTGGTGGGCGTCGATGTGCAGGTCGCCGTCGGCCTGGACGGTCAGGTCGATGCCGCTGTGCTTGGACAGCGCGGTGAGCATGTGGTCGTAGAAGCCGACGCCGGTGCTGATCGAGCTCTTCCCGGTGCCGTCGAGGTCGAGCTCGACGACCAGCTTGGTCTCGCTGGTTGTGCGCTCCACGCGGGCGGTACGGCTCATGGGTCTCAGTCTCCCAGGCGGTGGTCGGGGGCGACCTCACCCAGCGCGGTGAGGAAGGCGTCGGTCTCGGCGGGCGTGCCGGCGGTGACCCGCAGCCAGCCGGGGATGCCGACGTCGCGGACGAGGACGTCGTGCTCGAGCAGTGCCTTCCAGGCGGCCGCGGCGTCGGCGAACCGGCCGAACAGGACGAAGTTGGCGTCGCTGGGGACGCTGGTCAGCCGCAGGGACGGCAGCGTGGCCACGATCCGGTCGCGCTGGTCCTTGACCGCGTCGACGGTGGCCAGCAGCGCGTCGGTGTGCGCCAGCGCGGCCCGCGCGGCGGCCTGCGTCAGCGAGGACAGGTGGTAGGGCAGCCGGACCAGCTGCAGCGCGTCGACGACGGCGGGGTCGGCGGCCAGGTAGCCCAGCCGCAGGCCGGCCATGCCGAACGCCTTGCTCATCGTGCGGCTGACCACCAGCCGCGGCCGGCCCGGCAGCAGGCTCAGCGCCGACGGGGTGCCGGTGCGGGCGAACTCGGCGTAGGCCTCGTCGACCACGACCATGCCCTCGGTGGCGTCGTGGAGCTCCGCGATCGTCTCCAGCGCGACGGCGGTGCCGGTCGGGTTGTTCGGGCTGGTGACGAAGACGACGTCGGGACCGACCTCGCGCACCTGCGCGGCGGCCTGCGCGGCGTCGATGGTGAAGTCCTCGCGGCGGTGCCCGTCGACCCACGCCGTCCCGGTGCCGGCCGCGATGATCGGGTGCATCGAGTAGGACGGGGTGAAGCCCAGCGCCGTCCGGCCGGCACCGCCGAAGGCCTGCAGCAGCTGCTGGAGGACCTCGTTGGAGCCGTTGGCGGCCCAGACCTGCGCCGGCTCGATGCGCTCCCCGCCGCGGCTCAGGTAGGCGGCGAGGTCGGCGCGCAGGGCGACGGCGTCCCGGTCGGGGTAGCGGTTGAGGTCGACCGCAGCGTGCCCGAGCGCCTCGCCGAGCGTGGCGAGCAGCTCGGCCGGCAGCGGGTGCGGGTTCTCGTTGGTGTTGAGCCGGTGGGTGACCTGCAGCTGCGGGGCGCCGTAGGGCGTGCGGCCGCGCAGCTCCGGCCGCAGCGGGAGCTCGTCGAGGGAGGTCACGGCTGCTGCCGCACCCGGACGGCGGCCGCGTGTGCGGGCAGGTCCTCGGCGTGGGCGAGCGCGTCGACGTGCCCGGCCACCTCGGCGAGGGCCTGCTCGTCGTACTCGACCACGTGGATGCCGCGCAGGAACGACTGCACCGACAGGCCGCTGCTGTGCCGGGCGCAGCCGCCGGTGGGCAGCACGTGGTTGGAGCCGGCGATGTAGTCGCCCAGGGACACCGGCGACCAGGCGCCGACGAACACCGCGCCGGCGTTGCGCACCCGCAGCGCGACCTCGCGGGCGTCCCGGGTCTGGATCTCCAGGTGCTCGGCGGCGTAGGCGTCGACCACCGCGAGGCCGGCGTCGACGTCGTCGACCAGCACGATCCCGGATTGGCTGCCGCCGAGGGCGGTGAGGATCCGCTCGGAGTGCTTGGTGGCCGCGACCTGCCCGGGGACCAGGTCGAGGACGGCGTCGGCGAGCTCCTCGCTCGTGGTGACCAGGACCGCGCCGGCGAGCGGGTCGTGCTCGGCCTGGCTGATCAGGTCGGCGGCGACGTGCACGGGGTCGGCGGTGTCGTCGGCGAGGATGGCGACCTCGGTGGGGCCGGCCTCGGAGTCGATGCCGATCAGCCCGCGCAGCAGCCGCTTGGCAGCGGTGACGTAGACGTTGCCCGGCCCGGTGACCATGTCCACCGGCTCGCAGGCGCCCGCGCCGTAGCCGAAGACGGCGATGGCCTGCGCGCCGCCGACGGCGTGCACCTCGGTGACGCCGAGCAGCGCGCACGCGGCCAGCACTCCGGGGTCGGGCAGGCCGCCGTGGTCGCGCTGCGGCGGGGAGGCGACGGCGATCGACTCGACGCCGGCGATCTGCGCGGGGACGACGTTCATCACCACGCTGGAGAGCAGCGGCGCCAGCCCGCCGGGCACGTACAGGCCGACGCGGCGCACCGGCACCCACCGCTCGGTGACCGTGCCGCCGCGCACCACCTGGGTGGTGACGTCGGTGCGCGCCTGGTCGGCGTGCACCTTCCGGACCCGGGCGATGGACTCCTCGAGCGCGGCCCGCACGTCGGGGGCCAGGCCGTCGAGGGCGGCGCGGATGGCCTCCGGCGGGACGGTGAAGTCCTCGGCGTCGACGCCGTCGAGGCGGGCGGTGATCTCGCGGACGGCCTGGGCGCCGCGGACGCGGACGTCCTCGCACAGCGGCCGCACGGTGGCCAGGACCGAGTCGATGTCGGTGGCCGCCCGCGGCAGCAGGCCGGCCAGGTCGCGGACCCCAGGGAGCGCGGATCCGCGCAGGTCGATGCGGGCGAGCACGGGCGGCCTCCGGGAGTGTGGCGCGGGGGGGTCGACCCCCCAGGGTAGTGACCGGGCAGGCGCCCGTCGGGAGCGCCCGGGGCACCCGCCGCCCGTAGGCTCCCGGCGTGGGCGACCTCATCCCGCTCTTCCCGCTGGGGACGCCGCTGTTCCCCGGCATCGTGCTGCCGCTGCAGGTGTTCGAGCCGCGGTACAGGGCGCTGGTGCGCGACCTGCTGGCCCTGCCGGAGGGAGCGGAGCGGCGCTTCGGGGTGGTCGCGATCCGCCAGGGCTGGGAGGTCGAGCGGGTGGCGCCGGCCGAGGCGCTGTTCGACGTCGGCTGCACGGCGCTGGTGCAGGCGGTCCGGCCGCAGCCCGACGGCACCTTCGCCGTCGTCACCGTGGGCGGTGAGCGGTTCCGGCTGCTCGACGTCGTCGTCGGCGGCCGGGCGGGGGACGACGGGGACGGGGACGCCGCCGGGGACGACCCGCCCTACCTGCGGGCCGAGGTCGAGTGGCTGGCCGACGAGGAGGCCGCTGAGGAGGCGGCGGGCGACCAGGAGGCGGTCGCCGACCCGCCGGCCGGCGCGGGCGCGGCGCCGGACGGAGGGGTCGACGAGGGCCTGGCCGCCGAGGTGGCGCGCGGGTCGCTGGCCCTGCTCGAGCGCGGCGTGGGCGGGCTGTTCACCCGGTACGTCACCGCGGTCGCCGGGCTGCAGGCGGGTCTGGACACCGACGAGGTGGAGCAGGCCGCGGACCTCCCCGACGCCGGTGAGGACCCGACCGGCGCCGCGGCCCTGCTGGAGGCGGTGGCCGGTGACCCGCGGGCGCTGTCCTACCTGGTCGCCTCGGCGGCGCTGCTGACCACCGAGGACCGGCAGGCGCTGCTCGCGGAGTCGGCGACCCGGCGTCGGCTGGCCGCCGAGATCCGGATGCTGCGCCGGGAGCTGACCCTGCTCGAGACCGTCGGCGCGGTGCCGGCGCCGCCGACGCAGTTCGCCGGGTCGCTGAGCCTCAACTGACGAAGGACCACCTCTCCCCCCACGCCTCGCTCCGCTCGGCGCGGGCCCCTGGGGGATGGCCGTTCGAGCACGTCACCCGCGGCCCAGGTCGTCCCTGGAGGAGAACAGCGCGGCGACGACGTAGACGGCCAGCGCGGCGAACGGGCCGACCGCCAGGGCCGGTGGCGAGGACAGCCGCAGGCCCGACGTGACCCGGGTGCCGACGTCGGCGAGCTGCTCCGCCGTCGGGCCGGGCGCGAGCAGCTCACCCAGCTGCCAGGCGAGCAGCCCGGCGACGGCGGCACCCAGGGCGGTGGCCACCAGGACCGCCACCCCCCGCCGCCGGCGCATCGCCCAGGCCAGCCCGCCGGCCAGCAGACCCAGCCCGGCCAGCACGAGGACCAGGACGGAGTCGCCGGCCACCAGCAGCTCCGCCGACGGGCGGCCGACCGGGACCGCGCCGCCCTCGACCACCTCGAAGCGGCCGCGCGGGGCCAGCCACACCCACAGCAGGCCGGCGGGCAGCCCGCACAGCGCGATCAGGCACCCCCAGGCGGTCGCGGCCCGCAGGTCGGTGCGGACCTCGGCCAGGACCTGCCCGGCCAGCGACCGGGCCGGCCGGCCGACGACCGACGGCACGGTCGCCGGCACCGCCGCCGGGCCGGGCAGGGGGCCGTCGGGGACCGGGGCGGGGCTGCTCACGGCTCCCAGTGAACCCCGCGCCCCGGGCTGCCCGCCGTCAGGGGCGCTGCCCGCGGGGCTCACAGCAGCGCGACGCTGGTGGGCCCGAGCAGTGCCTTGATGTCGCCCATGAGCGCGGTGCTCGGCCGCACCCGCAGCCCCTGGTCGAGCCGCAGCACGGTCTCCCGGCCGCCGTTGACCAGCTTGAGGTGGACCTCGGTGGTGCCCGGGTGGCTGCCGAGCACCTCCCGCAGCCGCTCGACCACCGGCGGGGTGCAGCGGGCAGCGGCCATCGACACCAGCACCGGCCCGCGCGGGCCCTCGGTGAGCTCGGGGATGGTCACCTCGGAGCCGAACAGCGAGGGCTGGTCGTCGCGCCGGCTGATCCGGCCCTTGACCACGACGATCTGGTCGCGGACGACCTTCTCCGAGACCTCCGCCCACGTCTTCGGGAAGAACAGCACCTCGATGCCGGACTCGAGGTCCTCCAGCGTCGCGATGGCCCAGGGCGCGCCCTGCTTGTTCGTCCGCGGGGCGACCGAGGTGAGGATGCCGGCGATGGTGACGTTGGCGCCGTCCTCCACGCCGCCGGCGTTGATCTCGGCGATCGGGGTGTCGGCGTTGGCCGCGAGGACGTGCTCGACGCCGTGCAGCGGGTGGTCGGAGACGTAGAGGCCGAGCATGTCGCGCTCGAAGACCAGCCGCTCGGACTTCGACCAGTCCGCCGTCGGGACGGCGATGTCGAGCGCCCCGCCGAAGGGGTCGTCGTCGCCGGCGTCGGCGCCGAAGCTGCCGAACAGGTCGAACTGCCCCTCGGCCTCCTTGCGCTTCAGGGCCATCGCGGCGTCGACGGCCTGGGCGTGGATGGCGGCGATCCCCTGGCGGGAGTGGCCCATCGAGTCGAACGCGCCGGCCTTGGCCAGCGACTCGATCACCTTCTTGTTGCAGGCGACGGTGTCGATCTTGCGCATGAAGTCGGCGAAGTCCTTGAAGGCGCCCTTCTCCTCGCGCGCCCGGACGATCGACTCGACGACGTTGTGGCCGACGTTGCGCACCGAGGCGAGCCCGAAGCGGATGTCGGTGCCGACGGCGGTGAAGTCCCAGGAGGACTCGTTGACGTCGGGCGGGAGCACCTTGATGCCCATCCGCCGGCACTCGGCCAGGTAGACGGGGCGGCGGTCCTTGTCGTCGCCGACGCTGGTGAGCAGGCCGGCCATGTACTCGGCCGGGTAGTTGGCCTTGAGGTAGGCGGTCCAGTACGAGACCAGGCCGTAGGCGGCCGAGTGCGCCTTGTTGAACGCGTAGTCGGCGAAGGGGACGAGGATGTCCCACAGCGTCTTGATCGCCGCGTCGGAGTAGCCCCGCTCCTTCATGCCGGCCTCGAACCCGACGAACTCCGCGTCGAGGACCGACTTCTTCTTCTTGCCCATGGCGCGGCGCAGCAGGTCGGCCTTGCCGAGGGAGTACCCGGCGACCTTCTGCGCGATCGCCATGACCTGCTCCTGGTACACGATCAGGCCGTAGGTGCCGCCCAGGATCTCCTCGAGCGGCTCGGCCAGCTCGGGGTGGATCGGCGTGATCTCCTGCTGGCCGTTCTTGCGCAGCGCGTAGTTGGTGTGCGAGTTCGCACCCATCGGGCCGGGCCGGTAGAGCGCGCCGACGGCGGAGATGTCCTCGAAGTTGTCCGGCCGCATGAGGCGCAGCAGCGAGCGCATCGGCCCGCCGTCGAACTGGAAGACGCCGAGGGTGTCACCGCGGGCCAGCAGGTCGTAGGTGGCCTTGTCGGTGAGGTCCTGGCTGATCTCGTCGAGGTCGATCGGCTCCTTGCCGTTCGCGACGATGTTGCGCAGCGCGTCGTCGATGACCGTGAGGTTGCGCAGGCCCAGGAAGTCCATCTTCAGCAGGCCGAGCGTCTCGCAGGTCGGGTAGTCGAACTGCGTGATGATCGCGCCGTCGTTCTCCCGGCGCATGATCGGGATCGAGTCGATCAGCGGGTGGCGGCCGATGATGACGCCGGCCGCGTGCACGCCCCACTGCCGCTTGAGGCCCTCGAGCTTGCGCGCCTGGTCGACCACCTCGGCCGCGCCCGGGTCGGACTCGTACCGGGCGCGGAACTCCGCCGCCTCCTTGTACCGGGGGTGGGCCGGGTCGAAGACACCCGACAGCGGGATGCCCTTGCCCATGACGTCCGGGGGCATGAGCTTGGTCAGCTCGTCGCCGACCGAGTAGGGGCGGTCGAGCACCCGCGCGGCGTCCTTGATCGCGGCCTTGGCCTTGATGGTGCCGTAGGTGACGATCTGGCTGACCCGCTCCTCGCCGTACTTCCGCGAGACGTACTGGATGACCTCGCCGCGCCGGCGGTCGTCGAAGTCGATGTCGACGTCGGGCATGGACACGCGCTCGGGGTTGAGGAAGCGCTCGAAGATCAGCCCGTGCTGCAACGGGTCGAGGTCGGTGATGCCCATGGCGTAGGCGGCCAGCGAGCCCGCCGCCGAGCCGCGGCCGGGACCGACGCGGATGCCGTTGTCCTTGGCCCAGTTGATGAAGTCGGCGACCACGAGGAAGTACCCCGGGAAGCCCATCTGGGTGATGATCCCGACCTCGTAGTCGGCCTGCTTGCGCACGTGGTCGGGGATGCCGTTCGGGTAGCGCTTGTGCAGGCCCCGCTCGACCTCCTTGACGAACCAGGAGGTCTCGTCCTCCCCCGGCGGCAGGGGGAACCGCGGCATGAGGTCGGCGCCCTCGGTGAAGGTGACCTCGCACTGCTCGGCGACCAGCAGCGTGTTGTCGCACGCCGCGGCGAGGTCACCGGTGAACAGCGCCCGCATCTCGGCGGCGCTCTTGAGGTAGTAGCCGTCGCCGTTGAACTTGAAGCGGTTGGTCTCGTTGAGCCGCGACCCGGTCTGGATGCACAGCAGGGCGTCGTGGGCCTCGGCGTCCTCCTTGTGCGTGTAGTGCAGGTCGTTGGTGGCCAGCAGCGGGATGCCGAGTTCCTGCGAGATCTGCATCAGCTGCGGGCGGGTCTTCTGCTCGATGGACAGGCCGTGGTCCATCAGCTCGGCGTAGAAGTTCTCCTTGCCGAAGATGTCCTGGAAGTCGGCCGCGGCCTGCCGGGCGCGGTCGTACTTGCCCGCGCGCAGCCACATGTTGACCTCGCCCGACGGGCAGCCCGTCGTCGCGATGAGGCCCTTCCCGTAGCGCTCGAGCAGGTCGCGGTCGAAGCGCGGCTTGCGGTACTGCCCCTCGAGGCTGGCCAGCGAGGAGATGCGGAAGAGGTTGTGCATCCCCTCGGTGGTGCGGGCCAGCAGCGTCATGTGCGTGTAGGCGGCCTTGCCGCGGGAGGACCCGCCCTCGCCGTCCTCGTCGATGAGGTTGTCGCCGAAGTCGAAGGGCGCGCGGTCGAACCGGGAGCCGGGCGTGTAGTAGCCCTCCATGCCGATGATCGGCTTCACGCCGGCGGCCGTGGCCTGCTTGTAGAAGTCGTAGGCGCCGAACACGTTGCCGTGGTCGGTCATCGCCAGCGCGGGCATGCCGTACTCGGCGGCGGCCTTCGTGACCTCGGGCAGCTTGGCCGCCCCGTCGAGCATCGAGTACTCGGTGTGGACGTGCAGGTGCACGAACGAGTCGTTGCCCGCGGCTCGGCGGTCTGGGCTGCTCACGGTGGTGCGGCGCTCCTCACGGGTCGTGCTGGCCCGGCCGTCGGGTGCTCCGGCGGGCGACCGGCGGGGAAGACCGGGCGGTGCGGTGCGAGTCGCGGAGGACGTCGGGACGCGGGCCCGGGCCGGCGCCTGCGATCCTCGCACCGGGAACTGTCTACGCCGAGGGTCTGACAGGACGTGTCCCGGCGCGGCAGGACGACCCCGTCACAGTCGGCGGCGCATCGTGACGTGCGCGATGCCGGCCTCCAGGTACTCGCCGCCCACCGCGGTGTAGCCGGCCCGCTCGTAGAACCCGCGGGCGGTGACCTGGGCGTGCAGCTCCACCTCGGTCAGCCCGCGGGCGAGCGCCTGACGGTGCAGCTCGGCCAGCACCGCGGCCCCGTACCCGCCGCCGCGGGCGGCCGCGTCGACCGCCATCCGGCCGACCAGCGCCCGCCCGTCGCGCTCGAGCAGCCGGCCGGTGGCCACCACCCGCCCGCCGGGGTCGCGGGCGACCGCGTGGACGGCGGTGGCGTCGGCGGCGTCCTGCTCGACCTCAGGCGGCACGCCCTGCTCCTCGACGAACACGCGGGTCCGCAGCGCGACGACCTCGGGCCAGTCGGCCGCCGTCGCCACCGTCGCGACCGGGCCGCCGGTCACGCGAGCGCTCCCCCGGCCGGCCACGACCCGGGCCGTGACGCCGGCGGTGGCCCCGGCAGCGGCCCGGGCGGTGACCCCGGCAGGGCGCCGGGCAGCGCCGAGGCCGGCACCAGCAGGAAGCGCAGGTCGACCACGGCGTGCAGGAGCACCGGCAGCAGCAGCGAGCCGGTCTCGAGGTACAGGGCGGCGAACAGCCCGCCGAGGACGCCGGTGAGCACGATGCCGGGCACGCCCTGGTAGGCGTGCGCCAGGCCGAACGCGACCGCGCCGACGGCGACCAGCACCGGCTGCGGCAGGTCCCCGCCGACCGCGGCGACGACGGCGAGGAAGAACCCGCGGTAGAGCCACTCCTCGCACACGCCGGCGGTCACGCCGACCACCGAGAACAGCCGCCGCTCGGCCGGCGACCGCGGCAGCAGGGCCAGCGTCGCGTGCGCCGTGGGCTCGGCGTGCCGGCCCCCACCCGGCCGCGGCGGCGCCGTGCGGGCCAGTGCGCCCGAGCGCAGCGCGCGCACCGAGAGCAGCGAGGCGAGCAGCACCAGCACGGTCGCCGTCGCGGTCACCGGGCCGGGCAGCCCGGTGGGCCAGGCCAGGCCGACGGCGGCGGCGTCCACCCCCGGGGCGGCCAGCCAGACGACGAGGGCGAGCACCGCGAGGCCCCACTCCAGGACCAGCAGCCGCAGGTAGAACGAGCGCCGCGCCGCCGGGTCGGTGCGCAGCCGGCCCTCGAAGCGCCGGTGCAGCACCTGCCCGACCAGCGGCTCGCCGACCACCAGGTACACCGCGACGACGACGGCCGACAGCGCGGCGGGGCCGAACGCGGCGAGGGAGGCGGGCAGGTCGGTCACGGTGCGGGCGCCGCCGCCTCAGGACTCGGCGCGCAGGATCGCCAGGGCGCCGGCGAGGTCGGCCGGGTAGTCGCTGGTGAACTCGACCCAGTGGCCGTCGGCCGGGTGCGCGAAGCCCAGCCGGACCGCGTGCAGCCACTGGCGGGACACGCCCAGCCGCGCGGCCAGCGTCGGGTCCGCGCCGTAGGTCGTGTCCCCGACGCAGGGGTGGCGCAGCGCGGAGAAGTGCACCCGGATCTGGTGGGTGCGTCCGGTCTCGAGGTGGACGTCGACCAGGCTGGCGGCCGGGAACGCCTCGACCACCTCGTAGTGGGTGACCGAGGGCCGCCCGCCACTGACCACGGCGAACTTCCAGTCGTGCCGCGGGTGGCGGTCGATGGGCGCGTCGATGGTGCCGCGCGAGGGGTCGGGGTGTCCCTGCACGAGCGCGTGGTAGCCCTTGTCGACGGTGCGCTCCCTGAACGCCGCCTTGAGCAGCGTGTAGGCCCGCTCGCTCTTGGCGACCACCATCAGCCCCGTCGTCGCCGCGTCGAGCCGGTGGACCACGCCCTGCCGCTCCGGCGCCCCGGAGGTGGAGATCCGGTAGCCGGCCGCGGCCAGCCCGCCGACGACGGTCGGGCCCTCCCAGCCGGGGCTCGGGTGCGCGGCGACGCCGACCGGCTTGTCGACCACCACGACGTCGTCGTCGTCGTGGACGACGGTGAGCCCGGGGACGGGCTCGGGCGCGGGTGCCTCGCCGGGCGGCGGGGGCAGCTCGACCTCCAGCCAGCTGCCGCCGGTGAGCCGGTCGCCCTTGCCGCGGACCCGGCCGTCGACCCACACCCGCTCGGCGTCGGCGAGGTCGGCGGCGACGGCGCGCGAGAGCCCGAAGAGGCGGGCGAGGCCCTGGTCGACGCGCTGGCCCTCCAGCCCGTCGGGCACCGGCAGCGCGCGGTGCAGGCCGGGCGAGCTCACTGGTCCATCGTGCCAGGTGGGCGGGGTCAGCCGCGGGAGACGGCGTCGGTGCCGGAGTCGTCCCGGCCGCGGGTGCCGTCGAACTCGACGCCGCGCAGCGCGAGCCAGGCACCGAGCACGCCGCCGCAGACGATCGCCGAGTCGGCGACGTTGAAGACCGGGTAGACCTCGCCGTCGGGCGCGAACACCGACACGAAGTCGACGACGCCGCCGCGCAGGAACCCGGGGTCGCGGAACACCCGGTCGACGAGGTTGCCCACCGCGCCGCCGAGCACCAGGCCCAGCGCCACCGCCCAGCCGGTGGAGAACAGCCGCCGCGCCGTCCGGACGATCACCACGGCCACCGCGACGGCGATCAGGGTGAAGACCACCGTGAAGCCCTCGGCGAAGGAGAACGCGGCGCCGGTGTTGCGGGCGTGGGTGAGGTAGACCAGCCCGCCGAGCAGGCGGATGTTCTCCCCGCGGTCGATCGTGGCGACGACGAGCAGCTTGGTGGCCAGGTCGGCGAGCAGGACCAGCGCCGCGAGGACCAGCAGCAGCCGCGTGCGCGGCCGGCGGGCCGGCGGCGGAGCGGGCGCGGCGTCCTCGGGCAGGTCGTTCAGCGGGTGCTCCTCGGGCGGGGCGGGCGGTGGTCCGACCCCGCGAGGGTAGCCGCGGCCGGCGCCCCCTCCGGCCCGCCGCGCGGCGCCGTCGGGGCGCCCGGGACCACCGCGGGAGGCTTGCGACGGCGGGGTTAGACGAATCTCACACCCCGCCGAGTGCGTGTTCACGCTCCGTTCGGCCGATCGTCGGAGGTGGCGCACGTCCCCCGGCAGGAAGGCAGTCGTGTCCACCGACCTCGGTTCAGCCACCGACCCCGATGTGGTCCTCGTCGGCGGAGGCGTCATGAGCGCGACCCTCGCGTCGCTGCTCGATGTCATCGCGCCGGAGTGGACCGTCACCGTCTTCGAGTCCGCGCCCGAGGTCGCCGGGGAGAGCTCGGACGCGTGGAACAACGCCGGGACCGGGCACGCGGCGCTCTGCGAGCTGAACTACACCCCCGCCGGGCCCGACGGCCGGGTCGACACGGCCAAGGCCCGCACCATCAACGAGCAGTTCCAGGTGTCGCGGCAGTTCTGGTCGCACCTCGTGCGGACCGGGCTGACCGGCTCGCCCAAGGAGTTCATCTCCCCCGTCCCGCACGTCGGCTTCGTGACCGGCGAGCAGGGCTGCGCCTACATGCGCGCCCGCCACGCGGCGCTGTCGGCCGAGCCGCTGTTCGCCGGGCTCGAGTACACCGACTCCCCCGCCGAGCTGGCCGACTGGGTCCCGCTGGTGATGGACGGCCGCGACCCCGCGCAGGTGGTCGCCGCGACCCGCTCGGCCGCCGGCACCGACGTGAACTTCGGCGCGCTGACCCGGCTGCTGTTGACCCAGGCCGAGGACCGCGGGGTGCAGGTGCACACCGGCCAGCGGGTCACCGGCCTCGACCGGCTCGACGACGGGCGCTGGAAGGTGACCGTCACCGACCGGCGGACCGGCGAGGAGCGCTGGGTGCGCACCCGCTTCGTGTTCGTCGGCGCCGGCGGTGGCGCGCTGCCGCTGCTGCAGGAGGCCGGCATCCCCGAGATCCGCGGCTTCGGCGGGTTCCCGGTCAGCGGCATGTTCCTGCGGACCCGCTCGCCGGAGCTGGTCACCAAGCACCAGGCCAAGGTCTACGGCCAGGCCGCGGTCGGCGCGCCGCCGATGTCGGTGCCGCACCTGGACCTGCGGCTGGTCGACGGCGAGTACTCGCTGCTGTTCGGCCCCTACGCCGGCTGGTCGCCGAAGTTCCTCAAGGCCGGGTCGGTGTTCGACCTGCCGCTGTCGGTCAAGCCGAACAACCTCGGGTCCATGCTCGGTGTGGCCCGGACCGAGCTGGCGCTGACGAGGTACCTGGTCGGCGAGCTGCTGCAGTCGCGCAGCGCCCGGCACCGCACGCTCACGGAGTTCGTCCCGCTGGCCGAGCAGGCCGACTGGGACATGATCACCGCCGGGCAGCGGGTGCAGGTGATCAAGCGCGACCCGGCGACCGGTCGGGGGGTGCTGCAGTTCGGCACCGAGCTGATCGTCGGCTCCGACGGCTCGATCGCCGGCCTGCTGGGTGCCTCCCCCGGCGCCTCGACGGCGGTCTCGGCGATGCTCACCCTGGTCGAGCGGGCCTTCCCCGACCGGGTCGCGGCGAACCGCGCGGCGCTGGAGGCGGCGATCCCGTCCTACGGCCGCGAGCTGTCCGCCGACCCGGCGCTGCTGGCCCGCGTCCGCGCGGAGACGATGCAGACCCTGGAGCTCACCGGCTGACCGTCCGCGTGCACGTCCGCGGAAGTGCCCGGCGTCCCTCAGTCGGCCTCCGTGGCCCCGCCCTGCTCGCCGCGCCAGGACGCCAGCCGGCCCGCCCGGCTCACCGCCCGCAGCCGGCGCTCGGCCTCCGGCCGGGAGCGGCGGGCCGAGACCAGCAGCGCCTGGTCGCCGCGCATGAGCCGGGTGTGGCCGTCGGGGACGAACGAGCGGCCGTCGCGGACGATGAGCACCACCGCGGCGTCGTCGGGGAGCCGGAGCTCGGGCAGGTAGACGCCGTGCAGCCGGGACCCCTCGGGCACCCGCAGCTGCATGAGCTCGGCGTCGAGCTCCTCCAGCGGGGCCGACTCCACCTCGACGTCGCGGGGGGCGATCGGCGCGGCGATGCCCAGCCGGCGGGCCACCCACGGCAGCGACCAGCCCTGGACGAGGGTGAAGACGACGACGAGCACGAACACGGTGTCGAAGACCAGCGGCGCCCCGGGTGCCCCCACGGTGAGCGGGATGGTGGCCACGACGATCGGCACGGCGCCGCGCAGCCCCGCCCACGAGATGAACGCCTGCTGGGCCCACGGGAAGCGGAACCAGACCAGGCTGGCCAGCACCGAGACCGGTCGGCCGACCAGCAGCAGCGCGGACCCGGCCACGAGGGCGGGCACCAGTGCCTCGGGCAGCCGGGACGGCGAGACCAGCAGGCCGAGCATCACGAACAGGCCGATCTGCGCCAGCGAGGCCATGCCCTCGGCGAACCCCACGCTGGCCGTCCGGTGCGGCAGCGCGGCGTTCCCGAGCACGACGCCGCACAGGTACACCGCGACGAACCCGGACGTGTGCAGCAGCACGCCCGAGGCGTAGGCCAGCACGCACAGCGCGAGCGTCGCCAGCGGGTAGAACCCGGCCACCGGCAGCGCCACGCGGCGCAGCAGGGCCGCCCCGCCGAAGCCGACGCCGACGCCGACGACCGCACCGCCGGCGAGCTCCCCCGCCACGATCAGCGTCGCCACCCACCAGACCTCGCTGACCTCCCCGGCGAGGTACTCGGCGAGGATGGTCACGAGGAGGATGACGGGCGCGTCGTTCAGGCCGCTCTCCGCCTCGAGCGACGCTGCCAGCCGGCGCGGCAGCGGCAGCCGGCGGAGCGTGGCGAAGACCGCGGCCGCGTCCGTCGAGCTGATCACCGCGGCGAGCAGCAGCGCGAAGGGCCAGTCGAACCCCAGCAACCAGACGACGATCCCGGCCGTCGCACCGACGCTGACCACGACCCCGACGGTCGCCAGCGTGACGCCGGGCCCGATGGCCCGGCGCACGTCGGACCACCGCGTCGTCAGCCCGCCCTCGGCGAGGATGACGACCAGGGCGGCGAAACCGAGGGTGAGGGTCAGCTCGGCGTCCTCGAACTCGATGCCCAGGCCGCTCTCCCCGAGCGCCACGCCCAGCGCCAGGTAGAGCAGCAGGCTGGGCAGGCCGAGCCGGTCGGCGAGGCGCAGCGCCACCGCGGCCACGAGCACGACGACCGCCCCGATGGCGAGGGCGGCGGTGACCGCCTCGTTCACCGCCCGCACCCCATGGGCGCAGTCTCCCGTACGCGCGTGCCGCGCCCGCCGCCCCGGCACCGGGACGCGCTCGACGGCTCGGGGACAATGGCGCGCGTGAGCTCTCCCTTCCGCGCGCTGCCACCCCAGGTCGACCTGCCCGCGCTCGAGCGGGACGTGCTGCGCCGCTGGGAGGACGCCGACGTCTTCGCCCGGTCGCTGGAGGCCACGGCGGGCCGGCCGCAGTGGGTCTTCTACGAGGGCCCGCCGACGGCGAACGGCCGTCCCGGCACCCACCACATCGAGGCGCGGGCGTTCAAGGACGTCTTCCCCCGGTTCAAGACGATGCAGGGCTGGCACGTGCCCCGCCGGGCCGGCTGGGACTGCCACGGCCTGCCGGTCGAGATCGCCGTCGAGCAGGAGCTCGGCTTCGCCGGCAAGCCCGACATCGAGCGCTACGGCGTCGCGGAGTTCAACGCCCGCTGCCGCGAGTCGGTCGAGCGCCACGTCGCCGACTTCACCGAGCTCACCCGCCGGATGGGCTACTGGGTGGACATGTCCACGGCCTACTGGACGATGGACCCCGCCTACGTCGAGAGCGTCTGGTGGTCGCTCAAGCAGGTGTTCGAGAAGGGCCTGCTCGTCGAGGACCACCGGGTGTCGCCCTACTGCCCGCGGTGCGGCACGGGGCTCTCCGACCACGAGGTCGCCCAGGGCTACGAGTCGATCACCGACCCGTCGGTGTACGTCCGGCTGCCGGTCACCGACGGCGAGTGGGCCGGGAAGGCCGACCTGCTGGTCTGGACGACGACGCCGTGGACGCTGCCGAGCAACACCGCCGTCGCCGTCCACCCCGACGTCACGTACGTGGTGGCCCGCAAGGACGACGCCGTCCTCGTCGTCGCCGAGCCGCTGGTGACCGCGGCGCTGGGCGAGGACGTCGAGGTGCTGGCCCGCACGACCGGCCGCGACTGGGAGCGGGTGCACTACCGGCGCCCGTTCGAGCTGGTCGACTTCCCCGAGGGCGAGGACACCCACTTCGTCGTCCTCGCCGACTACGTCACCACCGACGACGGCACCGGGCTGGTGCACCAGTCCCCCGCGTTCGGCGCTGACGACCTCGCCGTCTCCCGGGTCTACGGCCTGCCGGTGGTCAGCCCGATCGACGCCTCGGGGCACTTCCTGCCCGAGGTCCCGCTGGTGGGCGGCCGGTTCTTCAAGGCCGCCGACGACGCCCTCGTCGTCGACCTGCAGCGGCGCGGCCTGCTCTGGCGCGAGCAGAGCTACGAGCACAGCTACCCGCACTGCTGGCGCTGCCACACGCCGCTCATGTACTACGCGCAGCCGTCCTGGTACATCCGCACCAGCGCGATCAAGGACCAGCTGCTCGCCGAGAACGAGAAGACCCACTGGCACCCCGAGACCATCCAGTGGGGCCGCTACGGCGACTGGCTGAACAACAACGTCGACTGGGCGCTGTCCCGGGACCGGTACTGGGGCACCCCGCTGCCGATCTGGCGGAACGACGCCGACCCGAGCCGGATGGTCGCCGTCGGCTCGCTGGCCGAGCTCTCGGAGCTCACCGGCCGGGACCTCTCCGACCTCGACCCGCACCGGCCCTTCATCGACGAGGTGACCTTCACCCGCCCCGGCGAGGAGGGCACCTACCGGCGGGTCCGGCAGGTCATCGACGCCTGGTACGACTCGGGGTCGATGCCCTTCGCCCAGTGGGGGGCGCCGCACCGCAACCGGGCCGAGTTCGAGGCCGCCTACCCGGCGCAGTTCATCGCCGAGGCCATCGACCAGACCCGCGGCTGGTTCTACACGCTCATGGCCGTGGGCACGCTGGTGTTCGGGCGGAGCTCGTACGAGAACGTGCTGTGCCTGGGCCACATCCTCGCCGAGGACGGCCGCAAGATGAGCAAGCACCTGGGCAACATCCTCGAGCCGATCCCGCTGATGGACCGGCACGGCGCCGACGCCGTCCGCTGGTTCATGCTGGCCGGCGGCTCGCCGTGGGCGGCCCGCCGGGTCGGTCACGAGACGCTGTCCGAGGTGGTCCGCAAGGTCCTGCTGACCTACTGGAACACCGCCAGCTTCCTCACCCTCTACGCCGAGACCAACGGGTGGGCCGGGCCGGGCGCGGACGGGGCCGCCGCCCCGCCGCGCGAGCAGCGGCCGCTGCTCGACCGCTGGGCGCTGGCCCAGCTGGCCGCGGTCACCGAGGGGGTCACCGACGCGCTGGAGTCCTTCGACACCCAGGGCGCGGGCCGGCTGATCGGGCAGTTCGTCGACGACCTGTCCAACTGGTACGTGCGCCGCTCGCGCCGCCGGTTCTGGGACGGCGACCCCGCGGCGCTGTGCACGCTGCACGAGGTCGTGGACGGGCTGACCCGGCTCATGGCGCCGTTCACCCCGTTCGTCACAGAGGAGGTGTGGGCGCGGGTCGTCCGCCCCGGGCTGGGCGACGGCGCCCCCGACTCGGTGCACCTGGCGTCCTGGCCGGCCGTCGACGAGGACGCCCGCGACCCGCAGCTGGTCGCGCAGGTCGACCTGGTCCGCCGGCTGGTGGAGCTCGGCCGCGCGGCGCGGACCTCGGCGAAGGTGCGCACCCGCCAGCCGCTGGCCCGCGCGCTGGTCGCCGCCCCCGGCTGGGGGTCGCTGGCCCGCGACCTGGTGGCCGAGGTGGCCGACGAGCTCAACGTGGCCGAGCTCGCCGAGCTGTCGGCGGTGGGCGGCGACCTGGTCGACGTCCGTGTCAAGGTCGACTTCCGCGCCGTCGGCCGGCGGCTGGGCGGGCAGGTGCAGGCGGTGGCGAAGGCCGTCGCCGCCGCCGACCCCGCGGCGCTGGTGGCCGCCTACCGGGCCGGGACCGCGACGGTGGACGTCGACGGGCAGGCCGTGCCGCTCGAGGACGGCGACCTCGTGGTCACCGAGACCCCGCGCGAGGGCTGGACGGTGGCCAGCGCAGGCGGGCTCACGGTGGCGCTGGACCTGACGATGACGCCGGAGCTGGAGCGGGCCGGCATGGTCCGCGAGGCGGTGCGGCTGGTGCAGGAGGCGCGCAAGAACGCGGGCCTGTCGGTCAGCGACCGCATCGAGCTGTGGTGGACCGCGGAGGGCCCGATGGCCGAGGCGCTGACCGAGCACGGCGCGCAGGTGGCCGGCGAGGTCCTCGCGACGGGGGTGCACGCCGGGGCGGCCGGCGAGGGGCCCGGGGTCGAGGGGCCGTCGGGCTCGCGGTTCTGGCTGGCGCGGGCGGAGTAGCGGGCCGCCCGCGCGGGGTCAGTCGCGGCGGGCGGCGCGGCGGGCGCGCTCGCGGTGCGCCAGGTGCGCGTCCGGACCGCACCGGGCGCACGGGGTGAACCCCTCGGCGCGCGCCTCGCGCACCGGCAGCCGGACGGTCTGCCCGCCGGCCAGCGAGGAGCAGTCGGCGAGGTGGTAGCGGGGGTGCTCGTCGGCGACGAGCACCTCGTCGTCGAGGTCGACGACCAGGAGCAGGTCGGTGACCTCCTCGTCCTCCTCCGGCGGTTCGGCCGGCCCCGCCCCGGCGGCCCTCCCCCGGAACCGGCCGTGCGCCCTCGCCGGGGCCTCCGGCGCGGCGGGGTCCCCGGCCGGCCGGGGCCGCGGGCGGGCCCCCGGCCCGGCGGGGTCCCCCGCGCGGTCCGCCGCCGCCTCGTCGGCGTCCTCCGCAGAGGTCGACCCGCCGGCGGCGGGCCGGGCCGACTCGGGCGCGGCGGGCCGGGCCGACCCGCGGCCGGACCGCGTCGGCTCCTGCTCCGGGGCCGGCGGGGCGGGGACGGCGTCGTCGGCCGGGGTGCGGAGCCGGGCGACGACGAGCAGCGCCGCGGCCAGGCCGCAGGCGGCCACGCAGGTCCAGTACCAGGCGTTCTCGGCGGTCGTCACGCCGAGGACGAACAGCCCCAGGCCCGCGAGCACGAGCAGGGCGGCGGCGAGGACCACGGCGCGGACTGTAGCGGCGGTCACGTCCCGGCGGGACCTGCTCGGGCGGACCGACGCGACAGGGCCCCCGGACCGGTGGTCCGGGGGCCCTGTCGGGATCTCAGTGCCGGGAGGTCAGCGCTCGTCCTGGGAGACGCGCTTGCCCGACTCGGGGGAGAACACGTGCGCCTCGCCGGGGCGGATGGCCACGTGCACCACCTCGCCCTTGGCCGGCGGCTTGCGCGCGTCCACCCGCAGGGTGAGCAGCTTGTCGCTCGCGCCGGCGGTGTCGGCGGCGTGCAGCGTGCCGTAGGCGTAGGCATCACTGCCCAGCTCCTCGACCACCGCCACCTCCACCGGCACTCCCTCCCCGGCGCCGACCAGCTCCACCGATTCGGGCCGGAAGCCCAGCGTGGCCGTGGCCGCGCCCTCGGCGGCCAGCGCGCCCACCGCGGTGCGCGGCAGCGGCACGGTGTGCCCGCCCAGCACCGCCCCGCCCTCGGCCAGCTGCACCGTCACCAGGTTCATCGCCGGCGAGCCGATGAACCCGGCGACGAACTCGTTGACCGGCTTGTCGTACAGGTTGCGCGGGGTGTCGACCTGCTGCAGCAGCCCGTCCTTGAGCACCGCCACCCGATCGCCCATGGTCATCGCCTCGACCTGGTCGTGGGTGACGTAGACGGTGGTGATGCCCAGCCGCCGCTGCAGCGCCGCGATCTCCGTCCGCGTCTGCACCCGCAGCTTGGCATCGAGGTTGGACAGCGGCTCGTCCATCAGGAACGCCTGCGGCTGGCGCACGATCGCCCGGCCCATCGCCACCCGCTGCCGCTGCCCCCCCGAGAGCGCCTTGGGCTTGCGGTCCAGATACGGGGTCAGGTCGAGCACCTTGGCCGCCTCGGTGACCCGCTCGCGGATCTGGTCCTTCTTCATCCCGGCGATCTTTAGCGCGAAGCCCATGTTGTCGGCCACCGTCATGTGCGGATACAGCGCGTAGTTCTGGAACACCATCGCGATGTCGCGTTCCTTGGGCGGCAGATGGGTGACGTCCCGGTCGCCGATCCGGATCGCCCCCTCGGTCACCTCCTCCAGCCCGGCCAGCATCCGCAGCGCGGTGGACTTGCCACTGCCCGAGGGGCCGACCAGGACCAGGAACTCCCCGTCGGCGACGTCCAGGTCCAGCCCGCTCACCGACGGTGCGGTGGCACCGGGATAGGTCAGCGTCGCGTGGTCGTAGGTGATGGCGGCCATGAGGTCCCTTCGACTTCCGTTCTGCGCCGGTGCAGAGCACTCCACTCTGGCACGCGGCTCGTCCCGGGACCATGGTGGCACCCTCGCGCTACCCGTCCGGGGCACGGACACGGGCACCGGCGCCGACCTGCGGACATTCCGGAACGACCCGTCCGGATGAGCCAGGACGCCGTTGCATAACGGTTTCAACACTGTTGCGCGAAACCGACCTCCGCGCCGCATATCGTCCCCGGGCGAGCGTGGCGACCGGCCCCTGGTGCCGGGATGCCCGTCTGCGATGACGCAGTGCGGCGAGGACGCCGCAGCAACCCGAAGGGAAGTACATGAGCATGCGCTCGAGAGGCCGGCGCTCCACGGCGCTGGCCGGCGGCCTGGGTGTGGCGCTGGTGCTCGCCGGCTGCGGTGCCAGCGAGACCAGCGGGGGCGGCGGGGACGGCGAGGCCGCGGCCTCCGACCTGAGCATCGACTGCGCCCCCTACGAGGAGTTCGGCGACCTGGAGGGCGAGACGGTCAGCGTCTACACCTCGATCGTCGACCCCGAGGACCAGCCGCACATCGACTCCTACGTCCCCTTCGAGGAGTGCACCGGCGTCGACGTCCAGTACGAGGGGTCCCGCGAGTTCGAGGCCCAGCTCGTCGTGCGCGTCCAGAGCGGCAACGCCCCGGACATCGCGTTCGTCCCGCAGCCGGGTCTGCTGGCCAACCTCGTGGCCGCCGGTGCGGTCGTGCCGGCGCCGAGCCAGGTCGAGGCCAACGTCGACGAGTACTGGGACGAGAGCTGGAAGAACTACGGCAGCGTCGACGGCGAGTTCTACGCCGCCCCGCTGGGCGCCAACGCCAAGTCCTTCGTCTGGTACTCGCCGTCGGCCTTCGCCGACGCCGGCTACGAGGTCCCGCAGACCTGGGACGAGATGATCGCCCTGTCCGACCAGATCGCCGAGTCCGGCGCCAAGCCGTGGTGCGCGGGCATCGGGTCCGGTGACGCCACCGGCTGGCCGGCCACCGACTGGCTCGAGGACGTCGTCCTGCGCACCGCCGGCCCCGACGTCTACGACCAGTGGGTCAACCACGAGATCCCGTTCAACGACCCGCAGATCGCCGAGGCGCTCGACACCGTCGGCGGCATCCTGAAGAACGCCGACTACGTCAACGGCGGTCTGGGCGAGGTGCAGTCGATCGCGACGACCGAGTTCACCGACGCGGGCCTGCCCATCCTCGACGGCAGCTGCTTCATGCACCGCCAGGCGTCCTTCTACCAGGCCAACTGGCCGGAGGGCACCGACATCTCCGAGGAGGGCGACATCTTCGCCTTCCCGCTGCCGCCCATCGAGGGTGACACCGCCCCGGTCCTCGGCGGTGGCGAGTTCACCGCGGCGTTCAACGACGAGCCGGCCACCCAGGCGTTCCAGACCTACCTCTCCTCCCCGGAGTGGGCCAACATCAAGGCCCAGGTCTCCGGCCCGGGCTGGGTCAGCGCCAACACCGGTCTCGACGTCGAGAACCTGACCTCGCCGATCGACCAGCTCGCGGCCGAGCAGTTCCAGGACCCGAACGCGACCTTCCGGTTCGACGGGTCGGACCTGATGCCGGGTGAGGTCGGCGCCGGTGCCCTGTGGACCGAGCTGACCAACTGGATCGCGACCGACAAGCCGACCCAGCAGGTCCTCACCGACGTCGAGAACGCCTGGCCGACGTCCTGACCACCACGGTCCCGGTCGGCCTCCCCGGCTGACCGGGACCGCCCGTCCCACCACCCCCGGAGGCCGGGGGGACCGCCGCGCCCACAGCGCCGCGCCGGTCCCCCCGGCGTTCCGTTGCCGAGGAGAGGTCGTCTGCGGTGCAGTGGTTCCTGGACGCGACCACCACGGGGCACAAGATCGCCCTGATGGTGTTCGCCATCCTCCTGTTCGCGGCCGTGATGGGAGTGATCCTGTTCGCGGTCGACCGGCCCAAGCGGGTGCCCAACTGGGTGGTGGCGGCCGGCTTCGTCGGACCGACGCTGCTGCTGCTGGCGGTCGGTCTCGTCTACCCGGCCCTCGAGACCGTCCGTGGGTCGTTCTACAACCGGGACGGCTCGGAGTTCGTCGGGCTGGACAACTACGCGACGGTGTTCACCGAGGACAACTTCCAGACCGTCCTGCTCAACACGCTGCTGTGGGTGGTCCTGGTCCCGCTGGTGACCACCGGTCTCGGCCTGGTCTACGCCTACCTCGTCGACCGCACCCGGTTCGAGTCGCTGGCCAAGGCGCTGGTGTTCCTCCCCATGGCGATCTCCATGGTCGGTGCCGGCGTCATCTGGAAGTTCGTCTACGAGTACCGCCCCGACCAGCCCGGGGTGAACCAGATCGGCCTGCTCAACCAGATCCTGGTGCTGTTCGGGCTGGAGCCCCAGCAGTTCCTGCTCAACGCCCCGGCCAACACGGTGTACCTGATCGTGGTCATGATCTGGATCCAGGCGGGCTTCGCCATGACCGTGCTGTCGGCGGCCATCAAGGCCATCCCCGACGACATCGTCGAGGCCGCCCGGCTCGACGGCGTCAGCGGGATCCAGATGTTCCGCTACGTCACCGTGCCCAGCATCCGCCCGGCCCTGGTCGTCGTGCTGACGACGGTGGCGATCGTGACGCTGAAGGTCTTCGACATCGTGCGGACGATGACCGGCGGCAACTTCAACACCAGCGTCGTGGCCAACGAGTTCTACGCCCAGTCCTTCCGGCAGTTCAACTTCGGGCTCGGCGCGGCACTGGCGGTCCTGCTGTTCGTGCTGGTCATCCCGATCATCGCCTACAACGTCCGTCAGCTGCGCCTCGCGGAGGAGATCCGATGACCACGACCACCCCGGTCATGGCGCCCGTCCCCCCGGACGAGCGCCGGCTCACCCGCACCGAGCGCCGCGCGGTGGCCGCCAAGAACCGGCTCAGCTCCCCCGCCGCATCGATCATCGCGCTGGTCATCGCGGTGCTGTGGACCATCCCGACGCTCGGCCTGCTCATCACCTCCTTCCGGCCGGAGCTCGACATCCGCCGGTCGGGCTGGTGGACGTTCTTCACCGACCCGCAGTTCACCCTCGACAACTACAACGAGGTCCTCTACGGCGGGACGAACTTCGCCACGCTGTTCCTCAACTCGCTCGTCATCACCCTGCCGGCGGTGATCATCCCGATCAGCCTGGCGCTGCTGGCGGCCTACGCGTTCGCCTGGATCAAGTTCCCGGGCCGCAACATCCTGTTCATCGCGGTCTTCGCGCTGCAGGTGGTCCCCATCCAGGTCACGCTCATCCCGCTGCTCAGCCTGTACGTCGACACCGGCCTCAACGGGTCCTTCTGGACCATCTGGCTGTCGCACTCGATCTTCGCGCTGCCGCTGGCGATCTTCCTGCTGCACAACTTCATGAAGGAGATCCCGGCCTCGCTGGTGGAGGCCGCCCGCATGGACGGCGCCGGCCACGTGAAGATCTTCTTCCAGGTGCTGCTGCCGCTGCTCACCCCGGCGATCGCCGCGTTCGGCGTCTTCCAGTTCCTGTGGGTGTGGAACGACCTGCTGGTGGCGCTGACCTTCGCCGGCGGGGCCCCCGACGTCGTCCCGCTGACCGTGCGGGTGGCGGAGCTGGCCGGCACCCGGGGGTCGGACTGGTACCTGCTGGCCGCCGGTGCCTTCGTGTCCATCGTGCTGCCGCTGCTGGTGTTCCTGAGCCTGCAGCGCTACTTCGTCCGGGGCCTGCTCGCCGGCAGCGTCAAGGGCTGAGGCCCCACCGCTCGGACGCGTCCGGCCCCCTGAGCCCTCCCCGGAGGGCTCAGGGGGCCGGTTCCGTTCTCGGGACCCGCGCGCCCGGGGGACGGGCGTGCCGCCAGACCTCGACCGCGCTGGCGAGCAGCAGCACGACCACCGCGGGCGCCAGGACCGCCGTCGGCACGACGCCGAGCAGCAGTCCACCGGCCACCGCTCCGGCCACCGAGCCGGCCGCCATCGCCGCGACGAACCGGCCGTCGTCCCGCAGCACGGCGAACGCCTGGGACCGGCTGTACCGGGCGAACCCGACCAGCATCGTCGGCAGCGACACCAGCAGCGACAGGCTGCCGGCGACCTTGACGTCGACGGCGAACAGCACCGTGATGACCGGCACCAGCAGCTCGCCGCCGGCCACGCCCATCAGCGCGGCGACCACGCCGATGCCGAACCCGGCGACGACACCGGCGCCGGCCTGGGCGGCGGCCGGCAGGTGCGGGTGCGGCAGCCGGCCCAGGTGGTGGGCGGCGAACACCGCTGCGATGGCGACGAGCAGGAGCGCCAGGACCCGGTACAGGGTGGCGGCGCGCATCCGCGTGGCCCAGGCCGCTCCCGTCCACGCCCCCGGCAGGCTGCCCGCCAGCAGGCTCGCGGCGACGATCCCGTGCGCGGCCAGCTGGTCGACCGGGACCGCGCCCAGCCGGCTCGGGATGGCCGCGACGACCACCGTCAGGCTCAGCGCCTTGTTGACGATGACGCCCGGCAGGGCCGCGAACGCGAACAGGCCCAGCAACAGCGGCAGCCGGAACTCGGCGCCACCCAGCCCCACCAGGCCACCGAGCAGCCCGACGGCCGCACCGGCGACCGCTGCCAGCCACGGCGAACGCCGCTGGTGCGTCACGGGGAGCCGACGCAGCGGTCCCCGCCCCGCCGGGTGGCGGGACGGGGACCGGTCGTCAGGGCGGCGAGGGCCGCGTACGCCCTCAGGCGGTCGCGTGCTGCGTCTGCCGGCTGGCCGACGACGGCTCCGCCGAGCCGCGGCTGTCGAGGTCGCGCAGGTGCGACTCGAGGTAGGAGCGGAACCGCGTGCGGTACTCGCGCTCGAAGGTGCGCAGCTCCTCGATCTTGCGCTCGAGGTTGGCGCGCTTCTCCTCCAGGCCGCCCATGACCTCGCGGTGCCGCCGCTCGGCGTCCTGGTCGAGGGCAGCGGCCTTGGCCCGGGCCTCGCGCTCCATCGTGTCGGCGCGGGTGCGGGCGTCGTTGACCATGGAGTCGGCGCGCAGCTTGGCCTCGTTGACCATCTGCTCGCTCTTGGCGCGGGCGTCGGTCAGCAGCCGGTCGCTGGTCGCCTTGGCGCTGGAGACCATCTGGTCGGCCTGCGCCTTGGCCTCGTTCACGTAGCGGTCGGCGGTCTCCGAGGCCAGCGCCAGCATCCGCGAGGCGCGGGTGGTGTCGTCCTCGCGGGCGACCGGCTGCGGCGGCGGCGCCGGCGCGGGCGGCGGCTCCGGGGCGGCCTGCTGGGCGGGGACCCGGCCGGTGCTCGAGCCGGAGCGCAGCTCGTTGTTCTCCTCGATCAGCCGAGCGAGCTCGGCCTCCACCACGTCGAGGAACGCGTCGACCTCGTCCTCGTCGTAGCCACGCTTCCCGATCGGCGGCTTCTTGAAGACGACGTTGTGCACGTCGGCTGGCGTGAGTGGCAAGGGGCTCACCTCGGGTCGGACGGCGGGGACGGGGTCGGGTCGATCACGCGCGGACCGCGTGAGCGGTGGTCACGCGGTGAGGGCGAGACCAGACGTGATGCTCCGCAGGATGTACACGGCGATCAATAAGACCATGAACGCGAGGTCGAGACGGATCGACCCCAGGTTCAGCGGCGGGATCACCTTGCGGATGGCCTTCAGCGGGGGGTCGGTGGTCGCGTAGACGACCTCGAGGCCCGCGGCCACGAAGCCCGACGGGCGCCAGCTGCGCGCCAGGACCATCACCCAGTCCACGACGAAACGCGCGAACAGCAGGATGAGGAAGACGAGCAGGACCGACGACACGATCTGCCAGAAGAGAGCCACTGTCCTCGCTCGTCCCGGGGCACCCGCGGGTGCCGTGTTCGCCTGCGCTCCAGCGCCCCGGCCGACGACCTCAGGACTGGGCGAAGAACCCGCCTTCGCGGATCCGGGCCTTGTCCTCGGCCGTCACGTCGACGTCCCTCGGGCTGAGCAGGAACACCTTGGCCGTGACGGGCTCGATGCTACCGCGCAGGCCGAAGATCAGTCCTGCTGCGAAGTCCACGAGCCTCCGCGCGTCGGCGTGGTCGAGCTCGGTGAGGTTCATGATGACCGGGCTGCCCTCGCGGAAGGCCTCCCCGATGGCCCGCGCCTCGTTGTAGGTCTTGGGGCTCATCGTGGTGATCCGGTAGGGCTGCTTCGCGGGAGCGGGAGCGGGCTCCGCCGCGGCGACCGGCTCGCGGGCGGCCAGGCCGGCGGCGGCCGCCGGGGCGGAGCCGCCGACGGCGCCTCCGCCGACCGTGCCACCGCTCGCGCCGCCGCCCGGGCCGCCGACGGCGCCCAGCCGCGGTCCGGCGGCACCGGACGGGCCCGGCACCCGGGACTCGGCGGAGGCCGACACCGGACCCGAGGAGGCCACCGGCGTGGCCAGCCCCAGCCGGGTGGCGCCGCGGCGCGGCAGGGCCGGCTCGGCCTCGCCCGCGGGCTCGTGGCCGCGCGGTTCGGCACCGCGCGACTCGTGGCCCCGCGGCTCGGCCGCACGCGGCTCGGCGCGCTCGTCGAAGCGCTCGTCGTCGTAACGGCGGTCGTAGCGGTCGTCGTAGGCGGGGTCGCCGGTCAGGGAGTCGTAGCCGCCGTAGCCGGCCTCCCCGCGCCCGTCGGAGGAGTAGCGGTCGGCGGAGCGCTCGTCGTAGCGGCCCTCGTACCGGCCGGCCCGGCGGTCGTCGTAGCGCCCCTCGTCGTAGCGGTCGTCGTAGCGGCCGTCGTCGTACCGGTCGGGGTGGTCGGCCGGGCGGGCGTCGTAGCGCCCGTAGGCGCGCGCGTCGTCGTCCTCGACGAGTCCGAGGTAGATGCCCATCTTCCGCATGGCCCCGGCCATCAGACCTCCTCCGGGGACCCGGGTGGGACCCCTGTGACTCGTGTGACTCGGGGCGAGGTTAGGGGCCGGGAGCCGAAGAGCGCGGTTCCGACACGCACGATCGTGGCGCCGGCTGCGACGGCCTCCTCGAGGTCGCCGCTCATGCCGGCCGACAGCTCGGTGGCGGCGGGGTGGTCGGCGCGCAGGCGCTCGGCGAGGGCGGCCAGCCGGGCGAAGGCCGGGCCCGGCGGCTCGTCCCGCGGGGCGACGGCCATCAGCCCGCGCAGCCGCAGGCCCGGGAGGGCGGCGACCTCCTCGGCCAGCCGGGGGACGTCGTCGGGCGCGGCGCCGCCGCGCTCGGCCAGCTCCCCCGCCGCGCCGCCCAGGTCGACCTGCACGAAGACGTCGACGGCGCGGCCACGATCCTCCCCCGCGCGGGCCAGGGCGCGGGCCAGGGGCGCCCGGTCGAGGGAGTGGACGACGGCGCCGGTGCGGGCCACCGCCGCCGCCTTGTTGCGCTGCAGCTGGCCGACGAAGTGCCACTCGAGCGGCAGGTCGGCGAGCGCGGCGACCTTGGCGGTGAGCTCCTGGGCGCGGTTCTCGCCGAACGCCGTCTGGCCCAGCGCGGCCAGGGCGCGGACGTCGTCGGCCGGCACGGTCTTGCTGATCGCGAGCAGGGTCACCGACCCCGGGTCGCGGCCGGCGGCCCGGGCCGCCGCGGCGATGCGGTCGCGGACGGCCCGCAGGCGGTCGGCCGGGGAGGTCATGCGCCGATCGTCCCCGATGGCGGCCGCGCACTTCCGTGGATGCGCACGCAGGGGGCGAGTCGGCTCACCCGAGCCAGGTCACGCCGGCCTGGCGGCCGGTGACGCCGTCGCGGCGGTGGCTGTAGAGCCGCCGGTCCTCGACGGTGCAGCGCGGGTCGTGGACCACCTGCGCCAGGCCCGCCCGGGTCATCAGCTCGGCCAGCCCGGCCCGCAGGTCCAGGCCGGGCGTGCCCTTCCGGGTGCGCACGGCGGCCGCCGGGGCGACGCGGGCCACCTCGGCCTGCATCGCGCGCGGCACCTCGTAGCAGGAGCCGCAGACCGCCGGGCCGAGGAGCGCGGTGGTGTCGGCGGGGCGGCTGCCCAGCCGGGCCATGGCGGCCAGCGTCGCGGGGACCACGCCCTGCCGCACGCCCTCGCGGCCGGCGTGGACGGCGGCGACCACGCCGGCGACGGGGTCGGCGAGCAGCACGGGCACGCAGTCGGCGACGAGCACGCACAGCACCAGGCCGGGGGTGCGGGTGACCAGGGCGTCGGTGGCCGGCAGCGGTGCCTCGGCCGGGCCCTCGACGACGGCGACGCCGGTGCCGTGCACCTGGTCCATCCAGACCAGCCGGTCACCGGCCACCCCGAGCTCGCGGGCGAGGCGCTCGCGGTTGGCGGCGACGTCGGCGGGGTCGTCGCCGACGTGGGCCCCCAGGTCGAACGTGTCGTAGGGCGGACGCGAGCGGCCGCCCCTCCGGTCGGTGACCACCCGTCGGGGGCGCACCACCGGAGAGGCGGCCGACCTGCTGGAACGGCCCTCCTGCAGAGGCCCGCGGCGAGCCTGCGAGCCGTGGGGGGCAGGGGGGTCCTCCATCACTGGCGGAGGAACTCCGGGATGTCGAGCTCCTCCTCGAAGTCCTCGTTGCCGAGGGGGCGGCGTCCGGCGGCACCGGCGGCACCGTTGGTCACCGGCGGCAGCGGCGGGACGGTGATCCCCCCGCCGGGCGGCGTCGGGCGGGCCGCCGGGGCGGGCGCGACCGGAGCGGGCGGCACGGCGCCCACCAGCCGCTCCCCCGTCGCCCGCGGCAGGCCCGCGGACGGCGCCGGGGCCACCGGCGGCGAGGGCAGGCGGCCCGGGGCGGTCGTGGGCCCGGCGGCCGGCACGGCGGCGACCGCGGCGTCCTTGCGCGACGACGGGCGGCCGCCGTCGAAGCCCGCGGCGATGACGGTCACGCGCACCTCGTCGCCGAGGGCGTCGTCGATGACCGCACCGAAGATGATGTTGGCGTCGGCGTGGGCCGCGTCGGACACCAGCGAGGCGGCCTCGTTGATCTCGAACAGGCCCAGGTCCGACCCGCCGGAGATCGACAGCAGCACGCCGTGGGCGCCCTCCATCGAGGCCTCCAGCAGCGGGCTGGCGATCGCCTGCTCGGCGGCGAGCAGCGCGCGGTTGTCGCCGCGGGCGCTGCCGATGCCCATGAGCGCGGAGCCCGCACCGGACATGACCGACTTGACGTCGGCGAAGTCGAGGTTGATCAGGCCCGGGGTGGTGATCAGGTCGGTGATGCCCTGGACACCGGAGAGCAGCACCTGGTCGGCGGTGCGGAAGGCGTCCATCACGCTGACGTTGCGGTCACCGAGCTGCAGCAGCCGGTCGTTGGGGATCACGATGAGCGTGTCGCACTCGTTGCGCAGCTCCTCGATGCCCGACTCGGCCTGCACGGCACGCCGCTTGCCCTCGAAGGAGAACGGGCGGGTGACCACGCCGATGGTCAGCGCGCCGAGCTTGCGGGCGATCGAGGCCACGACCGGCGCGCCGCCGGTACCGGTGCCACCGCCCTCACCGGCGGTCACGAAGACCATGTCGGCGCCCTTGAGCACCTCCTCGATCTCCTCGCGGTGGTCCTCGGCTGCCTGTCGGCCGACGTCGGGCTGGGCGCCGGCGCCGAGGCCGCGGGTGAGCTCCCGGCCGACGTCGAGCTTGACGTCGGCGTCGCTCATCAACAGCGCCTGGGCGTCGGTGTTGATGGCGATGAACTCCACCCCCTTCAGACCGACCTCGATCATCCGGTTGACCGCGTTCACACCGCCGCCGCCGATGCCGACGACCTTGATGACCGCGAGGTAGTTGTGCGGAGGTGTCATGTGGGGCTCCCGACCTCGACCCTCATCCTCAAGTACAGACTTAGTGTTATGTCAACTGGGTCGACGCGACGAAGTTAGGTGGGCTCCATCCGGCGCTACAAGCACCCTCCTCGGACCGGCGTGTCGCGATACTCGGATCCCACGGATCTCCGGCGACCCAGTGGTCACATCTGCACCACTTTCGGTGACGACCCGCGGCGCCGATCCCTCAGGTGGGCGTCGAGACCAGCGGCGAGCGACACACGCGGACTGATCCGGGCCGGACGTCGTGTCGGGCGTGTCGCGGAGGCGGGCGTGTCGGCGGCGCGCCGGTCGATCAGCGGTCCGCACCCGGGCACGCACGCAGCGCGAAGGTGAGGTGCTGGAACGGCCCTCCTGCAGGGCCCCGCCCCGAGCGGAGCGAGGGGTGGGGGGCAGGAGGGCCCTTGATCACCGGAGGACGACGGCGTCCGGCGCGCTGACGTCGATGGTCGTGGCCGGCTCGAGTGCGTCGGCGGCGATCTGGTCCAGCAGCGCCACCAGCGTGGCGGCCCGCCGGTCGTCGTCGGCGCCGTCGCCCGCACCGCCCCACACGACGGTGGTGCCGTCGGTGAGCGTGAGCGTGACGTCCTCGCCGGAACCGGCCGCCGCGGCGGCGACCCGGGCGCGCACCTCGGCCGGCAGCGAGACGAGCGCGTCGAGCGCGGCCCGGGTGGCGGCGTCGTCGGGGCCGGGAGCGGCGACGTCGAGGGGCACCACGCCGGCCGGGGCCTCGCCGGTGACCGTGTCGAAGAGCACCCCGGAGGCGTCGACCAGCGACCGCGTGCCGGCCTGCTCCACGACGGCGACCGGCCGCCGCTCGGCCACGGTCACGACGACGCTGCCCGGCCAGCCGCGGGCGACCTGGACCGAGGCGACCTGCGGCAGGCGGGCGACCCGGGCCTCGGCGGCGTCCACGTCGACCCGCAGCAGCGGCGTCCCCTCGGCCACGCCGGCGGCGGTGCGGACCTGCTCGGCGGTCAGCGTGGTGGCCCCGTCGACGCGGACGTCGCGCACCGCCAGCAGCGGGCTGGCCCACACCGCCCACCAGGCGCCCGCCAGCACGAGCAGCGCCACGGCGCCGCCGACCAGGCGCCGCCGGCGCCGGTCGCGGGGGGTCTCCCGCCGGCGCCGGCGGGCGGGCCGGGCGACCTCGACCGGCGTGCCGCGCTCGCGGTCGGCCGTGGTCAGGCCCGCGCGGCTCACCGGACGGCGTCCCCACCGGGCTCGGCGCCGCCCGGGCCGGACAACGCGGCGAGCACCTCCGGGCCGACCATCGAGACGTTGCCGGCGCCCATCGTGATGACCAGGTCGCCGGGCCGGGCCCGCGCCGCCAAGGCCGGGGCGGCCGCCGACCACGAGGGCTCGAAGTGCACCCGCTCGGGCGGCAGCGGGACGGCGTCGGCGACCATCGCGCCGGTGACACCGGGCACGGGGTCCTCGCGGGCGCCGTAGACGTCCATGACCACGACCTCGTCGGCCAGCCCGAGCGCCTCGCCGAACGCCGTCGCGAACTCGCGGGTGCGGCTGTAGAGGTGCGGCTGGAACGCCACGACCACCCGGCCCTCCCCCGCCACCGCCCGGGCGGCGCGCAGCTGCGCGGTGACCTCGGTCGGGTGGTGGGCGTAGTCGTCGTAGACCCGCACCCCGGCGGCGACGCCCTTGAGCTCGAAGCGGCGGTGCACCCCGCCGAAGCGCTCCAGCCCGGCGATCAGCCCCTCGGCGGGCAGGCCCAGCTCCAGGCCGGCCAGCAGGGCGGCGGCGCTGTTGCGGGCCATGTGATCGCCGGGGACCCGGATGCGCACGCGGCCGAGCACGGCGCCGTCGAGGACCGCGGTCCAGGCGGTGGTGTCCGGGCCGACGTCGAGGTCGACCAGGCGCAGGTCGGCGTCCTCGGCGGTCCCGTAGGTGCGCATGCGGGCCGGGGTGGGGACGCCGCGCAGCCGGGCCGAGCCGGGGTCGTCGGCGCACACGACGACGAAGCCGCCGGGCGCCACGGTGGCGAGGAACCGGTCGAACGCGGCCTCGACCGCGGCCAGGTCGCCGTAGTTGTCCAGGTGGTCGGCCTCGACGTTGGTGACGACCGCCCCGTACGGCGCGAGGAGCAGGAACGAGCGGTCGCTCTCGTCGGCCTCGGCGACGAACACGTCGCCCGCGCCGGCGTGCGCGTTGCTGCCCGACTCGTTGAGCGTGCCGCCGATGGCGAAGGAGGCGTCCACCCCGCAGGCCTGCACGGCCACGGTGAGCATCGAGGTGGTCGAGGTCTTGCCGTGCGTGCCGGCGACGGCGACGCTGCGCCGCCCGGCCATCACCGCGGCGAGCGCGACGGCGCGGGGCAGCACGGTCAGCCCGCGGGCCCGGGCGGCGGCCAGCTCGGGGTTGTCCTCGCGGATGGCCGAGGAGACGACGACCGAGTCGGCATCCCCGAGGTGGGCGGCGTCGTGGCCGGTCTCCACCCGCGCACCCAGGGCCCGCAGCGCCATCACCGTCGGGCTGTCCCTGCGGTCGCTGCCGGAGACCGGCACCCCGCGGGCGAGCAGGATCCGCGCGATGCCGCTCATCCCGGCGCCGCCGATGCCGACGAAGTGCACCGCGCCGAGCTGCTCGAGCGTGGGGACGGGCCCGGTCCAGGCCGCGGTCGCGTCAGCGGTCACCGGCCGCCACCTCCAGCACGATGTCGGCCAGCCGGTCGTCGGCGTCGGGCACCCCGGCCGCGGCGGCGTGGGCGGCGTACCCGGCGAGCGCGGCGGGGTCGGTGAGCAGCGGCACCAGGGTCGCCTCGATCCAGGCGGGTGAGAGGTCGGCGTCGTCGACGAGCAGGCCGCCGCCGGCCTCGACCACGGGCAGGGCGTTGCGGCGCTGCTCGCCGTTGCCGATGGGCAGCGGCACGAACGCCGCCGGCAGCCCGACCGCCGACAGCTCGGCGACGGTGACCGCGCCCGAGCGGCACAGCGCGAGGTCGGCGGCGGCGTAGGCGAGGTCCATCCGCTCGAGGTAGTCGACGACGACGTAGGGCGCCGACCCGGCCGGGCGCGGCGGCACCGTGACGTCGGTGTTCTTCGGGCCGCGGGCGTGCAGCACCTGGACCCCGGCGGCGGTGAGCGCGTCGGCCGCGGCGACCGCGGCCCGGTTGAGCGAGGCCGCGCCCTGCGACCCGCCGAAGACCAGCAGCGTCGGGCGGTCGGCGTCGAGGCCGAACTCGGCGCGGGCGGCGGGCCGGGTGGCGGCGCGGTCGAGCGTGGTGATGGCCGAGCGCAGCGGCATGCCGACGTGCTCGCCGCGGTGCAGCGGGGTGCCCGGCACGGTGACCGCGACCCGGGCGGCGACCCGGGCGCCGATCCGGTTGGCCAGGCCCGGCAGCGCGTTCTGCTCGTGCACGACGACCGGCACGCCGGCGCGCTTCGCGGCCAGGTAGGCCGGCAGGGCCACGTACCCGCCGAACCCGACGACGACGTCGGCGGCGAGCTCGCCGAGCAGCGCGCGGGTGTCGGCGACCGCGCGGCGGACCCGGCCGGGCACGCGCAGCAGGTCCGGCGTGGGCTTGCGCGGCAGCGGCACCGGCGGGATGAGCCGCAGGTCGTAGCCGCGGGCGGGCACCAGCCGGGTCTCCATGCCGCGGGCGGTGCCCAGGCAGGTGATCCGCAGGGCGGGGTCGCGCCGCCGCAGCGCGTCGGCGAGGGCGAGCATCGGCTCGATGTGGCCGCCGGAGCCGCCGCCGGCCAGGACGACGCTGCCGGGGCCGGCGCCGCCCGGGCGACCGGTCGGGCCGGTCACCGGGACCGTCCCGGGCGGTCGTCGGCGGGCCGGGCGGGCACGCGGTCGCGGTCCGGGCGCCGGGCCGCCGGCGGGGGCACCCGGCGCTCGGCCCGGCGGTCGGCACCGCGGTCGGTGACGGGCCGCCGGACGGGGTGGGCCTCCACCGGCCGGCGGGCCGCCGGGCGGCCGGCGGCCGGCTCGGGCCGGGACCGCCGCGGGCGGACCGGGTCGACGGCGAGCACCGGCACCGGCAGCAGCCAGCGGGCCAGCCGGCCGCGGTCGCGGCTGCGGGCGTACTCGATGGCGTCGGGCTCGGATCGGGCGAAGCGGATGAGGATCCCCACGATGAAGAGGGTGAGCACGAGCGAGGTGCCACCGGCGGAGACCAGCGGCAGGGTGACCCCGGTGACCGGGAGGACGCCCACCACGTAGCCCATGTTCATGGCCGCCTGGCCGACCAGCCAGACGGTGATCGCCACGCTGGCCAGCGACACGAAGCGGTCGGTGGTGCGGCGGGCGATGCGGAAGCCGGCGTAGGCCAGCACGGCGTAGAGGGTGACCACGACCAGGCAGCCGAGGAAGCCGAGCTCCTCGCCGATGATCGCGAAGATGTAGTCCGACTCGGCCTCGGGCAGCAGGTTCCACTTCATGGCGCTGTTGCCCAGGCCCACGCCCCACAGTCCGCCGTTGGCCAGCGCGTAGAAGCCGCGGATGGCCTGGAAGCCGGAGTCGGTGGGGTCGTCGAAGGGGTGCAGGAACGAGGTGACCCGCTCCATGCGGTACGGCGAGGTGCTGACCATGAGCCAGGCCAGCGTGGCGGCGCTGGCGATGCCGATCCCCCACAGCCGCCCCGGCAGGCCGCCGGCCCACAGCAGCCCGGCGACGACCAGCAGCAGGCTGACCACCGCGCCGAAGTCCGGCTCGAGCATGAGCAGGCCGGCCATGAGCACGAAGACCGGGAGCAGCGGCACCAGCAGGGTCCGGACCGTCAGGTGGCGGCCGCGCAGGGCCAGCACGTGCGCGCCCCACAGCGCGACGACGAGCTTGGACAGCTCCGAGGGCTGGAAGTCGGTGAACCCGAGGCTGATCCAGGCCCGCGAGCCGTTGTACTCGACCCCGATCCCGGGGACGAGCACGGCGACCAGCAGCACGACGACCACGACCAGCGCGACCGGCGACCAGCGGCGGACCAGGCCCGCGGGCAGCCGCACCGCGATGCCCAGCGCGACCAGGCCGAGCGCCGCGAACACGAGCTGGTCGACGCCGGGGCGCCAGGCCGGCTGGTCGTCGAGGGCCGCCTCGATCGCGGAGGCGGAGAACACCATGACCAGCCCGATGGCCAGCAGCAGACCGGCCGCGCCGATGACCAGGTGGCAGCTGGTCATCGGCCCGTCGAGCCAGGCCGGGCCGCGCAGCCGGCGCCGGGGAGGCGCCGCCGGGGAGGTCCGGCGGGCCGTGCGGCGGGCGCGGGTGGACTCGCTGCGGCCGTCCATCCGGACATCGTCGCCGAGTCGCGCGTGCGGTCCCGGCAGGGACGCCGCGTGTCGCGACGGGCGGGCGGCCGGCCGCCGGGTGCGTGAGGGCGCGCTCACAGCCCGGTCAGGGCGAGCCAGTCGGCGTAGAACAGGCCCAGCCCGAAGGCCACGGCCATCCCGGTCACCAGCCAGAACCGCACGATGACGGTGTTCTCCGCCCACCCGGCGAGCTCGAAGTGGTGGTGCAGCGGGGCCATGCGGAACACCCGCCGGCGGGTGGCGCGGAAGAAGGCCACCTGGATCACCACCGACAGCGTCACCGCCACGAACAGGCCGCCGAGGACGATGAGCAGCAGCTCGGTGCGGGTGACGATGGCGATGCCGGACATCAGCCCGCCGAGGGCCAGCGAGCCGGTGTCGCCCATGAAGATCCGCGCCGGGCTGGTGTTCCACCACAGGAAGCCCAGGCACGCGCCCAGCGCGGCGGCCGCCACCAGCGTGACGTCGAGCGGGTCGCGCACCTGGTAGCAGCCGTCGACCGCGGCCGTGGCGCAGTCGTGGGTGAACTGCCAGAAGCTCATCACCACGTAGGCGCCGAACACCATCGCCGAGCAGCCGGCGGCCAGCCCGTCGAGGCCGTCGGTGAGGTTGACGGCGTTGGAGAACCCGGCGATGAACAGGTAGGCCAGCACGACGAAGCCGATGGCGCTGACGAACAGCGGCTCGATGTCGCGGACGTAGGAGACGAACTCCGAGGCCGGCGTCACCCCGGCCTCGTCGGGGAAGTTGAGCGCCAGGATGGCGAAGGTCAGCCCGACGACCAGCTGCCCGACCAGCTTCGCCGTCTTGTTCAGGCCCAGGCTGCGGCGGTACCGGATCTTGAGGTAGTCGTCGAGGAACCCGACGGTGCCCAGCCCCACCATGAGGAACAGCAGCAGCAGGCCGGTGGCGGTGACGCCGCGGCCGGGCTGGCCGATGAGGAAGAGGTGGGCGATGAGGTAGCCCGCGACGGTGGCCCCGACGATGACGGTGCCGCCCATGGTGGGCGTGCCCTTCTTCGACAGGTGCGACTCGGGGCCGTCGTCGCGGATCTCCTGACCGAAGCCGCGGCGCCGGAAGGCCCGGACGGCCAGCGGCGTGGCGAGGATGGAGATGAACAGCCCGAACGCCGCGGCGATGAGGACGGACTTCACGCGCCTGCCCCGGCGGTGAGCAGGCCCTCGGCCAGGACCTCCAGCCCGTTCGACCGGCTGGCCTTCACCAGCACGACGTCACCGGGCACGAGTACCTCCGAGAGCAGGTCGAGTGCGGCCGCCCGGTCGGGCACGGAGACCACGTTCGTCCCGGAGCCCTCCCCGTGGCGGGCACCGGCGGCCGTGGCACCCGCCACCATCCCTACCGCATCGGGTCCGACGGCGACGAGCAGGTCGACCCCCGCGGCGACCGCGTCGTGGCCCAGGCGCTCGTGCTCGGCCGTGGCGTCCGGGCCCAGCTCGGCCATCCCGCCGAGGACGGCGACCCGCCGGGTGGCCGGGAGCCCGGCGAGGGCGGCCAGCGCCGCGCGCATCGACTCGGGGTTGGCGTTGTAGGCGTCGTTGACCACGGTCACGCCGTCGTCCCGGCGGGTGACCTCCATCCGCCACCGGCTGCGCGGCTGCGCGTCGGACAGGGCGGCGGCGACGGCGGCCGGGGTCATCCCGGCAGCGAGCGCGGGGGCGGCCGCCGACAGCGCGTTGGCGACCTGGTGCTCGCCGACGACCTGCAGCGCCACCGGGTGCTGCTCGCCGCCGGCGACGAGGGTGAAGCGGGCGCGGGCGGCGTCGTCGAGGGTGACACCGGTGGCGCGGACGTCGGCGTCCGCGGACCGCCCGGTGGTGACCACCCGGGCGCGGGTGCGCGGCGCCATCCCGAGCACGCGGGCGTCGTCGGCGTTGAGGACGGCGGTGCCGGTGGCCGGCAGCGCCTCGACCAGCTCGCCCTTGGCCACGGCGATCGCGTCGGCCGAGCCGAACTCGCCGAGGTGGGCCGAGCCGACGTTGAGCACGACGCCGACGTCGGGGCGGGCCACCGCGCACAGGCGGGCGATGTGGCCCACGCCGCGGGCGCCCATCTCGAGCACCAGGAAGCGGGTGGTCGCGTCGGCCGACAGCACGGTGAGCGGCAGGCCGATGTCGTTGTTGTAGGAGCCGGGCGGGCTGACGGTGGGCCCGGCCGCGGCGAGCACCTGGCCGAGCAGGTCCTTGGTGGAGGTCTTGCCCGAGGACCCGGTGATGCCGACGGTCAGCAGGCCGGCAGCGGCGAGCCGGGTGTGCACCAGTGCGGCGAGCCGGCCGAGCGCGGCCACGGTGTCGTCGACGACCAGGGCCGGCAGCGGGCCGCCGGGACGGGTGGTCAGCGCCGCGACGGCGCCGGCGGCCGCGGCGGCGTCGAGGAAGTCGTGCCCGTCGACGCGCTCTCCGGCGACCGCGACGAACAGGTCACCGGCCGAGACGGCGCGGGAGTCCAGCGTGACGCCGGTGACCGCGACGTCCCCGGCGCCGGGCGGCACGGACGCGCCGACGGCCTGCGCGACCTCGGCGAGGGAGAGGGTGATCACCGGGGGGCCGCCCCGGCGGGGGCCGACGCCTGCGGGTGCAGGGCGGCGATCGCCTCGCGCAGCACGGCCCGGTCGTCGAAGGGCGTCACGGTGCCCGCGACCTCCTGTCCCGGCTCGTGCCCCTTGCCGGCCACCAGCACCGTGTCGCCGGGGCGGGCCAGCGCGACGGCGCGGGCGATGGCCGCCCGGCGGTCGCCGACCTCCTCGACGGCGGCGCGGCGGTCGGCCGGCACCCCGGCCAGCACCGCGGCGCGGATGGCGGCCGGGTCCTCCGAGCGCGGGTTGTCGTCGGTGACGACGACGAGGTCGCTGCCCAGCGCCGCCGCCGCGCCCATCGCCGGGCGCTTGCCCTGGTCGCGGTCGCCGCCACAGCCGATCACGGTGACCAGCCTGCCCCGCGTCGAGGCCCGCAGCGCGGCGAGCGCGGTGGTCACGGCGTCGGGGGTGTGCGCGTAGTCGACGACGGCGGTGAACGGCTGGCCGGCGTCGACGGGCTCCATGCGGCCGGGGACGACGGTGGCGGCGATGCCCTCGAGTGCCTGCGCCACTGGCACGCCGATGGCGTCGAGCAGCGCGACCGCGAGGACGGCGTTGGTGACGTTGAACCGGCCGGGCAGCCGCACGCCGGCGGGCCAGCTGCCGCCGGGGCCGGTCACGGTGAAGGCGGAACCGCCGTCGGGGGCGGGCGCGACGTCGGTGGCGGTCCAGTGCGCGGCCGCGCCGTCGGCGGAGACGGTGACCGCGCGCTCGCCGAGCATCCCGGCCAGGCGGCGGCCGTGGTCGTCGTCGACGACGACCACCTCGGTGGCCGCGCGGCCGTCGAAGAGCAGCGCCTTGGCCTGGAAGTAGTCCTCGAGGTCGCGGTGGAAGTCGAGGTGGTCCTGGCTGAGGTTGGTGAACCCGGCGGCGGCGAAGGGCACCCCGCCGACCCGGCCCTGCACCAGCGCGTGGCTGGAGACCTCCATGACGACGGCGTCGACGCCGGACTCGGCCATGGTGGCCAGCAGCGCGTGCAGCACCGGGGCCTCGGGCGTGGTGCGGACGCTGGGGAAGGTGGTCTCGGCGCCGTCGCGGCCGCGGGTGCGCGACTGCACGGTGCCGATCAGCCCGGTGCCGCGGCCCGCGGCGGCCAGGCCCGCCTCGACCAGGTAGCTCGTCGTCGTCTTGCCGTTGGTGCCGGTGATGCCGATGACCGGCAGCCGGCGGGCGGGCTCGCCGTAGACGCGGGCGGCGACCGCGCCGAGCCGGCCGCGGGGGTCCTCGACCACGCACACCGGCAGGCCGGTGGCAGCCGCCTGCTCGCGGCCGGCGGGGTCGGTGAGGACGGCGACCGCGCCCCGCGCCGCGGCGTCGGCGGCGTAGCGCGCACCGTGGGTGCGCGCCCCGGGGAGGGCGGCGTACAGGTCGCCGGGGAGCACCTCGGTCGAGGCGAGGGTGACGCCGCGGACCGGGGTGGCGGGGTCGCCCTGCACGGGGTCGCCGACGAGGTCGGCGAGGGCGCTGAGGGCGAGCGGGCGGGTCCCCGCGGGCCGGGGCGCCGACCCGGGTCCGGTCGGGCTCACGTCGGGCCAATCTACCGGCGCCCCGTTCCTCCCCCGCGCACCCGCGGCCCCTCGGCGGTGTCCCGGGCCGTGCACTTCCGCGGACGTGCACGGATGGAGCCGCCTAATCGCCGGCCGGACCGCCGGTGGCCGCCTCGGGGAGGTCCTCGCGGGTCAGCGCGAAGTCCGGGCGGGGCGTGCCGGAGGGCACCACCCCGGCGGAGGTGAGGACGTGCCGCATCACGTCGGCGAACACCGGCGCGGCGACCTGGCCGCCCTCGGCCGAGCTGGTGGGCCGCTCGAGGTCGACGGCGACGACGTACTGCGGGTCGTCGGCCGGGGCGAACCCGACGAAGGTCGTCACGTAGCCGCCGCCGTCGTAGCAGTTGCACTCGGGGTTGGGGCGCTGCGCGGTGCCGGTCTTGCCGGCCACCCGGTAGCCCTCGACCTGCGCGAGCGGCGCGGTGCCGCCGGGACCGACGACGGCCTCGAGCATGTGCGCGAGGTCGTCCGCGGTGGCCTCGCTGACCACCCGGGTGGGCTCGGGCGCGTCCGGCGTGTTCGTCGTCCCGTCCGGGGCGGTGACCGAGGAGACCACCCGCGGGGCCACGCGGACGCCGTCGTTGGCGATGGCCTGGTAGATCGACGCCATCTGCAGGGTGGTGACCGACACGCCCTGGCCGATGGCGATGTTGGCCGCGCGGCTCTCCTCCCACCCGGCGGCGTCCTGCAGGATCCCGGAGCTCTCGCCCGGCAGCTCCACCCCGGTCTCCTCCCCCACGCCGAAGGCGCGCAGGTACCGCTCGAGCGTCTCGTCGCCCACCTCGCGGGCCAGCATGATCGTGCCGACGTTGCTCGACTTGGCGAGGATCCCGGTCACCGTCCAGTCGATCGGCTCGTGGTCGTGGGCGTCGGTGACCACGGCGTCGCCGGCCTGGATGTGCCCGTCGACGGTCAGCACCTCGTCCGGGGTGGCCACCCCCTCCTCGAGCGCGGCGGCCAGGGTCACCGCCTTCATGACCGAGCCGGGCTCGAACACGCCGCTGACGATCGGGTTGCCGAGCAGCTCGGGGTCGGTGCGGCCGGCCTGCGCGGGGTCGTAGCCGGGGCAGGAGCCCATCGCCACCACCTCGCCGGTCTGCACGTCGAGCACGACGGCCGAGGCGCGGGTGGTGGCGCCGTCGGCGCAGGCCTGGCCGAGCCGCTGCTCCACGACGTACTGCACGTCCTGGTCGACGGTGAGCTCGACGGTGCTCCCGTCGGTGGCCGGCGTCGACTCGTCGATGCCGGCGGGGATGGGGTTGCCGCCGCTGCCGACCTCGACGCGGCGGCGGCCGTCGGTGCCGGCGAGGGCGTCCTCGAAGCGCAGCTCGACGCCGCCGAGGCCGGTGCCGTCGCGGCCGATGAAGCCGACCACCTGCCCGCCGACGGCACCGGCCGGGTAGAGCCGCACCGGGTCGTCCTCGAAGAAGACCCCGGGCAGGTCGAGCTCCTCGATCGCCTCCACGGTCTCCGGCGGCACCTGCCGGGCGAGGCTGACGTAGCGGCCCTCGGCGGAGAGCCGCTCGGTCAGCTCGTCGACCGGGACGTCGAGGAGCGCGGTCAGGGCCAGCGCGGTGCGCTCGGGGTCCTCGACGACGGTGGGGTCGGCGGTGACGCGGGAGGCGTCGACGGTGTAGGCGAACGGGTGGCCGTCGCGGTCGACGATCGCGCCGCGCAGCGCCGAGATCGGGACGTCGGCGAGCCGGTCCTGCTCGGCGCGGTAGGCGAGGTCGGCGCTGTCGACGCCCTGGAGCAGCACCAGCCGGCCGGTGACCAGCAGCAGCGGGACGACGACGAGCACCAGCCCCCACCGCAGCCGGGCCGGGCGCGGGGTCAGGGTGCGGCCGCTGTGCCGGCGGCCCTGCGGACGGCGCGGGACGAAGGCGCCCGCGCGGGTCGCTCCCCCGCCGCGGGGACCGCCGCGCCAGGCACCGGCACCCGAGCGGGCGGTCGCGGCGCGGTCGGCGCCGGTGCGCGGCACGGCGCCCCGGCCCAGGGGTGCGCGCTCGCGGCGGGCATCGCCGGGGAGGCCGCGGGGCCGCTCGCGCGGGGTGTCCCGGGGACCCACGGTCAGCCCCCGTCCCCGGCCGGCGGGGCGGCGCCCGGTGCGGGTTCGGGGGTGCCGCGCAGCGTGGCGGTGCCGTCGGGACCGACGACCAGGTAGGCCGCGGCGCCGGCGGGCACCAGCCCGGCCGCCGCGGCGGCCGCGGCGAGCTGCGCGGGGGCCCCGCCGGCGATCACCTGCTTCTCCAGGTCCTGGACCTCCTCGGCCTTCTCGGCGTTGGCGGCGCGCAGCTCGGTGGCCTTGAGCGAGTTGACCGCGATGGCGGTGTTGAGGACCAGCAGGCCGATCGTGGTGGCCACCAGGAGCAGCAGGACGAGCAGCACGAACGGCGCCCGGCGGGTGCCGGCGCCGGGAGCGCGGGCGCGGCCGGTCCCGCCGGGGACCAGCCGCAGCTCCGGCACCGGGGCCACACGGGGTGCCGGGCCGGTGGCCCGGGCGCGCGCGGGCCGGGCCGGCACGCCGCGCGCCGGCCGCGGGGGCAGCGTGCGGACCGGCCGCGAGGGCAGCGCGCGCAGGGGCCGGGACGGGACGGCGTGCGGCGCGGCGGTCGCCGCGGACCCGGTGGTCGCCGTCGCGGGATTCGCCGGCGCGGCGGGGGTCCGGGCGGCGCCGTCGCGGGGCGCGCGGGCGGCGGCGCTCACGCGGCCCTCCGGATGCGCTCGGCGGCGCGGACGCGGGCCGAGGCCGCCCGCGGGTTGGCCGCGAGCTCCTCCTCGGAGGCGGTCTCCCCGCCGCGGGTGAGCAGCCGCAGCACCGGGCCGTACTCGGGCAGCCGCACCGGCAGGTCGGGCGGCGTCCGGTCGGTCGCCCCCGCAGCGAGGACCTGCTTGACGATGCGGTCCTCCAGCGAGTGGAACGTGATGACGGCCAGCCGTCCGCCGACCGCCAGCGCGTCGAGTGCGGCCGGCAGCGCCCGCTCGAGGACGCCGAGCTCGTCGTTGACCTCGATCCGCAGCGCCTGGAAGGTCCGCTTGGCGGGGTGGCCGCCGGTGCGCCGGGTGGCGGCGGGGATCGCGTCGCGCACCAGGTGCGCCAGCCGCTCGGTGCCGGTGAACGGCTCGCGGGCGCGCTCGCGGACGATTGCCCCGGCGATGCGGGCGGCGAAGCGCTCCTCGCCGTAGACCCGCAGCACCCGGGTGAGCTCGGCGGCCGAGTAGGTGTTGACGACGTCGGCGGCCGACCGCGGGGCGGCGGGGTCCATGCGCATGTCCAGCGGGCCGTCGGCGGCGTAGCTGAAGCCGCGGTCGGCCCGGTCGAGCTGCAGCGAGGAGACGCCGAGGTCGAACAGGACCGCCTGCACCTCGGGCAGGCCGAGCCGGTCGAGGACGTCGGGCAGCTCGTCGAAGACGGCGGGCACCACGGTGGCCCGGTCGGCCACACCGGCGTCGGTGAGCCGGCGGGTCGCCTCGGCGCGGGCGTCGGGGTCGCGGTCGAGCCCGACCAGGCGCAGCCCGGGGTGGGCGCGCAGCAGGGCGGTGGAGTGTCCGGCCAGGCCGAGGGTGGCGTCGACGAGGACGGCGCCCTCGCGGCTGCAGGCGGGGCCCAGCAGGTCGGTGACGCGGTCGAGGAGGACGGGCACGTGCACCGCGGGCCGGGTGGGCTCGGGCGTGCTCATCGTCGGACTCCTCGGGTCGGGCTCCCGCGCGGGACGGCGTCCCCGTCGGCGTGCACCTCGCCGGCGGGCGCCGGTCCGGTGCGCCCATGGTGGCGCGGGCAGCCGGTCGGCTGGGGGAGCTCGGCGGCGTGCCGTGGGACGGACGGGACGGGAGTGACGCCGCGCGGCGGGCTGCGGGCAGGCCGGATGCCACCCGGGCGGGACGCGCCGGGTGGGGCGGTGTGGGGATCGTGGGACGGGGCGGGGAGGGGGTGGGGACCCCCACCCCCCGCGGGGCCGCCTGGCGCCGGGGAAGTGCGTCAGGAGGCGCCCGCGGGGGGCGAGGGCCGCCGATGCCGGTCACCGGCGGGGCCGGTGGCGTGGGGACGCCGGGGTCCGCGCGGGGACCGAGCCGCGGGGAAGGCGGTTCGGGCCGGACCCGGTCGAGCCGCGGGGAAGTCGGCTCGCGGTCGGGCGCGCGGCGGCCGGGGCGACCGGCTGGACGGGGTCAGGACAGCGTGGGCATCCCCTCGCTCTCCATGGCGGCGAACGCCGCCTCCTGCTCGGCCTCGTAGGCGTCCCACGTGGCCTGGTCCCAGATCTCGAAGCGGGTGTCGACCCCGACCACGACGACGTCGCGGTCGAGGCCGGCGTACTGGCGCAGGCCCGCCGGGATGGTGATGCGGCCGGCCTTGTCCGGCTCGACCTCGACCATCGAGCCGAAGCTCAGGCGGGCCCGCATGCGGGCCTCGGCGGTGTCGGCGGGCGCCATGGCGGCGGCGGCGCGGCTCTGCTCGGCGACCCGGGCCATGGTCAGGCCGTAGATGCAGCGCTCCTGGCCCTTCTTGATCACCATGCCGTCGGCCACCTGGTCACGGAAGCGCACCGGGAGAGCGAGCCGGCCCTTCTCGTCGAGCCGCAACGAGTAGCTGCCGACGAACACCGGATCACCTCCCCCATGCGCCCTCCTCGCGTCCACCGCGGACCCGGGACGGGCCCTGGCTCCCCACCGCGCCACACACTAACCCACTACGCCCCACCGAACACCACTCGACACCATGTCGTGACCGGTTCTCCCCACCGCTCCCCGTGCAGGTCAGCGCCGGGTCGGCGCGGTGCCCGGCCCGGAGGGAGCCGGGGTGGGGCGCGGTGGGGCGCACGACCACCACGGGGGGCGCCGGGGACCCCGGCACGGCCGCTCCGGTGGGGGGCGCGGAGGAGGGCGGAGAACCGACCCGGCGGGGCGCACGGACCCGCCTGCGGAACGGCGACGGGCACGTACCGTGGGCCGGGTGACCGACACGATGCGTGCGGCGGACGGGACGGCCGGGCTGCCGGTCGACGTCGCGGCGGAGGGCGCACGGATCTCGGCCAACGTCTCGCGCGTCGTGCAGGGCAAGCCCGACGTCGTCCGCCTGGCGCTGGTCGTGCTCCTCGCCGAGGGCCACCTGCTCGTCGAGGACGTGCCCGGGACCGGCAAGACGACCCTGGCCAAGGCCCTCGCCGCCTCGATCGACGCCAGCGTGCGCCGCATCCAGTTCACGCCCGACCTGCTGCCCAGCGACGTCACCGGGGTGTCGATCTACGACCAGGAGACCCGGGCCTTCGAGTTCCGGCCGGGCGCGGTGTTCGCCAACGTCGTGGTCGCCGACGAGATCAACCGGGCCTCGCCCAAGACGCAGTCGGCGCTGCTGGAGTGCATGGAGGAGCGGCAGGTCACCGTCGACGGCGTCAGCTACGAGCTGGCCCGGCCCTTCCTGGTGATGGCCACGCAGAACCCGGTGGAGATGGAGGGCACCTATCCCCTCCCCGAGGCGCAGCGCGACCGGTTCACCGCGCGGGTGTCGATGGGCTACCCCGACCGCGAGTCCGAGGTCGCCATGCTCGACGACCGCGGCACCGGCGACCCGCTGACCACCCTCGGGCCGGTGGCCGACGCCGCCACGGTCCGCGCCCTCGTCGCCGCCGTCGGCACGCTGCACGTCTCCGACGCCCTCCGCCGCTACGTCGTCGCGCTGGTGGAGGCCACCCGCCGCTCCCCCGACCTGCGCCTGGGCGCCTCGCCCCGGGCCGGGCTGCAGCTGCTGCGCACCGCCCGGGCGGCCGCGGCGCTGGCCGGCCGCGACCACGTGCTGCCCGACGACGTCCAGGCGATGGCGCTGCCGGTGCTGGCCCACCGCCTGCTGCTGACCGCCGACGCGGCGGCCGCCCGGCGCAGCCCGGAGCAGGTCGTGCGCGGGCTGCTGGGCACCGTGCCCGTCCCCCGCGGGCGCTGAGCCGTGGGCGGCCCGCTCCGCACGGCGCTGACGTCGCTCACCCTGCGCGGCCGCTGCCTGGTCGCGGCGGGCCTGACCCTGCTCGCGCTGGGCGCGCTGCTCGGTGAGCGGCCGCTGGTGCAGATCGCCGTCTTCCTGCTCGCGCTGCCCCTGCTGTCGGCGTTCGCGGTCGCCCGCCAGCGCTTCCGGGTGGGCGTGCGCCGCACGGTGACCCCGGCGCGGGTCCCCCGCGGGGAGGGCGCCGACGTGCTGCTCGAGGTCACCAACGCCGACCGCCGCACCGGCCGGCTGTGGCTGCTGTCCGAGCAGCTGCCGGCCGAGCTCGGCCGGTCGCCCGGATACGTCGTCGAGCGGCTGCCCGGCGGCCGGTCGGTCCCGCTGCCCTACCGGGTGCACGGCGGACGCCGGGGCCGGTACCGCCTCGGCCCGCTGCAGCTGCGGTTGGTCGACCCCTTCGGGCTGGTGCAGCGCACCACCAGCGGCAGCGACGGCGCGCCGCTGGTCGTCGTCCCCCGGGTGCGGCCGCTGGGCCCCGGCGGCCCGGCCGGCGGGCACGGCGGCGGCGGGGAGGGCGCCCGCCGGTCGATCGCGGTGCACGGCGAGGACGACGTCAGCACCCGCGCGTACCGGCACGGCGACGACCTGCGCAAGGTGCACTGGCGGGCGACCGCCCGCACCGGGGAGCTGATGGTGCGGATGGAGGAGCGGCCGTGGCGCGCGCAGGCCGCCCTGCTGCTCGACACGCGGGTGCACGCCCACCTGCTCACCCGGGCCACCGCTCCGGGGGCGGCCGCGACGGGCGCCGTCCCCGGGCCGCCGGGTGACCCGGCACCGCCACCGGACAGCCTCGAGTGGCTGGTGGAGGCCGCCTCGAGCATCGGCACCACGCTGTCCCGGCGGGGTGCGGTCCTCCGCGTGCTCACCGCCGAGGGCGAGCTGCGCCCGGCCGAGGGCTCGGGCGGGCTGGGCCCCAGCGAGCTGCTCGACCGGCTGGCCGTGCTGGCCCCGGCGCGCGGCTCGTCCCTGCGGCCGGCCGTGGAGCAGCTGCACCGGGTGGCCGGGGACGGCCCCGTCGTGGCGGTGCTCGGCGCCGTCGCCCCCGACGACGTCGCCGACCTGGTCGCCGCCCGCTCCGGGCCGCACCGCGACGCCGCGGTCCTGCTCGACGTGGCGAGCTGGGCCGACGCCGGCACGCGCACCCGCCGGGCGCTGTCGGCCACCTCGCGGGCGCACCTGGCCGCGCAGGTCGAGGAGTCCGCGGCGCTGCTGCGCGGCGCGGGCTGGCAGGTCGCCGTCGCCGGCGCCACCAGCCCGGTCGAGGCGGTGTGGGCCGAGCTGGCCGCGCAGCGCGGCACCGGACCCCGCCCCGGCGGGCCCGTGGCGGTGCCGGCATGACGACGCTCGCCCCGCCGCCGGCCCCCTCGGCCCCGCTGCCGCCACCCGGTCCCCCGGTCCCGGCCGGCCGCCGGGCCCGCGTGCAGCCGGCTCCGGCGGGCCGGCACGAGGGCGGCACCGCCCTGGCCGCCGCGGTGGCGACCGCCCTGGGCACCTGCGCGCTGGCACCGGTCTTCACCCGCCCGGCGTGGCTGCCCCCGGCCCTGGCGGCCGTCACCGTCGTGGCGCTCACCGGGCTGGCGCTGCGCGCGGCCGGGCCGGCGCTGTGGGCGTGGGCGTCGGGCGGGCGGCCGCTGCCCGCCCGCACCGCGGCCGCCGGCGTGCCGCTGGTCCCGCTGGCCCAGCTGGCGGTGCTGACCTGCCTGATGACGGCGCTGTTCGCTCCCGACGACGCCATCGGGGGGTGGTTCCCCACGCCGGCCAGCCTCCGCGGGCTGGGCGACGTCCTCACGGTGGGGTCGGCCGAGCTGCGGGAGCAGTCGACGCCGGCGCTGCCGCTGACCGGGCTGCTCGCGCTGACCGTCCTGCTGGTCGGGATGGTCGCGGTCACCGTCGACCTCATCGCCGTCGGCGGGCGGCAGCCGGCGCTGGCGGGGCTGGGCCTGCTGGTCCTCTTCTGCGTGCCGGTCAGCACCGTCACCGGGGACGTCGGGCTGGTCGCGCTGGCCGCCCCGGCGGCCGGGCTGGCGCTGCTGCTGTGGTCCGACCAGTCGCGGCAGCTGACCACCCGCGCGCGCCGGGCCGGGAGCCGCTCCGGCCCCGGCGCGGCGGCGGCGGCCGGCACCGGGCTGGCCGCCCTGGTGGCGGCGCTCGTCGTCGGCAGCCTGGTGCCGACCCTCCCCGAGGGCCGGCTGGCGGCGGGGTTCGGGCCCGGCGGTACCGGCGGCGGGTCGACCGGCACCGCCCTCGACGCCGCGGCGGCCCTGCAGGGCCAGCTCACCCTGCCCGAGCCGATCGCCCTGCTGCGCGTCGACGCCTCGGTCCCCGACCCCGGCTACCTGCGGGTGGTGACCCTCGACGTCTACGACGTCGAGGAGGGCTGGACGATCGGCAACCTCGACGGCGAGGCGTCAGTGGCGCAGTCGGAGGACCTCGCGCCGCTGCCCGGCCGGCGCGAGGGGCGCCGGGTCGAGGCGACGGTCACCGCCGTCGGGCACGACGACCGGTTCCTGCCGGTGCTCACCTCTCCCCTGCGGGTGCAGATCGACGATCCCGACGCCTGGCGGTTCGACCCCGCCACGGGCACCGTGTTCGGCCGCGACGTCCGCACCACCACGGTGAGCTACCGGGTGGGCGCGGTGGAGCCCCGGCCCACCGAGGAGGAGCTGCTGGCCGCCGGCCCGCTGCGGGGCGGGAACCCGGTGCTGGAGCGCGGCACCGCGCTGCCGCCGCTGTCCCCGGAGGTCACCGACCTGGTGGCCGGGCTGACCGCGGGCGCGGCGACCCCGTACGAGGCGGTGCGCGCCATCCACGGGCACTTCTCCCGGGAGAACGGCTTCGTCTACAGCCTGTCGACCGCGCCGGGCACCAGCGGGGACGACCTCACCGACTTCCTCCGGCTCAAGCAGGGGTACTGCGAGCAGTACGCCGGGGCGATGGCGGCGATGGTCCGCGCCGCCGGCATCCCCGCCCGGGTGGCGCTCGGGTACACCCCCGGCCGGCTGCAGCCCGGCGGTGGCCGGCTGGTCACCAGCGACGACGCGCACGCCTGGGTGGAGGTCTACTTCGACGACCTCGGCTGGATCCCGTTCGACCCGACCCCGATCGACCGCGAGCGCGCCGTCGACCTGCCGTGGGCGCCGCGGCCGACCGACCAGGAGGCGCTGGAGCGGCCGACCGACGTCCCGACCGTCCCGACCGCCCCGCAGGGTGTCCCGGTGCCGCGGGAGGACCGGGTCGACGGCGCTCCGCAGCCGGGCACCGGGGGCGCCACGCAGGCGTCGTCGTCGCGGCCGGTGCTGGTCGGCGCAGGGATGCTGCTCGGGGTGGCCGCGCTGGTGGCCGCACCGGCCGCCGCGCGGGCGCTGCAGCGCCGCCGCCGGGTGGCCGACGGCGGGCCGGCTGCGCTGTGGGACGAGCTGGCCGCCACCGCCCGCGACCTCGGCCTGGTGTGGGACCCGGCGCAGACCCCGCGCCAGCAGGCCGCCACCCTGGCCCGCACCCTCGGGACCGGCGGGAGCGGCGCCCACCGGATGGGGACGCCGGGGGCGGCGGACGCGGTGGAGCGGCTGGCCCGCGCGGAGGAGACCGCCTGCTACGGCCGTCCCGGCAGCGCCGCCGGCGACCCCGACGCGGTGGCGGCGCTGCGGGTGGCGCGGCGCGGGCTGCTGGCGGCGGTCCCGGCGCGCACGCGGCTGCGGGCGCTGCTGTGGCCGGCCTCGCTGGCCGAGAGCCTCGGGAGCACCGCGCGGACGCTGCTCGGCCGGCTCCCCCGCCGCGCCGCCTGACGGAGGACCCGTCGACCGAGCGTGTGCGCTGACGCGGCACGCCGGCGGCGGGGATGCAGCGCCGGCGCACACCGTCGAACGGGCCCGGGAACGCCGACGGCCGCCGTCCCGGGTGGGACGGCGGCCGTCGGTGGACGCGGCGGGGGCTACTGGTCGTAGCGGCGGCGGAAGCGCTCCTCGAGGCGGTTCTTCAGCGGCTGGCGGCGGGCCCGCCCACCGCGGCCGCGGGCGGCGGTGCTCCCGCCGCGGGCACCGGCCGGGCCGGGCTCGACCGCGCCGGTGGCGCTGCGGTAGTTGAGCACGCCGAGCGCGGCGCCGCCGAACATCACCAGGAAGCCGAGGACGCCCAGGGGCACGGACGGGACGACCGCGCCACCCACGAGGACGGCCAGGCCCACGACCACCAGCAGCGCACCGAGTTGCAGCTTCCGCCGGGCCTTGAGCCTGCGGTCACCCGTGCGGACGGAGGAGGCGAACTTGGGATCGTCGTCGACGAGGGCGCGCTCGATCTGCTCCAGCAGTCGCTGCTCGTGCTCGGAGAGCGGCACCGAGACCTCCAGGTGGGCGGAGCCAATACCGCCGGTCTCTACCCGGCGGTGCCCACGAGGATACGAGTCGTTCGCGGGGTGCGAAAGGCGAGTCGGCGGCGACCCGCCGGTGATCACCGGCGACCACTCTCACGGGCGATCGCGCACCCGCCGGTCGCGGTCGCGGTGCAGCAGGGTGGCCGGCCGGACCGCCCCGGCGCCGAACCGGCGGGCGGCCCGGTCGGCGGCCAGTTCGGCGTCCCGGCGGCCGTGCTCGCGCTCGCCGAGCTCGAGCTGGCGGGGCGCCGAGCCCGCGGCCACCAGCCGCTCGGCCCGCACGCCGACCAGCCGCAGCCGCGCCCGGTCCAGGCCGAGGGCGTCGAAGAGGGCGCGGGCGGTCTCGTAGAGGTCCTGCCCGACGTCGGTGGGGACGTCGAGGGTGCGGCTGCGGGTGATCGTGGTGAAGTCGGCGAAGCGGACCTTGATCGTGACCGTGCGCGCCAGCCAGCCGCCCGCGCGCAGCCGGCCCGCCGTCCGCTCGGCCAGCCGCAGCAGCTCCCGGTGGACGACGGCGGGGTCGTCGACGTCGGTGGGGAAGGTCTCCTCGTGCCCGGTGGACCGCTCCGGCTCGTCGGGCACCACCCGGCGGGGGTCGCGCCCCCAGGACAGCTCGTGCAGGTGCGCGCCGGCCGCCGGGCCCACCGCCCGCTGCAGCGTGCGGACCGGCACGTGCGCGAGGTCGCCGACGGTGCGCAGCCCCAGCCGCAGCAGCACCTCCTCGGTCTTCGCGCCCACGCCCCACAGCGCACCGACCGGCAGCGGGTGCAGGAAGTCGATGACCTCGGCCGGGCGGACGACGAGCATCCCGTCGGGCTTGGCGCGGGTGGAGGCGAGCTTGGCCACGAACTTGGTGCCGGCCACGCCCACCGAGCAGGTGATGCCCTGCTCGTCGTAGACGCGGGCGCGCAGGTACTCGCCGATCTGCGCGGCGTCGCCCAGCCGCCGGCCGGCGCCGGAGACGTCGAGGAACGCCTCGTCGAGGCTGAGCGGCTCGACCAGCGGGGTGACCGACCGGAACAGCGCCATGACCGACCGGGAGACCTCGGCGTAGAGGGCCACGTCCCCCGGCAGCACGGTGGCCGTCGGGCACAGCCGCAGCGCGCGGGCCGTGGGCATGGCGGCGTGCACGCCGTACGCGCGCGCCTCGTAGGTGGCCGAGGTGACCACCCCGCGGTTGCCGGAGCCGCCGACGATCACCGGGGTGCCCGCCAGCTCGGGGTGCCGGCGCACCTCGACGCTGGCGAAGAAGGCGTCCATGTCGACGTGCAGGACGGTGCACCCCGCCGCCCGTCCCCCCGCCATGCCGCCTCCCTGGATCGAACACGTGTTCGCACCGACCCGGGGAGACTAACGGCCTCCGCGGGTCCGCGGCGCGTGGTCCGCGGTGCGTCCCGGCGTGTCCCGTCCCACCGCGAAGTGGCTGGTCGCCCGCATGTGTGACCGGCACCCCGGCGAGGTAGGTGGGACACGACCGACCGCCGTCCGGCGGCCGGCGCCGATCCGCACCCGGAGGAGCTCGATGGCGCTCGACGACGACGACATGACCAGCACGGAGGGTCCGGCCGACAGCGGAGCCGGCGAGGGCACGCCCGGCCAGCACGACGGTGGTGCCGACGGCGGCGCGGACAGCGGCGCCGGCCACGGCCCGGCCGACGGCGGCGCGGTGGGCGGCGGCTCGGACGGGGGCGCCGATGGCGGTGCCGACGGGGGCGCGGACGGCGGTGCCGACGGCGGTGCCGGCCACGGCCCGGCCGACGGCGGCGCGGTGGGCGGCGGCTCGGACGGGGGCGCCGACGGCGGTGCCGACGGCGGCGCGGACGGTTCGGCCTGAGCCAGGACCCGGCCGTCGCGGGGCCGGGCGGGGCTGACCCCCGCCCGGCCCTGCGCCGGTGCACGCACCTCGACCCCGCGGTCTTCGCCGAGCGGCACTGGTCGCGCCGCCCGCTGCTGGCCCGCGCCGAGGACACCGGGGAGTCCTTCGCCGACCTGCTGACGCTGGCCGACGTCGACGAGCTGCTCTCCCGCCGCGGGCTGCGCACGCCGTTCCTGCGCATCGCCAAGGACGGCGCCGTCGTCGACGCCGGGCGCTTCACCACCTCCGGCGGCGCCGGCGCCGAGGTGGCCGACCAGGTCTCCTCCGACGCCGTCCTGCGGCTGTTCGCCGACGGCAGCACGGTGGTCCTGCAGGGCCTGCACCGGCTCTGGCCGCCGCTGATCGAGTTCGCCGACCAGCTGGCCGCCGACCTGGGGCACCCGACGCAGGTCAACGCGTACGTCACGCCGCCGTCCTCGCGCGGCTTCTCCCCGCACTACGACGTGCACGACGTCTTCGTGCTGCAGGTGGCCGGCGAGAAGCACTGGACGATCCACGAGCCGGTGCTCCCCGAGCCGCTGCGCAGCCAGCCCTGGACCGACCGCGCGGCCGCCGTGGCCGCGGCCGCGGAGCGCGAGCCGGTCGTCGACGCGGTGCTGTGCCCCGGCGACGCGCTCTACCTGCCCCGCGGCTACCTGCACTCGGCGGTGGCGCTCGGCCAGACCAGCGCCCACCTGACCGTCGGCGTCCACTCGGTCACCCGCTGGTCGGCCGTCGAGTCGGCGCTGGACCTGGTGCGGGTGCTGGCCGCCGAGGACCGCGAGCTGCGCCGCGCGCTGCCCCTGGGCGTGGACCTCGCCGACCCGGCGGCCCTGCGCGACGACGTCGCCGCCGTGCTCGGCGCGCTGCAGGACTGGCTGGGCCGGGTCGACCCCGACCGGGTGGCCGACCGGGTGCGCAGCCGCGCCTGGGCCCAGGTGCGGCCGGAGCCGGTCGCGCCGCTGGCCCAGGCGACCGCCGCCGCGGCCCTCACGCCCGACACCGTGCTGCGGGTGCGCCGCCGGCTGCGGGTCGCGCTGCGCCCGGCCGCCGACGGCGACCGCGTCACCCTGATCGGCGGCCGGCGGTCCCACGAGTTCCCCGCCGCCACCCGCGAGGCGCTGGCCGGGCTGCTCGCCGCCGGGGAGCTCAAGGTCGCCGACCTGGCCGGCCTGGACCCCGCCGACCGGCTGACCCTGGCCCGGCGGCTGGTGACCGAGTCGATCGCGGTGGTGGCCGACGCACACGTCGACGGCGGGATCGATGGGGTGCCGGCCACCGCGCCCGAGCCCGGCCCGGCCGGACCGGGTGCCCCCGCCCCGGACGCGGGCGGGGACGATGGGGAGCGTGCCGACGCCCTCGGGACCGGCTCGTGAGCCCGCAGCCCTCCCCCGGGTGAGTGCCGCACCGGCCGAGCCCGCCGCCCCCACGCCCTCCCGGCCGGTCCGCACCGGCCGGCTGGACCCGACCCGCTGCTCGGTGACCGCGCTGGTCCGCGGCGACTCCCCCGTCGCCACGGCGGGGCCAGCGCAGCGCTGGCTGATGGTCGAGCAGCCGGGGCCGTGGGGCCGCGACGCGCTCCTGCAGTCCCGCCTCGACGCCGGCGTCGCCCCGCGCCTGGCCGCCCGCGCCCGCGCCGAGGGCGTCCGGGTGCTGCTGGTGCGCCGTCCCGGGGAGCGGCCGGCCGCGTCCGGGCGGCGCTGGGCCTACGCCGACGGCCGGCCGGGCCGCGAGGGGCTGTGGTGGTCGGTCCGCGACGCCGACACCGACCTGCTCGACGCGCCGTGGGACGGCTCGGTCGGCGAGCGCGCGCCCGACCCGGTCTACCTGGTCTGCACCCACGGCCAGCACGACGCCTGCTGTGCGCTGCGCGGCCGCCCGCTGGCCCGCGCGCTGCCCGCGCCCGGCCCGGCCGACGTCTGGGAGTGCAGCCACCTCGGCGGCTGCCGGTTCGCCACCAACGTGCTGGTGCTGCCGCACGGCTTCGCCTACGCCCAGGTGGCCGGCGACGGCGCGGACCTCGTCGCCGCGCACGCCCGCGGGCAGGTGGCCCTGCCGTGGCTGCGCGGCCGGTCGGGGCTGCCGCTGGCCGCGCAGGCCGCCCAGCAGGCCGCCCGCGAGCGGCTGGGCCTGCTCGGCGTCGACGACCTGCCGCTGCGCCGCGCGCAGCGGCTGCCGGGCACCGACGCCGAGGCGGCGGCCGGCGTCGAGCGGTTCGACGTCGTGCTCGGCGGCCCGGACGGCGACGTCGTGGTGCGGGTGGAGAGCCGCCCGGCGCCCGAGGCGGCGCAGCTGACCTGCCGGGCCGTGCACCCCGCGCACCCGCGCGAGTGGACCGCGCTGTCGGTCTCGCTGGCGGTCTCCTAGAGAGCGCGCCCGCGGGCCAGCAGCAGCGGGATGGCGACCTCGGCGCCGGTCAGCGAGCCGTGGTAGGCCGCCAGCCGGCTCGGACCGGGCTCGGTGGCCGACGCGGTGATCGCCCACGGGCCGCGGGCGAGCGCGACGACGTCGCCGATGCGGTCGGCCAGCGCGGCGTCGACGTCGCCGAAGACGCCGCTCGCGACCGCCTCGTCCCGGCCGACGACCCAGGCCCGGTCGCCGAGGACCCCGCGCCAGGCGTCGAGGACGTCGCCGGCGGCGCCGGGCACGGCGTGGGCGTAGCGGGCGCGGGGCTCCCCGGCCAGCAGCGCGACGCCGTCGAGCAGGGCGGGCTCGTCGTCGAGGTCGACGCGGGTGGCGGCGGGGACGTCGAGCATGCCGTGGTCGGCGGTGATCAGGAGCGCGGCGTCGTCGGGCAGGCCGGTGACCACCTGCTCGACGAGGCGGTCGACGAGCGCGAGCTGGTTGCGCCAGCTGTCGGAGTCGACGCCGCGGACGTGGCCGGTGAGGTCGAGCTCGGGGGTGTAGCCGTAGACCAGGCCGGTGGGGGTCGCGGCGAGGGACTGCAGCAGCACCGCGGCGAGGTCGCCGGCGCCGACCGTGCCCGGGTACCCGGCGCCGCGGTAGGCGGCGGTGGACAGGCCCGAGCCCGCGTAGGCGTAGGGGGCGACCGCGGTGACCGGGAGGCCGGCGGCGGCGGCCTGCTCGAAGACGGTCGGGCGGGGCTGCCAGTCGCGCGGGTCGGGGTCGTCTCTCCAGGCGACGTGGTTGAGCAGCCGGTCCTGGCCGGGGACGGCGGTGACGAAGCCGAGGACGCCGTGCCCGCCCGGGGGCACGCCAGTGCCGAGGGTGGCGAGGCTGACCGGGGTGGTGCTCGGGCAGGGCGCGTCGAGGTCGCCGACCGGGGTGGCCAGCGCGGCGAGGGTGGGCGCGAGGGAGGCGTGCGCGCGCAGCAGCTGCGCACCCAGCCCGTCGACGAGCAGCACCGCGACCCGCCGCGCCCCCGCCAGCGCGGCGGTGAGCCCGAGCGGGTCGGGCGACAGGCCGGCGCGGTCGACGTCGACGCCGAGGGCGGCGGCCACGCCGGGCAGGACGTCGGCGAGCGTGGCCCGGCCGTAGGCGGGGCGGACCAGGTCCGCGGGCAGCCCGTGCGGCGGCGGCACGGTCACGGACGCGTGGCCAGCACGTGCAGGCCGGTGGCGACGTCGCGGTAGGGCGAGGTGCCGGCCAGGGCGAGCTCGAGGTGGCGGACCGCGGCCGGGTCGGCGCCGGAGGCGGTGTCGAGGAGGTCGGCGACGACGGCGACGCCGCGCCACTCCCCCGGCCGCAGCCCGGCGCCCTCGACGAGCGCGAGCAGGTCGGCCGGGGCGAACCGGCGGCGGGCGGGGCGGGTGCGGCCGGGCGCGGGGTCGCGGTCCTCGAGCAGCGCGAGGGCCTCCTTCGGGTGGCCGCCGAGGGCGCGGGCGAGGACGGCGCCGGCCCGGTTGACCGTCACGACGCTGACCTGGCCGCCGGGGTGCAGGGTGCGGGTGATCTCGCCGAGGGTGGTCGCCGGGTCGTCGACGACCTCGAGGACGGCGTGGCAGAGGCCGAGGTCGTAGCCCTCGTGGTCGAGGGGCAGCTCGTGCAGCAGGTCGCCGTCGCCCTGCAGGCCGCGGACCCGGTTGCCGACGCCGGCGGTCCGGGCCCGCCGCTCGAGCGTGGCCAGCGCGTCGGCGCTGGGGTCGACGACGGTGACCTCGTGACCGAGCCGGGCGAGCGGGACGGCGAAGCCACCGCTGCCGCCGCCGACGTCGAGCACCCGCAGCGGGGTGCCGGCCCCCACGAGCGGGTCGAGGGCGGCCCACACCGCGGCGGTCCGGACGGGCAACTGCTCGCCGGAGGACGGGTCGGGCGGGGTCGGCGGCACCCGTCCGACCCTAGTGGCGGGCGTCGGGGGTGGCCGGGCGGTCACCCCCGCGCCGCCCGGCCGCGCCGTCAGGCGGAGACCGCGTCGGCGGCCCGCTCGAGGTCGGCGACGACGATCCTGCGCATCGTGAACATCTCCTGGACCGCGCGCTGCCGGCGGTCGGGGTCGGGGTCGCCCTGCAGCTCCAGCAGGCGGGTGGGCACGACCTGCCAGGAGACGCCGAAGCGGTCCCTGAGCCACCCGCAGGGAGCCTCCTCGCCGCCGTCGGTGAGCCGGTCCCAGTAGTGGTCGACCTCGGCCTGGTCGGCACACAGGACCTGGAAGGAGACGGCCTCGCTGAAGTGCCAGTCCTGTGGGCCGCCGTTGAGGCCGACGTACTCGGTGTCGCCGAGCCGCCAGCTGACGGTGAGGACCTGCCCCTCCCGCTCGGGGTCCTCGGCGCCGTAGCGGACCGTGCCGAGGATCTCGGAGTCCGGCCAGATCGACGTGTAGAAGCGCGCGGCCTCCTCCGCCTCGGTGTCGAACCACAGGCACGGGATCTGCTTCGGCATGGCCGTCCTCCCCGGACAGGCCGGCGGGGCGCCGGCGCTCGCGGGTTCCGACCGCCGCCGCGCCCGGGACTCATCGGTGGTGAGGTGCTGGAACGGCCCCGCTGCAGGGTCCCGCCGCGAGCGTGCGAGCGGTGGGGGGCAGCGGGGTCCTTCCTCAGTGGCCGGGGCTGCCGGGGCTGGAGTGCCACAGCTTCCGGGGGGCGGACGCCGCGGCGCGGCGGGCGGCGGTGGCGGCGTCGTCCCCGGCGGGCTTGATGTCGGCGTAGGGCGACATCCGGAAGCCGGTCGGGTGCACGAGCACCGGCTTGACCACCACCGGCCGCGAGCCGTGCGAGGCCGCCGCGCCGGTGATGGCCCGCTCGGTGTACTCCCCCGGCGCGGCCATGTGCTCGGCCACCGCGACCGGACCGCCGGTCTCCCACGCCTCGTGCAGCGCCGGCAGCTCCCAGGCGCCGGTGGCCCGGATCGACATCCCGCGCGGGCCGGTGCGGCGCAGCACCCCGCGGATGACCAGCAACCAGGAGTGGAACACCGTCGCGGCGTAGGGACCCTGCACGTCCTCGAAGAAGGTGGAGTCGGTGCAGCCGGTGCCGTCGTCGAGGGTCACGAACACCACCCGGCGTCCCGACCGGATCGGCGGCGTCTGGGTGGCCACCTTGACCCCGGCCACCAGCACCTCGGCGCCGCTGCGGCAGCCGAGCAGCTCCCCGGCCGGCACCGCGCCGATCGCCGAGAGGAACGGCCGGTAGAAGTCGACGACGTGCCGGCTGGCGTCGAGCCCGAGCACCTCGAGCTCGGCGCGCACCAGCTCGGCGTCGGTGAACTCGGGCAGCCCGCTGCCACCGGCCCACTCCGGCCCCGTCTCCCCGGGACCCGGCTCCTCCTCCCCCGGCAGCTCCAGACCGAGCAGGTCGAGGCTGAGCTGCCCGACCGAGCCGGTCCGCGCCCCGCTGCGGCTCCACCGCTCCAGCTCGCTGATCTGCAGCAGCAGGTCGCGGCGGGTCACCGACCGGCGCGAGCGGGTGGGGCGGCCGGCCTCGCGGTCGCGCACCCCGAAGCCGTAGAGGGAGTCGAACCCGCCGGCCAGCACCAGCCGCTCGACCACCGGGCGCGACACCGACGCCCGTGACCAGAAGTCGGTCAGCGACCGGTAGGGCTGCCCGGCCACGATCCGCTCGACCTCGTCCTCGGCGATGCCCTTGACGTCGGAGAGCGCGAGCCGGATCCCGTAGGCCGACGGGTCGGCCATCGACGCCGGCATCCACTCCGGCCGCCGCCAGTCCGCCCGCCGGTCCACCGGCGCCAGCCGCTCCACCCGGTAGGTGCCGGCGGAGGCGTTGACGTCGAGGCCCAGCACCCGGATGCCGAAGTTGCGGGCGTCGTCGAGGATCAGCCGCTTCGGGTACATCCCCGGGTCGTGGGTGAGCACCCCGGCGAGGAAGGCCGCCGGGTGGTGGGTCTTCAGCCACGCCGACTGGTAGGTGGGCAGCGCGAACGCCGCGGCGTGGGCCTTGCAGAAGCCGAACGAGCCGAAGGCCACCAGCACCTCCCAGACCCGCTCGACCACGTCGACCGGGTAGCGCCGCAGCGCCTCCGGCACGAACCAGGTCCGCACCTCCGGGTGCAGCTCCCGGTCGCCCAGCGCCCGGCGGGCCTCGTCGGCCTGGGCGAGGTCGCAGCCGGTCATCTGCGCCACGATCTGCAGCACCTGCTCGTGGAAGACGACGACGCCGGCGGTCTGCTCGAGGAACGGCCGCAGGTCGGGGTGCGGGTAGACCGGGTCCTGCCAGCCGTTCCGGGCCAGCAGGAACGGCGTCACCATGTCGCTCTTGACCGGCCCGGGCCGGAACAGCGAGATGTCGATGACAATGTCCTCGAACGTCTCGGGCCCGAACTTGCCGACCAGCTCGCGCTGCCCCGGCGACTCGATCTGGAACATGCCGAGGGTCCGGGTGCTGCGGATGAGCTCGAAGGTCGTCGGGTCGTCGCGCGGGATCGCGTCGATGTCGACGGTCTCGCCGTCGACCCGGGCCACCTCGTCGAGGGCGTGCGCGATCGACGACTGCATCCGGATGCCGAGCAGGTCGAGCTTGAGCAGCCCGAGCTCCTCGACGTCGTCCTTGTCGAACTGGCTCATCGGGTAGCCCAGGAAGCTGTTCTCCACCGGGGTGCGGTCGAGCAGCGTGGCGTCGGAGAGCAGCACCCCGCAGGGGTGCAGCGCGATGTGCCGGGGCAGGCCGTCGAGCCGGGCGACGAGGTCGAAGAGCAGGTCGAGGTCGCCGGTGCCACCGCCGCGCCGGGACCCCAGCCGGCTGGCCCGCAGCTCCGGCAGGTCGCGCAGCGCGGCGTGCACCTGGTTGGCCCGGACGTGCGGGAAGGCCTTCGCGACGGCGTCGACCTCGGCCGGCGGCAGCCCGAGGGCGGCGCCGACGTCGCGGATGGCGTGCCGCACCCGGTAGGTGTCCATCATCGAGATGCAGCTGACCCGGTGGGCGCCGAAGCGGTCGATGACCGCGTCGTAGACCTCCATCCGCCGGGCGGACTCCACGTCGATGTCGACGTCGGGCAGCTGGTGGCGCAGCGGGGAGAGGAACCGCTCCATGAGCAGCCCGTAGCGGATCGGGTCGACGTCGGAGATGCCCAGCAGGTAGGTGACCAGGCTGCCCGCCCCCGACCCGCGTGCCGCGGCGCGGACCCCGAGGTCCTTGATGAGGTCGACGACGTCGGCGACGGTGAGGAAGTAGGAGGGGTAGCCGAGAGCGTCGATGACGGCCAGCTCCTCCTCCAGCCGGACGAGGACCCGCTCGCTGCGCGGCATGCCGCGCCGGCCCAGCCCCGCCTCGCAGCGGGCCCGCAGCACCTGCGAGGAGCTCATCCCCCGCTCGGCGGGCGCGGTGACGACGTCGAGCTCGGGGTAGCGCACGGTGCCGATGCCGAGGTCGTCGCGGACGTCGACGGCGCACTGCTCGGCCAGCCGGGCGGTGCGCTCGAGCAGCCGCAGCGCCGCGTCGCGGTCGGGGCCGGCGATCTCGGCGGCGACCTCGGCCATCTCCTTGCCCGACTTCAGGTAGCCCTCGGCGGTGCGCCGGTCGACGTGCCGGCGGTCGAGGGCGACCAGCCGCCGGGAGGCGTCGAGGACGTCGGCGGTCGGCGCGTCGATGGCGTCGACGTAGCGGACGGCGTTGGTGAGCACCACCGGCACGCTCTCCTCGGCGGCGAAGCGCATCAGCCGCTGCGCGCGGAGGCGGTCGCCCCGGCCGCGGTGGTGCACCAGCTCGACCACCAGCGCCCCGGGGCCGAACACCGACCGCCACGCGGCGAGCCGGGCTGAGGCGACGTCGGCCCGGCCGGCGGCCAGCGCGCGGCCCACCGGCGAGTCCGGCCCGAGCACCGCGACCAGCCCGGGCGCGTGCTCGGCGGCCAGCGCCAGCGAGCTCACCGGCTCACCGCGGGTGCCGCGCAGGTGGGTGGCGCTGGTCAGCCGGCACAGCGAGCGCCAGCCGGCGCCGTCGCGGGCGAGGAAGGTGACCCGCGGCAGCCGCGGGTCGACGCTCGCGCCGCCCCGCACCGGGCTGCGCCGCGCGGGAGTCTTCCGGGGACCACGTCCGCCCGCCCGCCGCAGCGACAGCTCGTCGTCCTCTCCCAGCACGTGCGCCCGGGCCGGGGGCACGGTGGTGCTCACCGCGGGGGCGACCGCCAGGTCCACCCCGAACACCGGCCGCACCCCCGCCGACCGGCAGGCCAGCGCGAACTTGACCGCGCCGTAGAGACCGTCGCGGTCGGTCAGGGCGAGGGCACCCATGCCGTGCTCGGCGGCGCGGGCCACCAGGTCGGCCGGGTGGTTGGCCCCGTACCGCAGGGAGTAGCCGGAGGCGACGTGCAGGTGGACGAAGGGGTCGCCGCTCACCGCCCGCGCGCGGGGCGGTGGGCGGTGCCACCGACCACGCGGGGCCGGGGCGCGGGCGCGGGCGTGCTGGCCAGCAGCTCCTCGGCCACGGCGAGGAAGGTGCCGGCGTCGCGGACCAGGTCGTCGGCCTCCCGCTCGGTGACCGCGCGGGACAGCCCGGCCTCGGCCGCGGCGCGCTTGGCCGCGCCGGCGGCGAAGAAGGTGGCCCACTCCCCCAGCTCCGGGGCGACCTGCTCGAGCAGCACCCAGGCGCTGCGCGGCCGGCGGCGGCCGCTCTCGGGCCGGGTGCGGGCGGCGAGCACCGCCGCGGCCGCGCGCAGCGCCGCCAGGTGCGCGGTGGCGTAGCGCCGGCACGCGTCGGGGGCGTGGCGGGCCTCGGCCAGCGCCCGGGTGGCCTGGTCGAGCAGCTGGGCCGCGGCCGCCGGGAGCGGCGGCGGCAGGGGCAGCTGGTCGGCCGGGTCGTGGGTCATGGCGTACGCGGCGCCCATCAGTCGTGCACCCGCACGAGCGACCAGCGGTTGTCCGCCGCGTCCCAGCACAGGTCGTAGACCCCGGCGAAGCTCATCCGCGAGCGCCCGGCCCGCACCGCCTCGACCCGGAAGACCTCGCGTGGGGCGACCAGGTCGGCCGAGGCACCGCCGGGGGCGCCGGCCGGCCGCTGCCACCACGGCGTGGTCTCGACCCACGAGTCGAGCAGCTCGCCGACGACGTAGCGCCACTGCCCGCGCCAGAACTGCGCCGGCCCGAGCGGGCCGCGCTCGACCTGCACCTCCTCGCCGACCCGCTCGCCGACGTCACCCAGCACCCGGCTCATGCCCGACTCCCCACCCCGTGCCCGCTGACCGACCGGCCCGACCCACCGCACCGGGTGGGGAAGGACCCGGGTGCGGTGGGAGGCCCGCGGTGTTCGAACGTCTGTTCGAACGAGTCGAGTAGACCCGATACCACTCACAACGTCAAGCAGACGGGTTCCCGTTGAGGACGTACTGGTGCGAAACGATCCATGCCGCCCGCCTACAGGCAGGGTGTCGGGGACCAGACCGCCGTCACCTCCTGGAGAACAGACGTCGCCGCATCAGGGACCCATGGCGCACAAGTCAGGGAGTCACCCCTGACGACCGCGGAGCCACATCGGCCCAAGCTGATCCAGCGACTGAGCGAGCCTGGTGGTCTGTCGGCAAGGCGATGTGGGCCACTTGCTCGAGCGGACGTGGCACGAGAGAACCGTGAACTGACCAGGGGAGATGACATGGCGTCCGTCAGCCGAGTGAAGTTGAGCGGGGACAACGTGGACAGCCAGAAGGCACGGATCAAGGTGACCTGGCGCATGTCCTTCAGTCCGAAGGAGGTCCAGAGCCGCACTGTGTACAACTACGAGGTCTTCCTGCAGAACGTCGACGGCCTCGGGGACCCTGACGTCAGGCGCCGCCGCATTGCGACTGGGTCAGACCTGGCCACGACCGACGCGATCGACCGAGAGATCTCGGCCCTGGTCGACAGGTCGTTCTTGGACGAGGACTTCCCGTTGTTCCCCGGCGGCCCTGGCGACACGACAGACGAATGGCGAGCCGAGGTACACCTCAAGCCGTTCGTCCCCACGGGGACCTCTGGCGTCTCCGACGAACAGCTGCGCAAGGAGTTCGGCTTCTCCTGACCGGTGCGCCGCCACTCCAACCACCCCACCCAGCACTGGCCCCTCCCCTGGACCGCGTCCGACACCCGGTCCAGGGGAGGGTGCGTCAGGACGACTCCGGCGCACCCTCCCAGAGCGGCCGTCTCACATCCGTGGTGCTCGCTTCTCAGCGAGGCAGCTCGTGGGATCCTCGACAGCCAGACGACTCCGGATCCCCTCGATGCCGATCGCCTCTCATGAGACGGGAGGAGCATCCAGGAGGCTGCTCAACTCTCGACGCGACGAGATACCCAGCTTGCGGTACGTCCTCGTCAAGTGCGTCTCGACGGTCTTGGTGGTGAGGAAGAGGGCCTGGGCGATCTCTCGCGTACTGAGACCCTGCCCCGCATACCCGGCGACCCGTAGTTCGGCAGGGGTCAGAGCGTCAGGACCGTGACGGGACGCTCGCCGAGGCCGGGCACCGGCCGCCACGAGTTCCTCACGGGCCCGCCGTGCCACGAGGACGCCGCCGCACCGGGTCGCCAGGTCCAGCGCCTCGCCGAGCGGCCCTCGCGCCTCGGTGCGGTGACCGGCGCGGCGCAGTGCGGCGCCGAGCTCGAGCAGCGTCCGCGCGTGCTCCAGCCGTGCCTGACTTCCCTCTGATGCAGACACCGCCGCTCGCAGCACGTCAACGCGCTCGGCCGCCGGGCCCACCAGCGCCTGGGTGCGGAGCGCGATGCCGAGACCTCGCGGAGCTCCAAACCGGCGCGTCAGCTCGACCTCTTCCGCGACCAGGGCGAGGGCCTCGTCGTGGTGACCGAGCTCCCGGTGGGCGACAGCCGCAGCGCTCCTCCAGGGCTGGAGGCTCGGTAAGGCGTAGCCCGTCGTCCTCGCCTGCAGACCGGAGGCCAGCGCCTCCTCCAGCGCACCGGCCGGATCACCGGCGAGGAGCCGCAGACGGGCGCCCACGAAGTGCCCGCCGACGTCGGTGACCTGGTCCGGGGTGGACCCGAGCCGGGCGCGGGCGAGTGTCGTGCGTGCGCCCGCGGGGTCGTCGCGCTCGAGCCGCGCCTCTGCCAGCACGGTCACCGCGACCGTCCGGTTGAACACGTCGCCGGTCTCCGGTGGGAGCTCGGCGACCACCGAGGCGTCCAGTTCGGCGCTCCGCACGTCCCCCGCCTGCAGCAGCGACCACGAGCGCCAGGTCGAGGCGAACACGTAACCGTGCCGGGAGGCCCCCCGCTGCGCCTCCTCCACGGCGGCGCCCAGGGCCGCGCTGCCCTCCGCCATCTCGCCACAGCCGACGAGCGCCCCGCAGGCGAAGTAGTAGCTCAGCGACTCACACCCCCACTCGGCGAGCAGCAGTCCGCCGGACAGGGCACCCCGCGCCAGCGCCAGTGCCGCGCCCCGGTCCTCGCCCACGATCACCCTGCCCATCGCCCGCTGTGCCATCACCAGACGGCCGAGGGACGCACCGACCGCCGGCAGTCGCGCGCACGCCGACTCCAGGCGCTCCACGGCTCCGGCCCCCCGGGACACCGATCCCAGCGCGGCGGCCATCCGCTCGCACTCGAGCGTCAGCACGAGCTCGGCGCGGACAGGTCCGAGCCCGCCGATCGCACGGTCGAGGATGTCGGCCGCCGCGGAGGGTCGGCCCGACGCCAGCAGGAGCCGGGCCAGCTCGAGCGCGGCGGTCGCGCGACGCTCCGGGTCCCGCGCACCGGCGATGGCGGCTCGCAGGTGGAGCTGTGCGTCGGGGGAGAGGACACGCGCCTCGGCCCGGCCGAGCTCCAGCAGCACCTCGTCCCTCTGGCGCGGGGGCTCCCTCAGCGCACGGCGCAGGTACGTGACGGCGCTGTCCGGGGCGCCGTGCTCCAGCGCCCGGCGTGCCGCCGCCCGCAGCCGCTCCACCACCCAGCCGCTCCCCGCCGGCTCGGTCCGCAGCAGCTGGGCGGCCACCTGCTCGTCCGCGGCGCCCGCCCGGGCCAGGAGGCGAGCGGCCGCCGCATGGGCGAGGGCCCGCTCGCCGGCCGGACGCCGCTGGTGGAGCGCCTGCGGGACGATGGCGTGGGCGAAGGCAAGGGGTCGTCCCCGCGCGAGCACGCCGACCTGCCCCAGCGCGTCGGCGGCGAGCTCGGCCGCGCGCACTTCCAGGCCGGCGAGCCGGGCGGCCAGGCGCAGCTCGACTCCGTCGCCGAGCACCGCCACAGCGTCGGCGAGCGCCATGGCGGCCTGCCCTGCCGCCGCCGTCCGGGCCGCGAGCGCCTCCCCCAGCCTCGCCGGGCCGCACCGACGGACGGCCAGGACGTCCACCCGGCCCGCCGGCAGCGCTCGCAGCAGCTCGTGCAGCAGGAACGGGTTGCCACCGGTCTGCGCCACGCACGCCTCGACCACCTCGGGCGTCGCCCGCTCCCCCAGCACGTCGTGCACGAGCGTCCCGACAGACACCGCGTCCAGTCCGACCAGGTCCAGGCGGACGGCATCCGGGTCCCAGGCCGGTGTCCGCACCGGGCGCTGCGCGAGCACGACGGCAACCGGCAGGCCCTCGAGTCGTCGGACGAAGTAGCCCAGCCACCGGTTCGACGGTGCGTCGACCCAGTGTGCGTCGTCGACGACCAGGAGGACGGGCCCCCGTCCACACAGGTTGGCGGTCAGCCAGTAGAGGCCGTGGAGGAGCCCGTGAGCGTCTGCGGCAGGCGCCTCCGGAGCCTGGCTTCCGTCCACCAACGGCCGGGCCAGCCGGGCGGCTCCAGCGAAGACCTCCTCACGCTCGGCAGGGAACATCGCCGCCACAGGCCGCTCGAACAGCTGCCGCACGATCCCGAAGGACACGTCCTCCTCGAGGATGCCGCCGCGCGCCCGCAGCACCCGCGAGCCCTGCTCCCGGGCGAGGGCCGTGACCGCCTCGACGAGGCAGGTCTTGCCGACTCCGGCGTCGCCCTGCACCACCACCAGCCGGCCGACGCCGTTCGCCGCCGCCTGCAGGGCGCCGGCCAGCGCACGCAGCTCACCGTCGCGCCCCACCATTGCGCGGGAGGCCTCGTCCAACAGCCCGTCGCGATCTGTCTCGGAGTGGCTACCCGAGGTCACCGGACCATCGTCAGGACGTGCCCCACGGGAGGCCAGGACCCCCGACCCGGTTGTCCGCGTCGGTTACGACGGGCGATCGGGCGACCACGGTGCGCTCCCGGACAGGTGACGTCCACAGCCACAGCGCCGGACCGGATGCGGTGGCAGGATCGGCGCATGAGCCGACCCGACCACCCCCGGGTGGCCGCCATCGCCGAGCTGCTCGCCGCGGCCGGCGTGCAGGGGGAGGTCAGGGGCATCCCGTCCGGCGCGCGCACGGCCGCCGAGGCCGCCGCCGGGCTCGGCGTCCCGGTCGGCGCGATCGCCAACAGCCTCGTCTTCGACGCCGGCGGGCAGCCGCTGCTGGTGCTCACCAGCGGCGCGCACCGGGTCGACACCGGCCGGGTGGCCGCGCTGCTCGGCGTCCCGGGCGTGCGGCGCGCCCCGGCCGACTTCGTCCGCGAGCACACCGGCCAGCCCATCGGCGGGGTCGCCCCGGTCGGCCACCCCGCGCCCATCGGCACCCTGGTCGACGTCGAGCTGGCCCGGTACGAGCAGGTCTGGGCCGCCGCCGGCCACCCGTCGGCCGTCTTCCCCACCACCTACGACGAGCTGCTGCGGCTGACCGAGGGCACCCCCGCCGAGGTGGGTGACGGCCCGCCGGGCGCGGTCCCCGGAGCCGCCGTCCCCGACCCCGCCACCGCGGGTCAGTGAGCGAGGAGAGACCGTGACCGGCACGACGCCCGCGGCGCGGGTGACCGAGCTGCCCGCCGGCTGGCTGCGCGACCACATGCACGAGGCGCTGGCCATCTACGGCGCGGCCATGGGCTACGACGCCTCGGTGGTGGCCGGCCGCTACGGCTACGCGATCCAGCACACCGAGCGCCCCGGCTTCCGCGCCGTCGGCGCCTTCGCCCCCGGCCCGGACGGCGAGCGGCTGGCCGGGTTCGGCTACGGCTACCTCGTCGCCCCTGGCCAGTGGTGGCACGACCAGGTGCGCGCGGCCCTGGACCGGCGCACCGCCAAGCGGTGGCTGCCCGGCGCCTTCGAGGTGTGCGAGCTGCACGTGCACCCCGACGCGCAGAGCCGCGGCCTGGGCCGGCGGCTGCTGCACGCGCTGGTCGAGGGCGTCGACGCCCCGGTCGCGCTGCTGTCCACGCCCGACGCCGACACGAAGGCCTTCCGGCTGTACCACGCCGACGGCTTCGTCGACCTCGCCCGCGGTCACCACTTCCCCGGCGACACCCGGCCCTTCGCCATCCTCGGCGCCCGGCTGCCCCTGCGGCCGGTCCCGGGCAGCGGCACCTGAGCGTGCCCGCCGACTCCACCGCCGACGCCGTCGTCGTCGGCGCCGGCCACAACGGCCTGGTCGCGGCCTGCTACCTGGCCCGCGCAGGGCTGACCGTCGAGGTGGTCGAGCGCGACGAGGTCCTCGGCGGAGCGGTGTCCACCGTCGAGCGCTGGCCCGGCGTCCGCGTCGACCGCGGCTCGAGCGCGCACGTGATCGTCCGGCACAGCGGCGTCGTCGAGGAGCTCGACCTGGCCGCCCACGGGCTGCGCTACCTCGACTGCGACCCGTGGGGCTTCGCGCCCGCCCCGGTCCCCGGTGACCCCGGTCCCGACGGCCGCCCGCTGGTCTTCTCCGTCGACCTCGACGCCACCTGCGCCTCGATCGCCGCCGCCTGCGGCGAGGCCGACGCGGCCGCCTACCGCCGGTTCGTCGGCGTCTGGGGGCCGCGCAGCCGCGCCGTCGTCGACTCCTTCGGCCGCCGGCCCACCCCGCTGGGCCTGGCCCGCGCCTTCTGGCCGCTGGGCGCCCCCACCGGCGACGCCCCGCGCACCCCCGGCGGCGACCTCGCCGTCGACTTCCTCGGCTCCGGCGACGCGCTGCTCGACCGCTGGTTCACCAGCGAGCGGCTCAAGGCCGCGCTGGCCTGGTTCGGCGCCCAGTCCGGACCGCCGATGTCCGAGCCGGGCACCGCGGCGATGGTCGCGTGGGTGGCGCTGCTGCACGACACCCCGCCGGGCCACCCGGTGGGCGGCTCCGGCGGGCTCACCGAGGCGCTGCGCCGCCGCCTGGAGTCCGACGGCGGGCGGGTCGTCCTCGGCGACGGCGCCGCGCGGCTGCTCGTCGACGCCGGCCGGGTCACCGGCGTCGAGACCGTCTCGGGACGGCGGGTCGCGGCCCCGGTGGTCGTCGCCGCCTGCCACGTCCTGGCCACCCGCGACCTCGCCGGCGAGCACGCCCCGCCCGCGCTGGCCGGCGCCGCCCCGCCGGTGGGCAACGGCTTCGGGCTGGTGCTGCGCTGCCTCACCGACGCACTGCCGGTCTACCCCGGCGTCGACCCCGCGGTGTCGGCGCAGGGCCTGCAGCTGCTGTGCACCGACCGGGCGCAGCTGGCCGCCGCGCACGGCGACTGGCTGGCCGGCCGGCTGCCGCGCGAGCCGGTGCCGCTGGCGATGTCCTTCACCGCGAGCGACGACACCCTCGCCCCGCCCGGGCGGCACGTGGTCACCGTGTGGGGGCAGTGGTACCCCTACGACCTCGCCGACGGCGGCGACTGGGACGCCCTCGCCGACGCCGAGGCACAGCGGCTGGTGGCGGCCGTCGACCGGTTCGCGCCCGGCTTCGCCGCCTCGGTGCAGCAGGTCCACGTCCAGACGCCGCTCCTGCTCGAGCGGGAACTGTCGCTGCTGCGCGGCAACGTGATGCACGTGGAGATGGGGCTGGCCAGCATGTTCGCCTTCCGGCCGACGCCGGCGCTGTCGGGCTACCGAGTGCCCGGCCTCGACGGGCTCTACCTGGCCGGCGCCTCCACCCACCCCGGCGGCGGGGTGTCGGGCAACTCCGGGCGGACGGCGGCGCGCGCGGTGCTCGCCGACCGCCGCCCGCTGGCCCGCGCGCGCACCCGCGTCCAGGACGCGGCCGGGCGGCTGCGGCGGGCGGCCCGGTGAGCGCGGCGACGACGGCGCTGCGGCGGGCGCCCGCACCGGCGCGGGTGCCGCTGGTCCTCGCCGTGCTGCTGGTCCTCGCCGCGATCGCCTACCCGCTCACCGACGGCGGGGCCCGCGACGCGGTGTCCTGGACGATCGTGCTGCTCGGGTCGGGGGTCTCGGTCACCGCCGCGACCGTCGCCCACGGCGCCCGCACCGGCGCCGCGGTGCTCGCCCTGGTGGTGCTCACCTCGGTGGCGTTCGAGTCGGTCGGGCTGGCCACCGGGTACCCCTACGGCGAGTACACCTACAGCGACGTGCTCGGCCCGACCCTGCTCGGCGTCCCGTTCCTCGTCCCGCTGGCCTGGCTGATGATGGCCTGGCCGAGCCGGGTGCTGGCCGACCTGCTCACCCGCCGGGTGCGGGACGCACGCCGGCCGGCCGCGCGGGTCGCCGTCGCCGCGGCGGTGTTCGCCGGCTGGGACGTCGTCCTCGACCCGCAGCTGGTGCAGGCCGGCTACTGGACCTGGGCGCACCCCTCCCCCGGGCTGCCCGGCATCGACACCGTGCCGCTGACCAACCTGGCCGGCTGGCTGCTCGCCGGGCTGGTGCTCATGGCGCTGCTGGAGCTCGCCGTCGCCCGCACCACGGTGCCCGGCGGGACGCCGGCCGTCGCCGCGCCGCTGCTGGTGATCGCCTGGATGGTCCCCGGCGGGGCGCTGGCGCACGCGCTGTGGCTGGACCTGCCCGGCTCGGCGGCGTGGGGAGCGGTGCTGTCGGTGCTCGTGCTGGCGGTGCTCGCGCTGCAGGCCCGCCGGCGGTGAGCGGCGCGGCCGTCCGCGTGCTGTCCGGCCTGGCCGTCGCCGGCGCCGTGCACGCCGGGGTCAACGCCCTCCTGCTGCGCCGCCCGCCGCCGTCCCCCCCGACGGTGACCCGGCCGGTCACCGTCGTCGTCCCCGTCCGCGACGAGGAGGCCCAGGTGCGCGGCTGCCTCGCCGCGGTGCTGGCCTCGCGCGGCGTGGCCGACCTGCGGGTCGTGGTGGTCGACGACGGCTCCACCGACGGCACCGCCGGCGTCGTCCGCGGGATCGCCGACCCGCGGGTGCGGCTGCTCACGGCGCCGCCCCCGCCGGAGGGCTGGCTGGGCAAGCCGCACGCCTGCTGGGTGGGGGCGCAGAGCGCGGCCGACGACGGGTACCTCGTCTTCGTCGACGCCGACGTGCGGCTCGCGCCCGACGCCGTCGCCGCCGCCGTCGCGCTGCTCGACGCGCACGGGCTCGACCTGGTCTCCCCGTGGCCGCGGCCGGTGACCGGCACCGCGGCCGAGCGGCTGGTGCAGCCCCTCTCGCCGTGGCTGTGGCTGACCACGCTGCCGCTGCGGGCCGCCGAGCGCTCCCGCCGGCCGTCGCTGACCGCCGCCAACGGCCAGTTCCTCGCCCTCACCCGGCGTGGCTACCTGCGCGCCCGCGGGCACGCGGCGGTGCGCGACGAGGTGGTCGAGGACGTCGCCCTGGCCCGGGCGGTCAAGCGGTCGGGCGGGCGGGCGGTCCCGGCGGCCGGCGCCGCGCTGGCCGAGTGCCGCATGTACGACGGCTGGGCGGCGATGCGCGAGGGCTACGGCAAGTCGCTGTGGGCGTCGGTCGCCGGCTCGCCGGCGGCGTCGCTGACCGCGGCGGCGGTGCTCACGGCGGTCGGCGTCGTCCCGCCGCTGGCCGCCCTGCGCGGCTCGCGGGCGGGGCTGCTCGGCTGGGCGGCGGGGGTGGCCGGCCGGGCGGTGAGCGCCGCGGTCACCGGCGGGCGGGTGTGGCCCGACGCGCTGGCCCACCCGGTGTCGCTGCTGGCCCTCGACGTGCTGCTGGCCCGGTCGGTGGCCGGGCACCGGCGGGGCACGCTGACCTGGCGCGGACGCGCGGTCGGCTGAACCCGGGCGAGGATGGGGCGTGACCTCAGCCGAGACCGGCCGCCCGCGCACGTCCTTCGACCCGGCGGGGATGCGCCCGCGCGACTTCTACCGGGTGGTGAACTCGATCGTCGTGCCGCGGCCGATCGCGTGGGTGCTGACCCGCTCGGCCGAGGGGGTGCACAACCTGGCGCCGCACTCCTTCTACACGGTGGCCTGCGTGGAGCCGCCGATCGTGCAGTTCACCTCGGTGGGCCGCAAGGACTCGCTCACCAACGTCGAGGCCACCGGCGAGTTCACCGTCAACCTGGTGCCCGAGGAGCTGTTCGAGCAGGCCAACGCCACCGGCACCGACTTCCCGCCCGACCAGAGCGAGGCCGAGGCCGCCGGCATCCGCCTGGAGCCCAGCGAGAAGGTCGGCGCGATGCGGGTGGCGCAGTCGCCGGTGAGCGTCGAGTGCACGCTGCACTCGACGCTGCGGCTGGGCGACAGCACCGTCGTCTTCGGGCGGGTCGAGTGGGTCAGCGTCGTCTCCGACGCCGTCCGCGACGGCCGGCCGCGGATCGAGCACCTGCGCCCGCTGGCCCGCCTCGGCGGGAACGAGTGGTGCACCGTCGGGGAGGTCCGGACCATCCCGCGGATCCCCTACACGACGTGGGCCGAGGACCCCTCCATCGGCGAGCGCGTCCGCGAGAGCTGACCGCCGGGGATCAGGTGACCTGATCGTGGCGCCTCCTCCCTCGCGGTGGGACGTGAGGGAGGAGGCGCTGCGGTGAGGGAGGACGCCGGACGGGCGTCGCGGTGCGGTCCGATGGGACCGCGGGGTCACGGCAGGTGCTCGGCCACCTCGGCGGCGGCCTTGTCACCGAAGGCGGCCGCGAACCGCTCGAGGAAGGGCCCGCGGCGCAGCTCGTACTCCTGGGTGCCGACCACCTCGACGGCCTCGGTGGCCACCGCCGAGCCGAGCTGGGTGGCCCGCTCGAGGCCCAGCCCCCACATGCGGCCGGCGATGAACCCGGCGCGCAGCGCGTCCCCGCCGCCGGTGGGCTCGACCGGCTTGGTCTCGGGGACGGCGATGACCTCGATCGGGTCCTCGCCCTGCCGGCGGACCAGCACGCCCTGCGCGGCGCGGGTGGTGACCCAGGTGCCGACGCGGGCGAGGACCTCTGCGGCGTCCCACCCGGTCTTCTGCATGAGCAGCGCCGACTCGTACTCGTTGGTGAACAGCAGCTCGGCGCCGTCGACCAGCTCGCGGATCATCTCGCCGTCGGCCCAGGCCAGCTGCTGGCTGGGGTCGGCGGCGAAGGCGTGACCGCGCTCGCGGCACTCGCGGGTGTGGCGCACCATCGCCGTCGGGTCGTTGGGCCCGACGACGACGAGGTCGGGGGTGCCCACCCGGGCGCAGACCGGTCCGAGCTCGATCTCCCCCGCCTCGCTCATCGCCCCCGAGTAGAACGACGCGATCTGGTTGTTGACCGCGTCGGTGGTGCACACGAACCGGGCGGTGTGCTTGAGCTCGGACCACCGCACGTCGCGGGTGTCCACGCCGTGCCGGGTGAGCCAGGCGTCGTAGTCGGTGAAGTCGCTGCCCACCGACCCGACCAGCACCGGTTCCAGACCGAGCAGGCCCAGGCCGTAGGCCATGTTGGCGCCGGCGCCACCGCGGTGCTGGATGAGGTCGTCGACGAGGAACGACAGCGAGACGTTCTCCAGCTGGCCCTCGACGAACTGTTCGGTGAACCGGCCGGGGAACGTCATCAGGTGGTCGGTGGCGATGGAGCCGGTGACGAGGACGGGCACGGGGGCTCCCGGGGAGGACGGGCCGACGGCGGGCAGCGCAACCCTAAGAGGCACCGGGGCCGCCCGCGCGCCCCGGCGTCCTCAGTCCGCCAGCGCCCGGCGCAGCGAGACGCCCAGCTGGGCGGTGCCCACCAGCCCGAGCAGGCAGCCGACGGCCGTCCCGGCGGTGACCACGAGCGTGGGTCCGTCGGCCACCCCGGCGAGGTGGTCCAGGCCGGTCACGGCGACGATCCCGGCTCCGCCCACGGTGAAGCCGGTCATGGCCACCCGGGTCGGCCGCTCCCACACCGAGATGGCGCCGGTCTCGGCGACGCCGGCCTGCCCGGCCCGGGCGCGCAGGTAGTCGGGCAGCCAGCACAGCGCGCCGAAGCCGGCGGCCAGCCACCCCGGCGCCCCGGCGGCCCACAGCGCTCCCGCGTACCCGGCCTCGGTGAGCCGGTCGACGGCGGAGTCGAGCACGTAGCCGCGGCGCGAGGCCCGGCCGCCGGCCAGCGCCAGCGCCCCGTCGAGGGAGTCGAGCAGGCCCGAGAGCCCGACCAGCAGACCCGCGGCGACCAGCCACGCCCCGCCGGCCAGCGCCGGGCCGACCGCCGCCAGCGCCACCAGCAGCCCGAGCGCGGTCGCGGCGAGCGGCGGCAGCCACGACACCGCCCGGGCCAGCGTGTAGGCCAGCGTCAGCCAGCCGCGGACCAGCCGGCTGGACGCGGGGTCGGTGCCACCGTGCCAGCGCGACCACTCGGCGAGGTACTCGTCGCGGCTCAGCACGCGCGCAGTGTCTCCCAGCCCCGCCGCCGCCCGGCGGGACCGGGGACAGTGGACCCCGTGCTCGCCGGCCTCGCCCCCGCCCGCCGCCGCCTGCTGCTGGTCCTGCTCGCGCTCGTCGTCGCGGCCGCCGTGGCCGCGACGGTGCTCGTCCTCACCGGCCGGACCGGCGACGCCGCGCCGGCCGCCCCCGTGTCGCAGGAGGAGCCGGGTCCGGTGCTGCTGGTCCCCGGCTACGGCGGCGGCACCGGCGCGCTGGCGTCGCTGGCCGACCGGCTGACCGCGGAGGGCCGCGACGCCACCGTCGTCGCGCTGCCCGGCAACGGCACCGGCGACCTGGCCGCCGCGGCCGACACGCTGGACCAGGCCGCCGGCGCGGCGCTCGACCGCACCGGCGCGGACAGCGTCGACGTCGTCGGCTACTCCGCCGGAGGGGTGGTCGCCCGGCTGTGGGTCGCGGACGGCGGCGCCGACGTCGCCCGGCGGGTGGTCACCCTCGGCTCGCCGCACCACGGCACCACGCTCGCCGATCTCGCCGTCACCCTCGCCCCCGGTCAGTGCCCCGAGGCGTGCCGGCAGCTGGCCACCGACAGCGAGCTGCTCGCGGCGCTCAACGCCGGCGACGAGACGCCTGACGGGGCGACCTGGGTGTCGATCTGGACCGCGCAGGACGAGACCGTCACCCCGCCCGAGTCCGCCCGGCTCGAGGGTGCCGTGGAGCTGGAGGTGCAGTCGGTGTGCGCCGGCGCGCAGGTCGGGCACGGCGACCTGCCGCGCGACCCGCTCGTGCAGGCGATGGTCGTGGCCGAGCTGGCGGCCGGCGACCCGGTGCCGCTGGGCCCCGCCGACTGCGCCCGCCTCGGCGGCTGAGGGCGGTCCGGCGTACGCGTCCACGATCAGGTGACCTGATCGTGCGGCGTCCTCCCCCACGGTGGGACGTGCGGGAGGACGCGCTGCGGCGCGGGAGGACGCGCTGCGGTGAGGGAGGACGCGCTCCGGTGAGGCAGGACGGCGCCGCGCGCCCGGCTCGCTAGGTTGCCGGCCGTGCCCTCGACCGACCCCCGCCGCCCCTTCGGTGCCCTGCTGACCGCGATGGTCACGCCGATGACCGACGACGGCGCCGTCGACCTCGACGCCGCCGCCCGCCTCGCCGTCGAGCTCGTCGACCGCGGGCACGACGGCCTGGTGGTCAACGGCACCACCGGTGAGGCGCCCACGACGTCCGACCGGGAGAAGGCCGACCTGGTGCGCCTGGTCGCCGACGCGGTCGGGAGCCGCGCCGCCGTGCTGGCCGGCGCCGGGTCCAACGACACCCGGCACGCCGTGGCGATGGCCCGGCAGGCCGCCGACGCCGGGGCCACCGGGCTGCTGGCGGTCACGCCCTACTACTCCCGCCCCTCGCAGGACGGCGTGGTCGCGCACCTGACGGCGGTCGCCGACGCCACCGACCTGCCGGTGGCCCTCTACGACGTCCCAGCCCGCAGCGGCGTGCGGCTGACCGCCGGCTCCTACCACCGGCTGGCCGGCCACCCACGGGTGGTGGCGGTCAAGGACGCCACCGGCGACGTCGCGGCCGCCACCCGGCTGGTCGCCGACACGGGGCTGGCCTGGTACTGCGGGGACGACCACCTGCTGCTGCCCTTCCTCGCCGTGGGCGCCGTCGGGCCGGTCAGCACGAGCGGCCACCTGGTGGGCGACCGCCTGGCGGAGGTCGTCGCGCTGGCCGAGGCCGGCGACCTCGCCGCCGCCCGGAAGACGTTCCTGGACGTGCTCCCGGTGGTGGACCTGGTGTGCGGCACGGGCAACGGGGCGCTGCGCTCGAAGCTGGCGCTGGCACTGCTCGGGCGGCTGCCGTCCGCGGCGGTGCGGCTGCCGCAGGTGCCGGCCGGTGACGCCGAGGTCCCCGAGGTCCGGGCGGGGCTGGCCGCGGCGGGCCTCAGCTCGTGACGTCCTTGGTGGTGAAGTTGGCCCACGCCGCGGTCAGCAGCACGCCGACGTAGACCCCCTGCAGCGCCAGCCCGCGGACGACGTCGCGCCACAGCACCGGGTCGCGGAACAGGTCGACGAAGGCCAGCCAGTAGCGCGTGGGCAGGTAGGGCGCGATCGGCGAGGCGGCGTCGAGGGTGAACAGCAGTGACGACGTGACCAGCACCGCCAGCGCCCCGAGCGCGGCGGCCAGCGGCGAGTCGGTCAGCGTGGAGAAGAACAGCCCGAACGCGGCGACGCCGAGCATGGAGACGGCGACGTAGCCGACGGCCATCAGCGTCCGGCCGGCCAGCTCCCGGGTGGTCAGCGACGTCCCCGACACCGACGTCCCGGCCGCGGGCCGTGCGTCGAACAGCAGGGTGCCGACGACGTAGCCGACCGCGGCCACCACCACGACGGCGACGACCACGAAGGCCATCACCGCGACGAGCTTGGCCACCAGCAGCCGGGTGCGGCCGGCCGGGCGGACGAGCAGGTAGCGCAGCGTGCCTGCCTGCGCCTCGCCGGCGACGGCGTCCCCGCTGACCACCGCGACCGCGATCGGCAGGAACAGCGGCAGCACGATGGCCAGCGCCGCCAGCGGGAACAGCGCCCCGTTGGTCAGCACGGCGGACAGGAACGGCGGCCCCTCCCCCGGCCGCGGGGCGAGGTCGGTGACCCGCAGCAGCACCGCCACGAGCACCGGCAGTGCGTTGAGCAGGGCGATCGTCGTCCAGGTCCGCGGCCGGCGGAACGTCTTCGCCAGCTCGACCCCGATCACGGCCGGTCCACCCGGTCGGCGCTGCTGCCCGCGGCGGCGAGCACGACCTCCTCGAGCGTGGGGCGCTGCAGCGCCAGGCCGGTCACCGGCACGCCGGCGCCCACCAGCAGCGCGTTGACCTCGGCCGGGTCGGACCCGCGCACGACCAGCCGCCCGCCCTCGGCGTGCAGCACCCGGCCGTCGAGCACCGCGCGCACCCGCTCGGGCGCCGGGGTGTCGACGACGGTGGCGCCGGTGGGTGCGGTCAACCGCGCCAGCTCCTCCTGCAGCACCAGGCGGCCGCGGTCGAGCACGCCCACCCGGCTGCACAGCAGCTCCACCTCGGCGAGCAGGTGGCTGGAGAGGAACACGGTCGTCCCGCCCCGGTGCAGCTCGAGCAGCAGCTGCCGGACCTCGTGGATGCCCTGCGGGTCGAGCCCGTTGGTGGGCTCGTCGAGGACCAGCAGCTCCGGCCGCCGCAGCAGCGCCCCCGCCAGGCCCAGGCGCTGGCGCATGCCGAGGGAGTACGCGCCGACCTTGCGCCGTCCGACCCCGCCGAGGCCCACCTGGTCGAGCACCTCGGCGATCCGCCGCCTCCGCGTGCGGCGCGGGCCGCCCGGGCCGGCGGCGTCGAGCAGCGCCAGGTTGGCCGCGCCGGACAGGTGCCGGTGGTGGGCCGGGCCCTCGACGAGCGCGCCCACGCGCGGCAGCACCCGCCGGCCCGCGCGCGGCATGCGGCCGCCGAGCAGCTCGACCTCGCCGCGGGTGGGCAGCACCAGCCCGAGCAGCATCCGCACCGTCGTCGTCTTGCCCGAGCCGTTGGCGCCGAGGAAGCCGTAGACGTCGCCGGCGCGGACGTCGAGGTCGATCCCGTCGACGGCGCGCACCCGGCCGAACTGCTTCACCAGCCCGCGGGTGCGGATCACCGCGGTCACGGCGCTCCGCCGGGGACCTGCCCGGCGGCCTCGGCGAGCGCGTCGGGCGTCACCGTCCCGGTCAGGACGTACGTGCCGGAGCCGGGCCGCTCCACCAGCATCAGCCCCAGCGGCCCGGCGGCCACCCGAGCGCCCCGGCGGTCCACGACGGCGTCGGGGCTGGCGCGCACGGCCGCCTGCAGCTCGCCGGCCAGCCGGGCGGGGACCGGGGCGACGGCGAGCAGCGTGACGCCGCGGCCGTACACCGCGACCGACGACGGCGCGCCCTCGAGCGCCCGCCGCGGCAGGCCGGCCAGCTCCGCGGGCAGCGCCACCTCGGCGAGCCGGCGCCCGGCCTCGGCCAGCAGCCCGCCGGCGTCCTGCCCGTCGCGGACGCGGGCGCCCGGCGGCGGGGCGAAGGCGACGACCCGGGCCGGGGGCTCGGTGAGGTCGAGGTCGAGGAAGCGGGTGTGGAGGGCGGGGGCGTCGGCGCCGTCGGCCACCACCTCCACGGCCAGCGGCAGGCCGGTGGCCGCGTCGGCCCAGACGTCGACCCGGGCCACCGACGCGGCGGCCGCAGCCGGGACCAGCCGCAGGCCCAGCGCGTCGCGGCCGGCCACCCGGCGCGCCCCGGTGCGCGACAGCTCGTCGTCGGCGGCCTCCGACAGCAGCCGCCGGCCGAGGGCGGCGGGGACCAGGTCCGGCGGTGCGGGCAGCGCGAGCGGCGCCGGTCCGGTGCGCTCGGCGGTGGACGACTCGTACTCCCACGTCCAGGTGCCGGCCGGGCCGACGTGCACGCCGGTCTCCCCCGCGGCGGTGACGACGTCGACCCGGTGCTCGTCCTCACCGCGCCACCACACGCGCAGCTGGACGCGGTCGCTGAGCAGGTCGGCCACCGCCGGCAGCTGGTCGCTCACCGGCAGGGTCAGCCCGCCGGCCGAGACCGCGTAGCCGGAGAACCCCACGTCGGCGCTGGCCAGGACGGCGTCGCGCAGGTCGGCCGCGGGGACGTCGGAGTCCTCGGCCGGCAGTGCGGCGACGACGGCGGGCAGCGCGCCCAGGACCGTGAGCAGCGCGGCGAGCACCCCCCACCGGCGGGCGCGCCCGTACCCCGACATGCGCGCCACGGTACGAGCGCCGGGCCAGCCCTCCGGTGCGACGTCGGTCGGCGCAGGGAGCGGGCGCGCATGGAGCGACCGCGGTCAGGGGTACCTCCACCCCATGGCCCCTCCCCTCAGCGACGCCGTCGTCGTCGACGTCCTGCGCCGGGTCGACCGGCTGACCGCGCCCCTCGTGCAGCGGCTGGGCCGCCCGCCCGGGTCGCCGGTGGCCGAGCGCGACGCGTGGTGGGCCGACCGCGCGTCGATGGTGGCCGCCGCGGCCGGCGGGCTGCCCCGGCTGGCCGGGCGGCTGGCCGACCTGCTGCCGCTCCAGAACACCGTCGGCACGGCGGTCCAGTCGCTGGTGGTGCTCGGCGTCGCGGGCGAGCACGGGGTGACCGACCCCGCCGAGCGGGTGTCGCTGCTCTCGCGGGTGCTGCTGGCCCGCGACCTGCCCCCCGACCGGGTGCGCCCGTTGCTGGAGCGGGTGCGCGGCGCCTACACCGAGGCCGCGCTCGGCGCCCGCGAGGAGCGGGCGGGGCTCGCCGGGGCGATCCGCACCATCTGGCGGGCCGCCCGGCTGCTGTCCCGCATCGACGAGGCGCTCGACGCCCGGCCCAAGGGCCGGATCGGCGCGCGGGCCCTCGCGCAGCTGCCCGTCATCGGCGTGGTCGGCGGGTACATGGCCGAGCGGGTGGCCCTGCGACGGGCCGCGCGGATGACCGCGGAGCTGCTCGCGCCCGGCAACCGGGTGCCGGTCTAGGGACCGGTGTCAGGGGGTGGCGGCCAGCGGCGAGGGCACCGAGGTGCCGGTCCGCGGGTCGGTGAGGTTGGCGTACACCTCACGCGTCGCCGTCGACCGGTTCATGGTGATGAAGTGGATGCCGGGCACGCCCTCGTCCAGCAGCCGCCGGCACATCGCCGTCGCCACCTCGACGCCGTAGGCGCGCACCGCCGCCCGGTCCTCGGGCCGGTCGCCGTCGAGCTCGGCGAAGCGGGCGGCGAGGTCCTCGGGGAAAGCCTGGCCCGACAGCTGCACGATCCGGGTGATCTGCCGGGCGTTGGTCACCGGCATCACCCCGGCGATGATCGGCACCTCGCAGCCGGTGGCGGCCACCCGGTCGCGCAGCCGCAGGTAGTCCTCGACGCGGAAGAACATCTGCGTGATGGCGAAGTCCGCACCGGCCCGGCACTTGCGCACGAACATCTCGACGTCGGTGTCGAAGTCCGGGGAGCGCGGGTGCCGCTCGGGGAAGGCGGCCACGCCGACCGAGAAGTCGCCCATCGACCGGATCAGCTCCACCAGCTCGGCGGCGTACTGCAGGCCCTCCGGGTGCTTGACCCACTCGGCCTGCGGGTCGCGGCCCGGCGGGTCGCCGCGCAGCGCCAGCAGGTCGTGCACGCCGGCGGCGGCCAGCCGGCTGACCACGTGGCGCAGCTCGGTGACGGAGTGGCCGACGGCGGTCAGGTGCGCCAGCGGGGTCATCGTGGTCTCCGCGGCGATCCGCTCGGTGACCGCGACGGTGCCCTCCCGGGTGGAGCCGCCGGCGCCGTAGGTCACCGAGACGAACGAGGGCCGCAGCGGCTCCAGCCGGCGCAGCGCCGTCCACAGCTGGGCCTCGCCCTCGGGGGTCTTCGCGGGGAAGAACTCGAACGACCAGGTCGGCCGGGAGGTCGCGAGCAGCTCGCGGACGCTGGCGGTCACGGGGTCCGAGGGTACGGGCGTCCCCGTCGGGCCTCCTGCATCCGTCCGCGCGGTCCGGGGCGAAGGAGATCGGTACCGGTACGGAAGCGGCAGGAGGTCCCGTGAGCGACCACCCGAACAGGACGCGCGCGACTCGGTGGGGCGATACTGGTCGCGTGATCACCGGCGCGGCGGAGCAACGAGGATCCGTGGTCCGGCCGCTGCCGCCCTCCCTGGCAGCCGCCGACCTGGGCCGCATCCGGGGCGCGGTGTCGGCCGCGCTCACCGGTTTCCTCGAGGAGCAGCGGGCCACGCTGGCCGGGATGGACCCCTCCCTCACCCCCGTCGTCGACGAGGTGTGCGCGCTGGCCGACGGCGGCAAGCGGCTGCGCCCGGCCTTCGCCTACTGGGGCTGGCGCGGGGTGGCCGAGGACGTCACCGGCCCGGCCGAGGACGACGCCGCGGTGCTGCGCGCCGTCGCCGCCCTGGAGTTCGTGCACGTCAGCGCCCTGGTCCACGACGACGTCATGGACGGCGCGCTCACCCGCCGCGGCCGCCCGGCCACGCACGTCGGCTTCGCCGCCCGCCACGGCGACGGCGGCCTGGCCGGGGACGGCGACGCCTTCGGCGTGGGCGCGGCGATCCTCGTCGGCGACCTCGCGCTGGTCTGGTCCGACGAGCTGCTGCGCCGCTCGGGCATCTCCGGCCCGGCCCTGGCCCGCGCCCGCTCGGTGTGGGACACCATGCGCACCGAGGTCACCGCCGGGCAGTACCTCGACCTGCTGCGCGCCGCCGGCGGGCTGCCCGGCGCCCAGGGCGCGCTCACCGTCGCCCGCTACAAGAGCGCCGGCTACACCGTGCAGCGCCCGCTGCAGCTCGGCGCGGCCCTCGCCGGCGCCGGCCCGCGCGCCGCCGACGTCTACACCGCGGTCGGCCTGCCGTTGGGCGAGGCGTTCCAGCTCCGCGACGACGTCCTCGGCGTGTTCGGCGACCCCGCCGTCACCGGCAAGTCCGCCGACGACGACCTGCGCGAGGGCAAGCAGACGCTGCTGATCGCGCTGGCCGAGGAGGAGGCCGACGAGGCCGGGCTCCGACTGCTGCGCGAGTGCCTCGGCGACCCCGACTGCGGTGCCGACGAGCTCGACGCGCTGCGCCGGCTCATCGAGGACACCGGCGCGCGGGCCCGGGTGGAGGAGCGGATCACCGAGCGCACCGCCACCGCCCGCGCCGCGATCGCCGACGCGCCCATCGCCGAGGAGGCCCGCGCCGCGCTCGACGCGCTCGCCGTGGCCGCGACCTCCCGGACCGCCTGAGCGTGCGCACCGTCCCCGGGGCGACCGACCGGGTCGTCGTGATCGGCGCGGGCCTGGCGGGCCTGGCCACGGCGCTGCGGCTGCGCGGCGCCGGCCGCGAGGTGACCGTCGTCGAGCGCGCCGACGGGCCCGGCGGGCGGGCCGGCGTCGTCGCCCGCGACGGCTACGTCCTCGACACCGGCCCGTCGGTGTTCACCGCACCCGAGCTGGTGGCCGACACGCTGGCCGCCGTCGGGGAGCGGCTGGAGGACCGGCTGACCCTGGTGCCGCTGGAGACCACCTACCGGGCGCAGTTCGCCGACGGCTCGCACCTGGACGTGCACGCCGACGTCGACGCGTTCGCCGCGGAGGTCGAGGCGCTGGCCGGCCCTGCCGAGGCCGCCGCGCTGCGCCGGTACCTCGCCGACCTCGCCGAGCTCTACCGGCTGCAGCTGACCACCTTCATCGACCGCAACCTCGACACCCCGCTGGACCTGCTCGGCCCGCAGCTGTGGGCGCTGGTCCGGCGCGGCGGGTTCGGCCGGCTGTCGGCGCACGTGGCCCGCTTCTTCGACGACGACCGGCTGCGGCGGCTGTTCAGCTTCCAGGCCCTCTACGCCGGGGTCTCGCCGTTCCGCGCCATCGCCGCCTACGCGGTCATCGCCCAGCTCGACATCGGCGCCGGCGTCTGGCACCCGGTGGGCGGGATCGGCGCGGTGCCGCGGGCGATGGCCGCCGCGGCCACGGACGCCGGAGTGGTGTTCCGGTTCGGCGCGACCGTCGAGCAGCTCGAGGTCCGGGGCCGGCGGGTCACCGGGGTGTGCCTCGCGGGCGGTGAGCGGCTGCCCGCCGACGCCGTCGTCGTCACCGCCGACGTCCCGGAGCGGCTGGTGCCCGGCCTCTCCCGCCGCCGGCCGGTGTACTCGCCCTCCTGCGTCACCCTGCACCTCGGGGTGCGCGGCGAGCTGCCCGGCCAGGCCCACCACACCATCAGCTTCGGGGCCGCCTGGCGCGAGGTGTTCGACGAGCTGACCCGCGACGGCCGGCCGATGAGCGACCCCAGCCTGCTGGTGAGCATGCCCTCGGTCACCGACCGCTCGCTCGCCCCCGACGGCGGGCAGGTGCTCAGCGTGGTCGCGCCCGCGCCGAACCTGGACCCGCACTCGGGCGGCAACCCCGGCATCGACTGGGACGCGCTGACCCCGCGCTACCGCGAGGAGGTGCTCGGCGTGCTCGAGGCCCGCGGCTGGACCGGACTGACCGACGCGATCGAGGTGGAGCACGTGGACACCCCGCTGACCTGGGCCCGGCAGGGCATGGCCGCCGGCACGCCGTTCGCCCTGGCCCACACGTTCGGGCAGACCGGCCCGTTCCGGACGCCCACGCTGCCCCGCCGCGGGCCGGAGAACGTGGTGCTGGCCGGCTCGTCGGTGCAGCCGGGCGTCGGCGTCCCGATGGTGGTCATCTCCGGCCGGCTGGCCGCCGAGCGGATCACCGGGCCGGTGCGGGCATGACCGCCACCGAGCGGCCGCTCACGCAGGCCGAGCGGCAGGCCCGGCTCGACGCCGCCTACCGGTACTGCGCGGCGGTCAACGCCGAGCACGGGAAGAGCTACCACCTGGCCACCCGGCTGCTCACCGCCGACCGCCGTCCGGCGATCCACGCGCTCTACGCCGCCGCGCGGACCGCCGACGACCTCGTCGACCACCCCGGCGCCGACCCCGAGGCCGCCCTCGCCGACTGGTCACGGGCGCTGCTGGCCGAGCTGGAGGCCGGCTGGTCCGACGACCCGGTGCGGCTGGCCACGGTGCACACCTACCGCCGGTACGCCATCCCGGTCGAGCACCTCGTCGACTTCCTCGCCGCGATGACCAGCGACCTCACCGTCACCGGCTACGCCGACATCGCCGCGCTCGACCGGTACATGTGGGGCTCGGCGGCGGTGATCGGCCTGCAGGTGCTCCCCGTCCTGGGCACCGCGCCCGGGGTGACCCGCGAGGAGGCCGCCCCGCACGCCATCGCGCTGGGCGAGGCCTTCCAGCTGACCAACTTCCTGCGCGACGTCGCCGAGGACGCCGACCGCGGCCGGGTCTATCTGCCCGCCGACGTCATGGCCGCTCACGGCGTGACCCGCGAGCAGCTCGAGGCCAAGCGGTACGACGCCCGGTTCCGGGCGCTGATGCAGGAGATGGTCGCGATCGTGCGCCGCCGCTACGACGACGCCGCTCCCGGGACGCCGATGCTCGCGCCGGAGTCCCGCGACTGCGTACGGGCGGCCACCGCGCTCTACGGCGGCATCCTCACCGAGATCGAGCGCGCCGACTACCGGGTGCTCGACCGGCGGGTGACCGTGTCCAAACCACGCCGGCTCGGCGTGTTCGCCCGCCGGCTCGCGAGCGCCCAGGCCGTGCGGCTCAGGACGCGGCGCCGCCAGGCATAGGAAGCTCTCCGCACGTATCGGTCGCCGATACGTGCGGAGAGCTTCCTATGCCTGGTCCTCAGAAGGCCAGGGCCTGCGCGCGCCGGGTGACCTCGGTGTGCCGGTCGCCGCGGAGCGCCTCGACGGGCGTCCCCGGCAGCGACTCGTCGGCGCGGAAGAGCCACTCGAACACCTCGGCGTCGCTGAACCCGCCGTCGCGCAGGACGGTGATCAGCCCGGGCAGGTGCCGCAGCACCGCGCCGTCCTGCAGGAAGTCCGCGGGGATGCGGCTGTTGCCGCTGCCGGGCACGGCCAGCAGCCTGCCCTCCCGCACGAGCTGGCGGACCTTGTTGGGCGAGACCCCCAGGACGTCGGCCACCTCGGCCGGTGTCATCGTCTGCATCTGGTCGGACGGCACGGTCCGAGCCTAGGACGCAGCCCGGCCGCGGGGCCGTCGCGGGCTAGGATCGGCAGCGGGCCGTGACTGGCGCATCGAGGTGGGGCACCACCGGGGAGCGGCCTGCACCTCCCCCGCCGGGCGCCTGGGCAGAGCCGACCACCGACCGCGCAGGAGCCCTCCCATGACCGACGTGACCCCCGCCTTCGACGCCACCGCCGCCTCGACCGCCTACCGCAGCGCGCTGTCGGTCATCGCCGAGGTCGAGCCGCGGGTCGCCGACGCGATCGGCGCCGAGCTGGCCGACCAGCGCGCCTCGCTCAAGCTCATCGCCAGCGAGAACTACGCCTCGCCCGCGGTGCTGCTGACCATGGGCAACTGGCTGTCGGACAAGTACGCCGAGGGCACCGTCGGCCACCGCTTCTACGCCGGCTGCCAGAACGTCGACACCGTCGAGGCGCTGGCCGCCGAGCACGCCCGCGAGCTGTTCGGCGCCCCCTACGCCTACGTCCAGCCGCACTCGGGCATCGACGCCAACCTGGTCGCGTTCTGGGCGGTGCTGGCCCAGCGGATCGAGTCCCCGGCGCTCGAGCGGGCCGGCGTCCGGCACGTCAACGACCTCACCGACGAGGACTGGGCCACCCTGCGGCACGCCCTCGGCGACCAGCGGATGCTCGGCATGAGCCTCGACGCCGGCGGTCACCTCACGCACGGCTTCCGCCCGAACATCAGCGGCAAGATGTTCGCCCAGTCCTCCTACGGCACCGACGCCGCGACCGGGCTGCTCGACTACGACGCCGTGGCCGCCCGGGCCCGCGAGTTCCGCCCGCTGATCCTCATGGCCGGCTACTCCGCCTACCCGCGCAAGGTCGACTTCGCGCGGATGCGCGAGATCGCCGACGAGGTGGGCGCGACGCTGGTCGTCGACATGTCCCACTTCGCCGGCCTCGTCGCCGGGAAGGTCTTCACCGGCGACTTCGACCCCGTGCCGCACGCCCACGTGGTCACCAGCACCAGCCACAAGTCGCTGCGCGGCCCGCGCGGCGGGTTCGTGCTGGCCCAGCCGGAGTACTCCGACTCGGTCGACCGCGGCTGCCCGATGGTGCTCGGCGGGCCGCTGCCGCACGTCATGGCCGCCAAGGCGGTTGCCTTCGCCGAGGCCCGCCGCCCGCAGTTCGCCGGCTACGCGCAGGCCGTCGTCGACAACGCCGTCGCCCTGGCCGAGGGCCTGTCCCGCCGCGGCGCCCGGCTGGTCACCGGCGGCACCGAGAACCACATCGTGCTGCTGGACGTGTCGACCTTCGGGCTCACCGGCCGCCAGGCCGAGTCCGCGCTGCTCGACGCCGGCATCGTCACCAACCGCAACGCGATCCCGGCCGACCCCAACGGTGCCTGGTACACCTCCGGCGTCCGGCTGGGCACCCCGGCGCTGACCACCCGCGGCTTCGGCGCCGCCGAGTTCGACCGCACCGCCGAGCTCGTCGTCGACGTGCTGTCCCACACCAGCCCGACGGCGACACGCGACGGCTCGCCCTCGAAGGCGAAGTACGCCGTCGACGCGGGTCTGGCCGACAAGACCCGCGCGGCCGCCGCCGAGCTGGTCGCCGCCCACCCGCTCTACCCCGGCCTGACGCTCGACTGAGGCGTCGACGCCGCCCGCGCGACGATCAGGTGACCTGATCGTCGGGCGTCCTCCCGCACGTCCCACCGTGAGGGAGGACGCCGCACGATCAGGGACCCTGATCCCCGCGGGCCCTGCCGTGACCGGTGTGACGGGAGGGTGCCCACCGGCACGGCGGTCCGCGTGTGCGGACGGCTTCCGCGGCGGTCGCTCCTAGACTCGTCGCGTGGACACCGCCGTGACCGACCCCGTGGTCGGCCTCGTCCTCGAGGGGCGCTACCGCCTCGAGGAGCGACTCGCGCGCGGCGGCATGTCCACCGTCTACGCCGCCACCGACCTGCGGCTGCACCGCACCGTCGCGGTCAAGGTCATGGCCGAGCACCTGGCGCACGACCCGACCTTCGTCGGCCGGTTCACCCGCGAGGCGCGCGCCGCGGCGATGCTCAGCCACCCCAACGTCGTCTCGGTCAGCGACCAGGGCAGCGACCAGGGCCTGGTGTTCCTCGTCATGGAGCTGGTCCGCGGTCGCACGCTGCGCGACCTGCTGCAGGCGCGCGGCCGGCTCACCGTGGCCGAGGCGTTCGCCGTCCTCGAGCCGGTGCTCGCCGGGCTGGCCGCGGCGCACCGCGCCGGGATCGTGCACCGCGACGTCAAGCCCGAGAACGTGCTCATCGGCCACGACGGCACGGTCAAGGTGGCCGACTTCGGCCTGGCCCGGGCGCTCACCGGCACTGGCCAGACCAGCCACACCGGCGGGGTGCTCATCGGCACCGTCGCCTACCTCTCCCCCGAGCAGCTCGAGCGCGGCCGCGCCGACGCCCGCAGCGACGTCTACGCCGCCGGGCTGGTGCTGTTCGAGATGCTCACCGGTCACCCGCCCTACGGCGGCGACACCCCGCTGGCGGTGGCCTACCAGCACGTGCACCACGACGTCCCGCTGCCCTCCTCGGAGGTGCCGGCGGTCCCGTGGCAGGTCGACGAGCTCGTCAAGCGCACCACCCGGCGCGAGCCGGCCGTCCGGCCGCTGGACGCCGGGTCGTTCCTCGCCGACCTCGAGGACGTGCGCACCGACCTGGGCCTGGCCCGCGTTCCGGTGCCTACCGGCCGCAGCTCGGCGGGCCCGGCCACCATCCGCCCGACCAACCGGCCCGCCCGGCGGCACCCGAGCGAGCCGGCGTCCGACGAACCCGGCACCGCGGTGCTCGGCAGCGGCCGGTCCGGATCGACGGCGGGCGGCCGAGCCGGGCGCACCAGCATGCTGCCCGGCATGGGCGCCGGCCCCACCGCCGACGTCGGCGGCCGCCGTCCCGCGCCGGCGCTGCGGCCGGGCCTGGCGCCGCACCTGCGCCGTCGCCGGGCGCGGCTGGCGCTGGCCGTCGTGCTGCTCCTCGCCGTCACCGTCGGTGCGGTCGGCTGGTGGATGGGCTCGGGCCGCTGGACGCAGGTGCCCGAGATCGTGGGCAGCGACCGCGCGGCCGCCGTCGACCTGCTGCAGGGCGCCGACCTGGACCCGGTGTTCGCCGAGGACCAGTTCAGCGAGGACGTGCCCGAGGGCGTGGTCATCTCCGCCGACCCCGAGGGCGGCGAGGCCATCCGCGGTACCGACGTCGAGCTGGTCGTGTCCAAGGGTCCCGAGCGCTTCACCGTCGACCCCGCGCTGGTGGGCCAGCCGATCGAGACCGTCCGGGACCGGCTGGGGGGCGTCCCGATCGTCCTCACCGAGACCGAGGTGTACGACGAGGAGGTGCCGGCCGGCGCGGTCACCGGCTTCGACCCCGAGCCGGGCACCGAGCTGCGCCGTGACCAGCCGGTCACGGTCTCGGTCAGCCTCGGCCGGGCGCCGGTCGGCGTGCCGAACGTGGTCGGCCAGGGCGCCGACGCCGCGCAGGCCAACCTGGAGGACCTCGGCTTCACCGTCGTGCGCACCGAGGGCCGCAGCGCCGACGTCGCCACCGGCGCGGTCATGGCGGTGAGCCCGGCGCCGGGGCAGGAGGCCCCCTACGGCAGCGAGGTCACCATCCAGGTGTCGATCGGCGTCCCGCAGGTCACCGTCCCCGACGTGACCGGGCAGCGGGCGGCCGACGCCACCGCCGCGCTCGAGGCGGCGGGCCTGCAGGTCACCACGTCGACCTTCATCACCGGCGACCGGGTGTACCGGCAGAGCCCCGCCGGGGGCACCGTCGTCGACCAGGGCAGCGAGGTCAGCCTGCTGCTCAGCTTCGGGTGAGCGCGACCCCCGTCGGGGCGCACATCCAGGTGGCCGGGGGCCTGGCCACCGGCGGGCTGCGCTACACCGACGACGTCGGCGCGCAGGCGGTGCAGGTGTTCGTCGGCAATCCCCGCGGCTGGCGGCGCAGCGCCGGTGACCCCGCGCAGGACGCGGCCTTCGTCGCGGGGCTGGCCGAGCGCGGTGTGCCGGCGTTCGTGCACACGCCGTTCCTGGTCAACGTCGGTTCCCCGACCCCGGCCACCGTCGACCGCTCCGTCGAGGTGATCGCCGCCGACCTCGCCCGCGGCGTGCAGCTCGGCGCGCGCGGCGTCGTCGTGCACGCCGGGTCGGCCGTCGACGAGGACCGCTACGAGGCGGCGCTGCGGCAGCTGCGGGAGCGGCTGCTGCCGGTGCTCGACGCGCTCCCCGACGACGGCCCGCGGCTGCTGGTCGAGCCCACCGCGGGCGGCGGCCGGTCGCTGGCGGCCACCGTCGAGGACCTCGGCCCCTACCTCGCGGCGCTGGACATGCACCCGCGGGTCGGCGTCTGCCTGGACACCTGCCACGCGTGGGCCGCCGGGCACGACCTGGCCACCCCCGGCGGGACGACGGCGGTCCTCGACGCGCTGGAGGCCACCGTGGGCCCCGGCCGGCTGGGCCTGGTGCACGCCAACGACTCCCTCGACGAGTGCGGCTCCAAGCGCGACCGGCACACCACGATCGGCGAGGGCTCCATCGGGGTGGCCGCGTTCGCCGAGCTCATGACCCACCCGTCGATGGCCGGCGTGCCGGTGGTGGTCGAGACCCCCAGCGCCGACCGCGGCCACGCCCGCGACATCGCCCTGTTGTGCGCCCTGCGCGACGGCCGCGCCGTCCCCGAGGCCACCGCCGCCTGAGCCCGCGGCCGCCCCTCCCGGGGGGGGGGGGGGGGGGGGGGGGGGGGGGGGGGGGGGGGGGGGGGGGGGGGGGGGGGGGGGGGGGGGGGGGGGGGGGGGGGGGGGGGGGGGGGGCGGGGGGGGCGCTCGCG
>NZ_JBJGYY010000012.1:0-127661 GCF_054050235.1 Geodermatophilus sp. SYSU D00696 | reverse complement strand
GCGCCACAAGCGCCTCCCTCACCTCCCGAAGACCCACCAACCGCCCCCCCCCCCCCCCCCCCCCCCCCCCCCCCCCCCCCCCCCCCCCCCCGCCCCCCCCCCCCCCCCCCCCCCCGGAGGGGGAGGCCCCCCACCCGCGGCCGCGCCAGGCTGACTCCCGGACAGCCCGGGGAGGGACGATGCCTCAGCTCAGCCGCCAGGCGCTCGCCGACAGCGACACCGCCGACAGGGACACCGGCCGCAGGGACACCGCCGACGCGGAGCTGCTCGCCCGGCTGCGCGCCGGCGACGCCGCCGCGTTCGCCGCCGTCGTCGACGACTGGTCCCCCGTGATGCTGTCGGTCGCCCGCCGCTACGTCCGCGACCGGCACGCCGCGGAGGACGTGGTCCAGGAGACGTGGCTGGCGGTCATCGGCGGGATCGCGCGCTTCGAGGGACGATCCACGGTCCGCAGCTGGGCGTTCTCCATCCTCATCAACCGGGCCAAGAGCCGGTGGGCGAGGGACGCGCGCGTCGTGGCGTCGGCCGACCTGACCGGCTCCCCGGCGCCGGGACCGACGGTCGACCCGGCCCGCTTCCAGGGGCCCGACGGCGCCTACCCCGGGCACTGGACCTCGACCGGCGCCCCCCGGGCCTGGGAGCAGCCGGAGGACGGGGCGCTCAACCGGGAGGTCGGCGAGCACCTGCGGCGGGCCTTGGCGGGACTGCCCGACCGGCAGCGCCGCGTGGTCGAGATGCGCGACGTGCACGGCCTGTCCGCCGAGGAGACGTGCGCGGCGCTGGAGCTGTCGGCCGCCAACCAGCGGGTCCTGCTGCACCGCGGCCGGGCGGCGCTGCGGTCCGCGCTCGAGGACTACTACCGCGGCTGAGCGCCGGTCCATGCTGGGGGCCGCGGGCGGAGCCTCCGCCGGCGAGCTCGGGAGGACACCGTGGACGACCTCGCCGGCACCGTCGCGCTGGTCACCGGGGCGGCCTCGGGCATCGGCCGGGCCGGCGCGGTCGCCTTCGCGCAGGCGGGTGCCGCGGTGGCGCTCCTCGACGTCGACGCCGACGGCCTCGCCGGCACCGCCGACCTGGTCCGCTCGGCGGGTGCCGAGGCCGAGGTGGTCGTCGCCGACGTGACCGACCTGGCCGCCGTGACGCGCACCGTGGACCGCTTCGGCCGGCTGGACGCCGCGCACGACAACGCGGGGGTGGCCGGTCCCTTCGTGCCGCTGGACGAGTACCCGCCGGAGGAGTTCCTGCGGGTCCTGCAGGTCGACCTGGTCGGCGTCCGGCACTGCATGCGCGCCGAGATCGCGCACATGCGCCGCCGGGGCCGCGGCGCCGTCGTCAACACCTCGTCGATGCTCGGGGACGCCGCGATGGCGGACAACGGCGCCTACATCGCCGCCAAGCACGGGGTCAACGGCCTGACCCGGGCGGCCGCGGTCGAGCTCGCCGGGACCGGCATCCGGGTCGACGCCGTCGCGCCGGGGGTCACCCGGACCGGGATGACCTCCGAGGTCAGCGCCGAGCTGCTGCAGCGGGTCCCGCTGTCCCGGATCGCCGAACCCGGCGAGATCGCCGCGGCCGCGGTGTGGCTGTGCTCGCCGCAGGCCAGCTACGTCACCGGGACCGTCCTGGTCGCCGACGGCGGGTGGCCGGCGGGGTGAGGCCCCGGGGCGACCGCACGCCGCCGGCCCCCGGGGATCAGAGCAGGCCCACGGAGCGGGCCCGCAGCACCGCGTCGTCGCGCGACTCGGCGCCCAGCTTGCGGTAGATCGCCCGCAGGTGCGTCTTCATCGTGTTGGGGCTGACGAACAGCGAGCCGGCCATCTCCCGCTGCGACATCGTGGTGGGGAGCAGCGAGAGGACGGCCAGCTCCCGCTCGGTGAGCGGCTCCACCGGGACCGCGGCGGAGTCCCGGACCCGGCGGGCGCGCTGCTCGCGGCCGAGCCAGTCCCGGACGGTCGGCCCCGGGTCGGCGCAGTCGCGGAGCACCGCCGCGGCCGCGGCCAGCCACCGCTCCCCGTCGCGCCCGGCGTGCCGGGCCGCCTCCGCCGCCGTGACCAGGGCGGCGGCCTGCTCGACGCGCCCCGCACCGCGGGCGGCGAGCCCGGCGGCCGCCTCGGCAGAGACCGCGGCGTCCTCCCACCGGCCACGGACGAGGGCCAGCCGCGCCGCGGCCAGCGCGGGGGACATCGCCACGAAGTGGGCGCCGACGGCGGCGTCCGCGACGACGTCGTCGGCCCGGGCGATCGACTGCTCCGCCGACCCCGGGTCCCCGGTCAGCACCGCGACCAGCGCCTGCGACCCGAGGGCGTAGACCTGCGCGAGCCGGTTGCCGGTGTCCTCCGCGCGGACCGCCGCCCGGTGCAGCCGCTCCCCCGCCCGCCGCAGGTCGCCCAGCCACAGCGCGCAGACGCCGCCGACGAGGTCCTGCACGGTGTCGAGGAAGGGATCGGCGGGCCGCCCCCGCAGGGCGGCGAGCCGCTCCTCGGCACGCGGCACGTCCCCCGCCTTGAAGGCGTGCAGCGCCCGCAGCACCTCGAGGTGGAGGTCGTCGGCGGGCACGGAGGCCGCCGCCAGCGCCGCGCCGGCCTCGTCGAGCTGCCCGCGGTCCAGGTGCAGCCACACCCGGGCGCCCGTGAGCCCGGCGTCGGCGGCGACCTGCGCGGGCGGCAGGGCGTCCAGCCAGCCCTGGACGGTCCGCAGGTGGCCCAGGTTGAACTGGGCCCGCCACCCCTCGCCGACCAGCCCACCGGCCAGGACGGCGTCCCCGGAGGCGAGGGCGTGCCCGATCGCCTCCTCGGGCTCCCCGTGGTCCCGGAACCACCCGGCCGCCCGGCGGTGCAGCAGGGCGGGGTCCTCGAGGCGGGTGCGCCGCAGCTCGTACTGCAGCAGGTCCCGGAACAGCTGGTGGTAGCGGAACCACCGTCCCTCGTCGTCGAGGGCGCCGAGGAAGAGGTTCGCCCGCGCGATCTCGTCGAGCATCGCGACGGCGTCGTCGCCACCGGTCACCGCGTCGGCCAGCGGCGCGCACAGCCGGGGCAGCACCGACGTGCGCAGGAGGAACTCCCGCAGCCGCGGTGGCAGCGAACCCAGCACTTCCTCGCCGAGGTAGTCGACGACGTGCCGGTCGGCGCCGGTGAACCGGTCGACGAAGTCGGCCCGGGCCTGCCGGTCGGCCCGGTCGGTGAGGCGCAGGGCCGCCAGCTGGAGGCCGGCCGCCCACCCCTCCGTGCGGGCGACCAGCCGCTGCACCTCCCCGGCGGAGAGGCCGGGCACCGCGGCGCGGTCGAGCAGGTCCGCGGCCTCCTCGGCGGTGAACCGCAGGTGCTCGTCCCGGACCTCGGCCAGGTCGCCGGCGACCCGGAGGCGGCTCAGCGGCACGGGCGGGTCGGTCCGGGAGACGACGACCAGGTGGAACGTCGCCGGGGCGTGGTCGAGCAGGGCGGCGACCGAGCGGTGCACCGGCGCGGCGTCGACCAGGTGGTAGTCGTCCAGGACGAGCACCAGGTCCCGGCCGGCGTCGGCCAGCTCGTTGACGAGCACGGGCAGCACGTCGCGCTCGACGTCGGCGCCGGCCGCGTCCAGCCGCCGCAGCGCCGTGGTGCCGACGTGGGCGTCGGCCTGCTGCACGGCGAGGAGGAGGTACCGCCAGAACCGGGTGACGTCGCCGTCCGCGGGATCCAGGGACAGCCAGCCGGCCGGGACGCCGGCCGCGCGCAGCCACTGGGCGACCAGCGTGCTCTTGCCCCACCCGGCCGGGGCGACCACGAGGGTCAGCCGGACGTCCAGGGCTCGCGCGAGCCGCCCGACCAGCCGCGGCCGCTCGACCGGCCGCCTGCCGAGCGCGGGGACGAAGAGCTTGGTGGTGATGACCGGCTCGACGGAGGCGCCCTCCCGTGGCACGGGGAGCAGCACCGGCCCGCCGCGTGCGCGGACCGGCGTCGCCTGCACCGACGAGAGCACCATGACCCGTCCGCTCCTCCCGGTACGAGCCGCTCCGGGCGGCTGTCGTCGGGTCGGGCACAGCCTGGCAGCGGCCCGCCGGGCGCGACAGGGCTCTCCGCTACGGGAACGCGGCCGGGTGCGGTCCCCGGCGTAACGCGGCGGGCGCGGACGGGACCACGGGGGCATGACGACGACCGCGCCGCAGGTCCTGGGGACCACGCGGACGAGCTGGCACCGGCTGGCCGAGCACGTGCTCGCCGCGGGTCAGTTCGCCGCCGCCGGGACGATCCGGCTCCGGCCCCGTCCGGGGGGCTTCACCACCACCGTCGGCATCGGGAACCGGCAGCTCGCCGTCGTGGGCGACGAGCTGCTGGTGGTCCGCGACGGCTCGGTCCGCTCCCGGCCGCTGACCACGCTGGGCGACGCCGCCCGCTTCGCCGGGGTGGAGCTCGGGCTGCGCGGCAGCTACCGGCCGTCCACCGACCCGGACCCGGACGCGCCGCTGCCGGTCGACCCGGCCGCCGCCCGCCGGCTCGCCGACTGGCTCACCCTCGGGCAGGCGTCGCTGCGCCGGTTCGCCGCGCAGCTGGAGCAGCCGGCGGAGCCGGTCCTCTGGCCCGAGCACCTCGACGTCGGCATCACGCTCGGCGCGGTCAACTACGGCTCCTCCCCCGGCGACGACGCCTTCCCGGAGCCCTACCTCTACGTCGGCCCGCACGGGGGACCGCCGGTCCGGGACGCGTACTGGAACGCACCGTTCGGCGCCGCCGCCGGTGCGGACCGGATCACCACCACGCACGACGCCGTCCGCTTCTTCCACCACGGACGGTCACTTCTCTCAGGGAGCGGGACGTGAAGGGTCTGCAGGGCAAGAAGGCACTGGTCACCGGCGGCAGCTCCGGCATCGGGCAGGCGATCGCCATCCGGCTCGGCGAGGAGGGCGTCGACGTCGCGATCAACTACGTCGGCCCGCCCGACGGCGCCGAGGAGACCAGGGAGGCCATCGAGCACGGCGTCGAGATCTGCATGAAGCAGATGTCCGCCGCCGGGACACACCCGATCCTGGTCGCGGCCGACGTGTCGCAGGAGGACCAGGTCGCCGCGATGTTCGAGCGGGTCCACGACGAGTACGGCCGGATCGACTACCTGGTCAACAACGCCGGCATCCAGGTCGCCGCCGACACCGACGAGCTCCCGGTCGCCGCCTTCGACAAGGTCCTCGCGGTCAACCTGCGCGGCGCGTTCCTGTGCGCGCAGCAGGCGATCCGCTCCTGGCTGTCGACCGGCACCGGCGGCAGCATCGTGAACGTCTCCAGCGTCCACCAGGTCATCCCCAAGCCCCGGTTCGTCGGCTACTCCGTCTCCAAGGGCGGCATGCAGAACCTCACCCGGACCCTCGCCCTCGAGTACGCCGGCCGGGGCATCCGGGTCAACGGCATCGGACCCGGGGCGACGGTCACCCCGATCAACCGGTCCTGGATCGACGACCCGGTCAAGCGCGAGATGGTGGAGAGCCACATCCCGATGCGCCGCGCCGGCGGCGCCGAGGAGATGGCCGCGGCCACCGCGTTCCTCTGCTCGGACGAGGCCGCCTACGTCACCGGCCAGACCCTGTTCGTCGACGGCGGGCTCACCCTCTACCCGTCGTTCGAGACCACCTGGTCGTCGGAGTGACGGCGCTGCACGACCGGCCGTCGGTCGACGAGCGGACGGCCGGGTGGTTCCCGTCCCGCTGGGGACCCGACGACGCCGCGGGGGCGCTCAACGAGATCACCCCGGAGACGGTGCTGGCCGCGGTCTCCCTGGTGCGGACCGGGCAGGTGCACGACCTCGCCCACGTGCTGCACGCCGACGTCCCCGCCTTCCCCGGGCGCACCTTCCGGTCCTACCTGACGACCAACTACCACCACGTCAACCGCCGGCGCCCGGACGGCGGCCCCGAGGGCTGGGGGCGCAACGCGGTCAACTGGATCGTCGAGCAGGTCACCGCGACCCAGCAGATGGGCACCCACCTCGACGCGCTCAACCACCTGCAGGCCGGTGACCGCACGTACAACGGCCACCGGCTGGCCGACATCGCCGAGGACTGGGGCACCAACCGGCTCGGCGTCGACACGCTCCCGCAGGTCGTCACCCGCGGGCTGCTGCTCGACGTCGCCGCGGTGCGCGGGGTCGACCGGCTCGGGCCCGGCGACGTCGTCACGGTCGCCGACGCCGAGGCCGCGCTGGAGGGCCGGACGCTGCGCCCCGGGGACGGGGTGCTGTTCCACACCGGCTGGGGCGGCTGGTGGGGCGTGGACGACGACCGCTACGCGGCCGGTGAGCCCGGCCCCGGCACGGAACTGGCCGAGTGGCTCGCCGCCTCCCGGGTGGCCCTGACCGGCTGCGACACCTGGAGCTACGGGCCGGTGCCGGCCGAGGACCCGGCCGAGCCGTTCGTGGTCCCCCAGACCCTCAACGTCCGGCACGGCGTCGTCGTGCTGGAGAACCTGCGGCTGGCCGAGGCCGCCGCCGCGGGGCTGCGCGAGTTCCTGCTCGTCGTCAGCCACGCCAAGCTGCGCGGCGCCACCGGCGCCTGGGTCACCCCGCTCGCGATCACCTGAGGAGAGGTCCGCCATGAGCGAGCACGCCGACGTCGTCGTCATCGGGTCGGGCGCCGGCGGTGGTGCCGTCGCCTGGGCCCTGGCCCCCACCGGGAAGCGGGTGCTGCTGCTGGAGCGGGGCGACTGGCTGCGCCGCGAGCCGCAGAACTGGGACCCGCAGGCGCTGTGGGCCGACAAGCGCTACGCCAACAGCGGCCAGTGGACCGACGGCGCCGACGGCCGGCGGTTCACCCCCAAGCAGCACTACTACGTCGGCGGCAACACCAAGTTCTACGGCGCCGTCCTCTACCGCTTCCGGGAGCGGGACTTCCGCGCGGTCCAGCACGTGGACGGCGTCTCCCCCGCCTGGCCGATCTCCTACGCCGACCTCGCGCCCTGGTACGACCGCGCCGAGGCGCTGTACCAGGTCCACGGCACGCGGGGCGAGGACCCGGACGAGCCGCCGGCCACCGGCCCCTACCCGTGGCCGGCGATCAGTGACGAGCCCCGGATCGCGCAGCTGCGCGCCGACCTGACGGGCGCGGGCCTGCACCCGTTCTCGCTGCCCAACGGGATCCTGCTCGACGAGGCCCGCCCGGAGCTGTCGGCCTGCATCCGCTGCGCGACCTGCGACGGCTTCCCCTGCCTGGTGAAGGGCAAGGCCGACGCGCAGGTCATGACCGTGGAGCCGGCGCTGCGGTACCCGAACGTGGAGCTGCGGACCCGCGCGCGGGTGGTCCGGCTGGACACCGACCCCTCCGGGCGCAGCGTCTCGCGGGTGGTCGTCGAGCGGGACGGGCAGCGCGAGGAGTACACCGCCGACGTCGTCGTGCTGGCCGCCGGAGCGATCAACTCGGCCGCCCTGCTGCTGGCCTCGGCGAGCGACCGGCACCCGGCCGGTCTGGGCAACGGCTCCGGGCACGTGGGCCGGCACCTGATGCTGCACAACAACTCGGGGCTGGTGGCGTTCTCCAAGACCCCCAACCCGACCCGGTTCCAGAAGACGCTCGGGGTCAACGACTTCTACTGGTCCGACCCCCTCGACCCGGACTGGGAGTACCCGGTCGGCTCCATCCAGATGAACGGCAAGAGCGACGCCGTCCTCATCGGCTTCGACGTCCCCGACGCCCGGGACCCGGCCGACCTCGCGCGCCACTCGATCGACTTCTGGCTGACGACCGAGGACCTCCCGCTCGACGAGAACCGGGTGACCGTGGACGCCGACGGCGGGATCCGGCTGTTCTACCGCCGCACCAACGCCGCCGAGGTGGCCCGGCTGCGGATGCGCCTCATGGGCCTGCTGGACTCCATCCGCTGCGAGCAGGACGTGTACGAGAACCGGCAGTACGCCGGCGGCCAGCTCGGCATCGGCGGCGTGGCCCACCAGAACGGCACCATCCGCTTCGGCCCCGACCCGGCCACGGCGCCGCTGGACCTGGACTGCCGGATGCACGAGGTGGACAACCTCTACGTCGCCGACTCGAGCTTCTTCGTGTCCAGCACCGCGGTGAACCCGACGCTGACGATCATCGCCAACGCGCTGCGGGTGGCCGACGTGATCGCCGACCGGCTCGGGGTCCAGGCCGCCGCCCCCGCCGGCCTGCCGGCACCGCGGGCGGCGGGTCCGGCCGTCACCACGGTCCGCTGACCTGCCCGGGACCGAGCCCGGCACGAGATCGGCGGTCTCGTGGTGATCAGCTGCTGATGATCACGAGACCGCCGATCTCGCGGTCCGCTACCGCCCGCCGTGGCCGGACCGCGGGCGTGCGTGGGGTCGGTCAGGCAGCTCAGAGCTCAGTGAGCAGCCATTGGCGCTACAAAGGCACCTCCGGGAGCCCCGCCAGGGAGCGCACCTCACAGGTCGAGGGTGACCGCCGTCGTGGGCCGGGCGCAGCAGACCAGGACCAGCTCGCCACCCGGCGCCTCGAGCGGCTCGGGGTCGTAGGCCACCGCGCCGTCGACCAGCGGGGTCTCGCAGCTGTGGCAGACGCCGGTGCGGCACGACCAGCGCACCGGCACGTCGCACGCCTCGGCCAGCTCGAGCAGGCTGTCCCACCTCGACGGGTCGAACGCCGTGGTGACCCCGGCCCGGGCGAAGGTCACCGCCGGCCCGTCCGACGCGGGGGGCTGCGGTGGGTGGGCCGGCGTCCCGCCCGCCGCCGTGACCGCCCCGAAGGACTCCACGTGGACGGCGGACGCCGGCACCCCCAGGGCGTCGAGCATCCGCCGCACGTCCGCGGCGAACCCGCCCGGTCCGCAGACGTAGGTCGAGCAGGAGGCGTCCACGCCGAGGTCGGCGAGGGCCTCGAGGGTCAGCCGGCCGGCCGCGTCTGCCTGCGCCGCGGCGCCCGGCGCCGTGTACCGCACGTGCCGCACCGCCGCGGGCATCCGCGCCAGCGCCGCGTCGGCCTCCGCGGCGAGGGAGTGCTCCGCCGGTGAGCGGGCGACGTGCACCCAGACCAGCCGCCGCTCCGGGCGGGTCGCGGCCTGGGCGAGCAGGCAGCCGAGCACCGGCGTGACCCCGATGCCGGCGCTGACGAGCACCGCCGGCTCGGGGGCGTGCGGGTCGAAGCCGAGGTCGCCCCGCGGAGCGGCGACCTCCACCCGGGCGCCGGCGGTCAGCGCGTGCACCAGACCGCTCCCCCGGCCCTCGCGCTTGACCGAGACCCGCAGCCGCGGCCCGGCCGGCACGGAGAGCGAGTAGCTGCGGACCACCGGCCCGCCGGCGTCGGCCAGGCGCAGGGACACGTACTGGCCGGGCAGCCAGGAGGGCGCCGCGCCGCCGTCCCCGGGAGCGAGGTGGACGGAGACGACGTGCGCCGACTCGCGGACCACCCGCGTCACGGTGAACGGGCGGAACCCCGGGTACGCGGGATCGGTGGCGGCCTGTGGCGCCAGGCCCGGGTTGCCCGGCCGGTCGCCCGCCGCCAGCAGCTGCCGGAAGGACTCCTTCCAGCCCTCCGACAGTGCGGGGACCCCCAGGGCCGCGCGCAGCGTGGCCTCGTCCCGCGCCGGCGTGTACAGCAGCTGCGAGACGCGGCGCACGGTCAGGCCCGCGGGGTCGCGGCGGACGACGTGGACCGGGTCGCCCGCACCGATCTCGCCCTCCCGCAGCACCCGCAGGTAGAAGCCGGGGCGGCCGTGCGCGGTCAGCAGCGCCGGCATCCGCGGCTCGCCGAGGCGGATCCCGACCTTGTGGCAGGTGACCCGCGGCTGGGTGACCTCGAGGAGCGCGCCGCCGATCGCCAGCCGGTCGCCGACGCAGACCTCGTCGTCGGCCAGCCCCTCGACGGTGAGGTTCTCGCCGAACGTCCCCGGGTCGGGCAGCCGCCGGCCGAGGTGGCGCTCCCAGTACGCGTAGGACTCGCGCTGGTAGACGAAGACGGCGCGGTGCTCGCCGCCGTGGCCCACGGGGTCGGCCTGCGCGTCCCCGTCGACGTTGAGCCGGCGCACCCACCGGCGGCCGGCCACAGGGGTCTTCCAGATCGCGGTCTCGACCTGCCGGCCCCGCCAGGCCACCGTGCGGGGGCGGCCCACGGACACCGCGACCAGGCGCCCGGGCGGCGTCACGAGCACCTCCGGACGGTCACGCGCCGCCGGTCCGGGCCGCCGGGGCCGGACGCGGCCCGGGGACGGCGGGGGCGGGCGGACGGCCCAGGATGCCCAGCGCCGCCGCGGGGAAGACCAGCACCGACAGCAGCCCGGCGAACACCAGCGCCGCGGCCGTGGTCGCGGGCAGCCGGCCGGTGGCGGTGCCGATCTGCGCGGCGGTGACCAGCAGCGGCAGCGAGGTGGCCTGCAGCAGGCCGGCCGCGACGGCCCCGGCCCGTCCCAGGGAACGGCGGTAGAGCACCGCCGGCAGCCCGCGGACGACGAGCAGCGCGGCCAGCAGCACCGGCACCTGCAGCAGCGCCGACGGCTCCGCGAGCAGGCCGCGCAGGTCCAGCTGCACCCCGCTGCTCACGAAGAACACCGGGACGAGGAAGCCGTAGCCGATGGCCTCGAGCTTGGCGCGGAACCGGGGGTGGGTGGCGGAGTCGCGGTCGACCAGGCCCACCAGCGCGCCGGCGAGGAAGGCGCCGAGGATGGTCTCCAGGCCCAGCCGCTCGGCGAGCGCCACGAACGCGACCAGCAGCAGCACGACCAGCCGGACCCGGATCTCGGCCGTGGTGTCCTGCAGCCGGACGAGCACGTCGCCCAGCCGCATCGACATCCGCACGCGGTCGGCACCGACGGCGAGGGCCGCCACCAGCAGCCCGAAGCCGACCAGGAACAGCGCCGTCGTGCCAGCACCGCCGCCGGAGGTGGAGAACAGCAGGGACAGCAGCACGATGGCGGCGAAGTCCGAGACCGACGCCGCCGCGATGGTCGTCTGCCCGACGGGGTCGCCCACCCGGCCGGCGTCCTTGAGCACCGGCACGACCAGCCCGAGCGACGTCGCGGTGAGGGCGACGGCGAGGAACAGCGGTGCCGACGTCCAGCCGGCCGCCTGGGCCCCGAGGCCGACGAGCACGGCGAGGGCGAGGCTGACGCCGTACCCGAGGCCGGCGAGCCCGAGCAGCCGCCCGCGCAGCCCGCGCAGGTCGATCTCCAGCCCGGCGAGCATGAGCAGGAACGCCAGCCCGACCAGGGCCAGCACCTGCACGGGCAGGTCCACCTCGACCCACCCGAGCACCGAGGGACCGAGCACCACGCCGGCGACGATCTCGAGGACGACCGAGGGGACGCGCAGCCGGGGCGCCCAGCCGAGGGCCAGCGGCACGAGCGCCGCGACGGCCGCGACGACCAGCAGGTTGGTGAACGAGACGTCGGGCACGGGGACCTCCACGCAGAAGGGTCAGACGTCGGCGGCGTCGAGGGCGTGCAGCCAGACCTCGGCGACCGTGGGGAACGCCGGCACGGCGTGCCGCAGCTCGGTCAGTGGCACCCGCCCGGCGATCGCGACCACCGCCGAGTGCAGCAGTTCCTGGACGCCGCTGCCGGTGATCGTGGCGCCCACCAGCACACCGGAGGCCTCGTCGACGACCAGCCGCGTCGTGCCCTCCTGCGCGTCGCCGAGCACGTAGGAGCCGGGGACGTCGCCGGTGCCGACGTCGAGGACGCGGACGGCGACGCCCCGCCGGCGCGCCTCCGCCGCGGTCAGCCCCACCGCGCACACCTGCGGGTCGGTGAAGGTCACCCGGGTCACGGCGTCCCGGCTGGCCCGGTCGCGGACGTCCCGCCCGGTGATCACGTCGGCGGCGATCCGGGCCTGGTACTTGCCCATGTGGGTGAGCGGCGCCAGGCCGGTGCAGTCGCCGACGGCGTACAGCCAGCCGCCGGGGACACCGGTGGCGCGGAGCCGGTCGTCGACGGGCACCGGCCGCCCGGGCGTCAGGCCCACGCCGTCCAGCCCGAGGTCGTCGGTGCGGGGGCGGCGGCCGGCGGCCACCAGCACCTCGTCCGCGGTCACCTCGTCGCCGGTGTCGAGCACCGCACGGACCGGCCCGTCGGTGCCCTCGCGCCGGATCGCGGCCAGCCGGGTGCCCAGCCGCACCGCGACGCCCTCCCGCTCGAGGGCCGCCCGCACCTGCTCGCCGGCGAAGGGCTCCTCGCGGGGCAGCAGGGCCGGGCCGGCCTCGACCACGGTCACCTCCGCGGCACCCAGCCGGGAGAACGCCTGGGCCAGCTCCAGCCCGACGGCGCCGCCGCCGAGCACGAGCAGCCGCTCGGGGACCTCCTTCGCGGCCGTGGCGGACCGGTTGTCCCAGGGCCGCACCTCGGCCAGACCCGGCACGGGCGGCAGCACCGGAGCGCTGCCCGTGGCCAGCACGACGGCGCGGCGGGCGGTCAGCCGCGGGCCGCCGTCGACCTGCACCCGGCGCTCCCCGGCGAGCCGGCCGGTCCCGCGCAGCAGCCGGACGCCGTGGTCGGCCAGCCAGCGCTCCTGCCCGGCGTCCATCCAGTCGGAGGTCATGTAGTCGCGGCGGGCGAGCGCGGCCGCGACGTCGACCCGGCCGGTCACCGCCGCCGCGGCGCCCGGCACCCGGGCCGCGGCGGCGAGCACGTCCCCGGGCCGGAGCAGCGTCTTGCTCGGGATGCAGCCCCAGTAGGAGCACTCCCCGCCGACCAGCTCGGCCTCGACCAGCACCGTCTCCAGGCCCCGGCCGGCGCACCGGCCCGCGGCCACCTCCCCCGCCGGGCCTCCGCCGACGACGACGACGTCGACCTCGAGCGCTGTCTCGACGCCGGGCGGTGCGGGACGGATCTCGGACATCGGGCCTCCTCGGGACTCGCTGCCGTCGTCCGCCTCCCCTCGCCCGGCGTTACGCGTAACGGCCCGCCGGTCCGCGGCGACTGCACCGGTGAGACCGCCGACCCCGGGAGACCCCCATGAGCTCCACCCCGATCGCCGACCACGCGTTCCTGTCCGACCGGCACTCCTGCGCGCTCGTCGACCGCGCGGGCTCGGTCGTCTGGCTGTGCTTCCCCCGCTTCGACGGCCCGTCGGTGTTCGCCGCGCTGCTCGACGACGACGCCGGCCACTGGTCGGTGCAGCCGGAGGCGGAGTGGACCGCGACCCGCCGCTACGTCGGGCGCTCGCTGGCGCTGGAGACGACGTTCCACACGGCCGGCGGCGAGCTACAGGTCACCGACGCCCTCGGCCTCGGCCCGGACAACCACGGGCACCGGCTGGGCACCGACGTCCCGCACGTCCTGGTCCGCCGGATCGCGTGCACCTCGGGTGAGGTCGACGTGCTGGTCGACTACCGGCCGCGGCCGGAGTACGGGCTGATCGTGCCGCTGCTGTCCCCGCTGGACGGCGGGGTCGCCGCCCGGGGCGGTGCGGACTGGCTGGTGCTGACCCTGCCCGGCGAGGTCGACCTGCAGGACGGGCGGGCCCGCGCGCGGCTGCGCCTGCGGGCCGGGGACGTCGTCCACCTGGCGCTGCAGCGCAGCACCCTCGGCGACGCCGTCTCGGCGCACGTCTGGTCCCAGGGCGAGCTGGCGGACCTGCTCGACCGCACGCTGGCCTCGTGGGAGTCCTGGTGCGACCTGCACCAGTCGTACGAGGGCCCCTGGGCCGACCTGGTCCACCTCAGCGGCCGGGTGCTGCAGGGGCTGTCCTACCAGCCCAGCGGCGCGGTCGTCGCCGCCGGTACGACGTCCCTGCCCGAGGGGGTCGGCGGCGAGCGGAACTGGGACTACCGCTACGCCTGGGTGCGCGACGCCAGCTTCACCATGGAGGCGCTGTGGGTCGCGGCCTGCCCCGACGAGGCGGAGGACTTCTTCGCCTTCATGACCACGGCGGGCGCCGGCGGCATCGGCCCCGAGATGTCGCTGCAGATCATGTTCGGCGTCGGCGGTGAGCACGACCTCAGCGAGCGGACCCTCGGGCACCTGCGCGGCTGGCGGGACAGCCGGCCGGTCCGGGTGGGCAACGGCGCCTGGGACCAGCGGCAGGTCGACGTCTACGGGGAGCTGCTGGGCGCGGCCGCCCGGCTGGCCGACCAGCTGCCCGCCCTCGACGAGGAGACCCGCTGGTTCCTCGCCGCCTGCGCCGACACCGCCGCCGTCCGCTGGCGGGACCGGGACCAGGGGATCTGGGAGGTGCGCGGCGAGCCGCAGCACTTCCTCTACTCCAAGGTCATGTGCTGGGTCGCCCTGGACCGGGCGATCGCCCTCGCCCCGCAGCTGCGCTGCGAGCACCGCGTCGACGAGTGGGCCAAGGTCCGCGAGGAGATCGCCGACACCGTGCTGCAGCAGGGCTGGAACGAGGAGGCCGGCGCGTTCACCCAGTCCTTCGGGTCCACCGCGCTGGACGCCTCCAACCTGATGCTGCCCATCGTCGGGTTCCTCCCCGCCGACGACCCCCGCATGCTGGCCACGATCGACGCGATCGCCGAGCGGCTGACCGACGACCGGGGTCTGGTGTACCGCTACCGCACCGAGGAGGGGGTCGACGGGCTGGCCGGGGAGGAGGGCACGTTCCTGCTGTGCACCTTCTGGCTGGCCCAGGCGCTGGCGCTCTCCGGGCAGGTGGACCGGGCCCGCGAGGTGTTCGAGCGGGCCGCGGCGTTCGTCAACGACCTCGGGCTGCTGTCGGAGGAGGTCGACCCGGTCAGCGGTGAGCTGCTCGGCAACGTCCCCCAGGCGTTCAGCCACATCGGCCTGGTCAACGCCGCCTGGGCGATCGACCAGGCGGAACGGGCCCGGCGGTGAGCGCCCCGCATCGGACCCCGCCGACCGGGGCATCCTCCTGGGCCGGGAGTGCACCCGGCCACGGGCGCTGATCGACGGCGCGGGCCGGTGCGCCGAGAGGAGGAGAGCGCCATGGCCGAGCTGCCGAGCCCTCGCCCCGCAGGTGGGGACCCCGCACTGGAGGTCGCCTGCCAGGAGTTCGTCGAGCTGGTCACCGAGTACCTCGAGGGGTCCCTCGCCGAGGACGTCGAGCGGGCGGTCGCGGCCCACCTGGAGCTGTGCGAGGCGTGCGCGGTCTACCTGGAGCAGATGCGCCGGACGTCGGCAGCGCTGCGGGCCACCGACACCCCGGCGCTGCCCCAGGCCGCCCGTCTCCGGCTGCTCGAGGTGTTCCGGACCCTCCACGCCCGGGACGGGGACGGCGGCCACTGACCGGCCGCGGCGAGGCTCCGGGCGGGATCACAGGTCGATCTCGGCTCCCGTGACGACGGTCCGGGGGGCGGGCAGGGACAGGTACTCGCTGTGCCCCACCGAGCCGTGGGCCAGCGCGACGAACAGGCGGGTCCGCCAGGCGCTCATCCCCGACCGCCGGGTGGGCCGCAGCACCGGCCGGGTCACGAACCAGGTCACCGTGTCCGGGTCGCCGTCCCCTCCGGGTACCGCCCCGCGGAGGGCGGCCGCGAGGTCCGGCGGGTCGAGGAAGCCGAACTCGACGGTGACGTGCACGAAGCCGTCGCCGGCCGGGCCGAGGGGCTCCACCGTCACCCGCCGGTCCTCGGGGACGTGCGGCACGGTCGCCGTCCGGCCGGAGACGACCACGACCCGTTCGTGCAGGACGGAGAAGCGGTCGACCGTGGTCCGCAGTGCGAGTGGGGCGGTGTCCCCGGAGGCGTGCGGGTAGATCCCGGCGCCGGGGACGCGGGGCACCCCCGCGGCGCGCACCTCGTCGAGGAACCGGCGCAGCGGCCCCTCGGACTCCCTCCGCCGGGCCACCAGCAGCTCGTGTCCGCGGTGCCAGGTGGTCATGACCGTGAAGACCGTGGCCGCGAGCAGGAGGGTCAGCCACCCGCCGTGGGCGACCTTGGGCAGGGTGGCGGCCGAGTAGGTGAGCTCGACGGCCCCCAGGACACCGCCGAGGAGCAGCAGCCGACGCCCCGACCAGCCCCACCGCAGCCGGGCGACCGCGAGCAGCAGCGCGGTGGTGACGAGGAAGGTGGCGGTCACCGCGACGCCGTAGGCGGTGGCCAGCCGGGCCGAGGAGCCGAAGCCGAGCACCACGACGAGCACGGCGACGAACAGCACCCGGTTCACCACCGGCACGTACACCTGACCGGCCTCCCGTGCGGAGGTGTGCCGGATGCGCAGCCGCGGCAGGAAGCCCAGCTGCACGGCCTGGCGGGACACCGAGAAGGCGCCGGCGAGCACGGCCTGCGACGCGATCACGGTGGCGGCGGTGGCGAGCACGACCACCGGCACGTGCGCCCAGGACGGGTAGAGCAGGAAGAACGGCTCCCGCCGGGCGGCCGGGTCCCGGGCGACCAGCGCCGCCTGCCCCAGGTAGTTGAGGACGAGCGCCGGGAAGACCAGCAACGACCAGGCCAGCCGGATCGGCCGCCGGCCGAAGTGGCCCATGTCGGCGTAGAGGGCCTCCGCACCCGTGACCGCCAGCACCACCGCCCCCATCGCGGCGAGGGCGACGGCGGGCCGGTCGGCGGCGAGGAGCACGGCGTAGGAGGGCGACAGTCCGCGGAGCACCCCCGGCGTGCTGAGCACCTGCGCCAGCCCGGCCGCGCCGAGGACGGCGAACCACACCAGCATGACCGGACCGAAGACCCTGCCGACCCGGCTGGTGCCCCAGCGCTGCACCGCGAAGAGCGCGGTCAGCACCGCGACGGCCAGGGGGAGGACGACGCCGGAGAGCCCCGGCGACACGACCTCCAGGCCCTCGACGGCCGAGAGCACCGAGATCGCCGGCGTGATGACGCTGTCCCCGAAGAACAGCGAGGTCCCCAGGACGCCCAGGACCATCGCCAGGCCCGCACGCCGGCCCGGGCCCGCGCGCAGCGACCGGGAGACCAGGGCCGCGAGGGCCAGGACGCCGCCCTCGCCGTCGTTGTCGGCCCGCAGGACGAACACCACGTACTTGACGGTCACGGTGATCGTGAGCGACCAGAACACCAGGGACGCGACGCCGAGCACGTCATCCGCGGTGGTCCGCACCGCACCGCCGTCGACGGCGAACACCGTCTCCACCGCGTAGAGCGGGCTGGTGCCGATGTCGCCGTACACGACCCCGAGCGCCCCCAGCACGAGTGCCGGCCGGTGCGGTGCGGCGTCCGCGCGCGACGCCCGTGCCGGTGTCCCGTCCGGTCGCACGCCGGCAGGCGGTACGGATCGGGCCACCGGCGCGGCTCCTCTCGCTGACGGGCCGCGCTCAGGTGCGCATGCCCTCGTCCGGCGTCGAGAAGAGGGCCGCGGCGTTGTCGTCGAGCAGCGCGAAACCGTCGACCATCTGAGCGGCGACCCGCCACCCGGGACCGGACGGGTCCGCGCGGAAGAGCCAGGTGTGGAAGGCCTGGCCGGTGAACTCCTCGCTCACCGCGGCACCGGGGTCCCGGCGGCGGAGGGAGAAGCGCAGCCGCGTGCGGGCCCGGATCACGTCCTCGGCCGTCTTCTCCACGTCCATCAGCTGCAGGATCTCGTGCGACTCGTCGAAGAAGACCGCGCGGGTGCTCAGGAAGTCGGCCAGCCCGTCCGGGCCGCGCCACGTGAACCCGCCGACGAACCCGGTCTCGAAGTCCTGGGTCAGCACCTCCGCGAGCATCTGCTCCGCGGGCACGTGGGCCTGCAGCAGCCGGAAGTAGTCCTCGATCGCGGTCAGCACGAGCGGCTCGAGGGCCTGGGGAGCTGCCACGGGCGCCTCCCGGTGCGGAGTGGGACGCGGGTCCCTGGGTCCGGCCCGGGCATCGTCCCACGGGACGCCCCGCCGGTGACCGACCGCGCGCACGGCGGACGGCACGCGCGCCGGGGTGCCCGTCCCCGGCCGGCGTCCGGTCGCGCCGAGGGTCCTTGAGGGGGTGCCGTCGCGCTGCGAGACTCCTCGCGCCCGATGAGGGAAGTGGTGGTGCACGTGCCCACGCCCGCGAGTCTCCGGTCGGCGATCCCCTTCCTGCCCGTGGGTGGGGCGCTGTTCTGCATCCAGCTCGACTTCTTCTCGCTGAGCCTCGCGCTGCCCACGATCGCGGCGGACCTCGGGTCGACCACGACGGACCTGCAGTGGCTGCTGAGCGGCTACATGATCGCCCTGGGCTCGCTGCTGATCCCCGCGGGCCGGGCCGGTGACGTGCTGGGACGGCGCCGGGTGCTGCTGGCCGGCGTCGCGGTCTTCGGGGCGACCTCGCTGGTCTGCGGCCTCGTGTCGTCCGTGCCGCTGCTGCTCGCCGCCCGGGTGGCCCAGGGGATCGGCGCGGCGATGATCCTGCCGACGGCGTTCGCCCTGGTGACGAACGCGACGACCGAGGCGGAGCGGCCGCGGGTCACCGGTGCCCTGCTCGGGGTCGCCGGGGTCGGGACGGCGCTCGGGCCGGTCGTCGGCGGGGTGCTGGCCTCGACCGTGAGCTGGCGGTGGGTGTTCCTGCTCAACGTCCCGCTCGCCGCGCTGGCGGTGGCGGGCGGGCGGCGGCTGCAGGAGTCCCGCGACGAGACCGGGCCCCGCACGCTGCGCGGCCTGGACTGGTGGGGCGTGCTGACGGTGGTGGCCGGCCTCGCCCTGGTCAGCATCGCGATCGACGACGGCGGCGTCGAGGGCTGGGCGAGTCGGGCGACGCTGGTCCCCCTGGGCGTCGGCGTCGCGCTGCTGGTGGTGTTCGGGCTGGTCGAGACGCGGGCCCGGGCACCGCTGGTCCGCCCGTCCCTGCTCCACGACCGGCTCTTCGTGCTGCTCACGGTCGCCGGCACGGTCGCGAACATCGGGGCCTGCGTCTACGTCGTCCTGGCCACCCTCGAGCTGCAGGAGGTGCGGGGGCTGTCCGCGGCCACGGCCGGGATGCTCTTCTTCGTCTCCTCGGCCGGGCTGGCGCTGTGCGGGCCGCTGTCCGGGCGGTTGTCGGCCCGCCATCCCGCGGGGCTGGTCATGGGCGCGGCGGTGCTGCTGTCCGCGCCCGCACTGGCCCTGCTGTCGCTGGCCGGCCCGTTGCCGCTGTACGTCGCCGCGATGGGGCTGTGCGGCATCACCTCCGGCATGGGCTACGCCCTGAGCCAGCTCGCCGTGCAGAACGTCCTGCCCGCGGCCCGCTCGGCCGAGGGCACCAGCGTGCTGCTCACCGTCCTGATCTGCATCGGCGGTGTGGGCGTGGTCGCCGCCACCGCGGTCGTGGAGGCGGTGGGCGGTGGCCGGCCGACCCCGGGCGGGATCGACCTGGTGCTCCGCGTCGTGGCCGCCCTGCTCCTCGTCGCGGGGGTCGCCACGCTCGCCGTCGAGTCCCGTCGGCTGCGGACCGCGGGGTCGGTGGCGTCGCCGGCCTGAGGACGACGCGGGCCCCGAGCGGGCCCGCGGTGCGCCGTCAGGCGCCCCGGACCCGGGGGCGGGTGCGGTCCGGGCTCGGGGTCAGCGGAAGACGACGGTGCTGTGGCCGTTGAGCAGCACCCGCCGCTCGCTGTGCCAGCGCACGGCCCGGGAGAGCGCGAGCGCCTCGGCGTCCTGGCCGACCGTGGCCAGGGCGCGCGGGTCGTGGGTGTGGTCGATCCGGATGACCTCCTGCTCGATGATCGGCCCCTCGTCCAGGTCGGGGGTCACGTAGTGGGCGGTCGCCCCGACGAGCTTGACGCCGCGGTCGAAGGCCTGGTGGTAGGGCTTGGCGCCCTTGAAGCCCGGCAGGAACGAGTGGTGGATGTTGATCGCCCGGCCGTGCAGGGCCGCGCAGGTCTCGTCGGAGAGCACCTGCATGTACCGGGCGAGCACCACGAGGTCGACCGCGTGCTCGTCGACCAGCTCGAGCAGCCGGGCCTCGGCCTCCCGCTTCGTCGCCGGCGTCACGGGCACGTGGACGAACGGCAGGCCGGCCGCCTCGGCCATCGGGCGCAGGTCCTCGTGGTTGGAGACGACGGCGACGAGGTCGGCACCGAGGCTGCCCGCGCGCCAGCGGAAGACCAGGTCGTTGAGGCAGTGCCCCAGCCGGGACACCATGACGAGCACCCGCTGCGGCTGGTCGCCGGTGACCTGGTAGGTCATGCCGAACTCGTCGGCCACCGCCCGGAAGTCCGCCGCCAGGCGGTCGGCGTCGGTCTGCTCCGCGCACACGAACGCGGTCCGCAGGAACAGCTGACCGCGGACGGCGTCGTCGAACTGCTGGTGCTCGACGATGTCGCAGCCGCGCTGGAAGAGGAACGCGGTGACCGCGTGGACGATGCCCGGGCGCTCCTGGCAGCTCAGCGTGAGGGTGAAGGGGTGCGACACGGGTGCCTCCTCAGCACTCGACGACGTTGAGGGCCAGCCCGCCCCGGGCGGTCTCCTTGTACTTGTCCTTCATGTCGGCGCCGGTCTCGCGCATCGTCTTGATGGCCTTGTCCAGCGAGACGTGGTGCCGGCCGTCCCCGCGGACGGCCATGCGCGCCGCGGTGATCGCCTTGACCGACCCCACCGCGTTGCGCTCGATGCACGGGATCTGCACCAGCCCGCCGACGGGGTCGCAGGTGAGCCCGAGGTTGTGCTCGATCCCGATCTCGGCGGCGTTCTCCACCTGTTCGGGCGTGCCACCGAGGACCTCGGCGAGGCCCGCGGCCGCCATGGAGCAGGCCGAGCCCACCTCTCCCTGGCACCCCACCTCGGCTCCCGAGATCGAGGCGTTCTCCTTGAACAGCAGCCCGATCGCCGTGGCGGTGAGCAGGAACCGGACCACGCCGTCCTCGGAGTAGGAGTCGAGGAAGTCGCGGTAGTAGTGCAGCACCGCGGGCACGATCCCGGCGGCGCCGTTGGTCGGGGCGGTGACCACGCGACCCCCGGCGGCGTTCTCCTCGTTGACCGCGAGGGCGTAGAGCGTCACCCACTCCATCGCCCGCAGGGCGTCGGAGTCGTCGCGGTGCTCCTCCAGCTGAGCCCGCAGCGCCGCCGCCCGGCGCCGGACCCGCAGACCGCCGGGCAGGACGCCGGTGGCCCGCGTCCCCCGCTCGACGCACTCCTGCATCACCGACCAGACGTGCAGCAGGCCCGCGCGGACCTCGGCCTCAGTGCGCCAGGACAGCTCGTTGGCCAGCACCAGGTCGCTGATCCGCAGGCCGGTCTCCCGGGCGTGGGCCAGCAGCTCCTCGCCCGTGCGGAACGGGTACCGCACCGGCGTGCCGTCCTCGACGAGCACCGGGTCGCCGGCCTCGTCCTCGTCGAGGACGAAACCGCCGCCGACGGAGTAGTACGTGCGCCGGCTCAGCTCCGTCCCGTCGGCGCCCAGCGCCAGGAAGAGCATGCCGTTGCTGTGGAACTCCAGCCGCCTGCGCCGGTGCAGGACGACGTCGTCGTCCACGGAGAACTCGACGAGGTGCTCGCCGGCGAGCCGCAGCTTGCCGTCGTGGCGGACGGCCTCGACCCGCGGCCGGGCCGCGAGCGGGTCAACGGTCTCGGGGTCCTCGCCCTCGAGGCCCAGCACGACGGCCGGCACGCTGCCGTGGCCGTGGCCGGTGGCGCCGAGCGAGCCGAACAGCTCGCAGCGCACCCGGACCACCCGGCCGAGCACCCCCTCGTGCCGCAGCCCGGCGGCGAAGGAGCAGGCGGCCCGCATCGGCCCGACGGTGTGCGAGCTGGACGGGCCGATCCCGACCTTGAAGAGGTCGAAGGCGCTGATGGTCACCCGGGCCCCCTCCCACCCGCCGCGGCGACGACCGCCCGGCGACGGAGGTACACAGTTGGTATATCAGTCAGTAGGATGACGGTATGTCGATTCCTCTGACGAGGCAAGACCCGCAGGCGGTCAACGCCTACGATCTGCGCGTGACCGTCGCTCCGCTGGACCTGGACCAGCCGGCCGCCTCGTCCCTGGCGGACCGGGCCTACGTGGCGATCCGGGACCGGCTGATCATGCTCGACATCCGGCCGGGCGACCCGATCGACGACGACGACCTGGCCCAGGACCTCGGCGTCGGCCGCACCCCGGTCCGCGAGGCGCTCAAGCGCCTGGAGGGCGACCGGCTCGTCGTGTCCTACCCGCGGCGGGGCACGTTCGCCACCGGCATGGACATCTCGGACCTGGCGCACATCTCCGACATCCGCGCCCAACTCGAGCCCCTGGCCGCCCGCCGGGCCGCTGAGCGCGCCACCCGGACGCCACGCCCCGACCTCGAGGACCTGGCCGCGCACATCGAGCAGCTCGACGTCACCCGGGTCGACCGGACCGAGCTCATGCGCTGGGACCTCGCGGTGCACCGGGCCATCTACCGGGCGGCCGGCAACCCCCACCTCGAGGACGTCCTGATCCGCTACGACAACCTGGCGACGCGGATCTTCTGCCACTTCCTCGACCGCCTGCCCACGGTCGACGAGCACGTCCGGGAGCACGTGGAGCTGCTCCGGGCGATCGCCGCCGGCGACACCGACCGGGCCGACGACCTCGCCCGCGAGCACGTGCTCGGCTTCGAGACGGCGATCCGCGCGGTCATCTGAAAGGACCCCCCTTCAGGGGCCCACGCCGCACTCCGTTCGGCGCGGGCCCCTGAGGGGGGCCGTTCCAGCACGTCACCTGGGTCCTCCATCAGCCTCGGATGCGGGTCATCTCGGGGTCGACGAGCGGCTCGGCGGCGACGGTGGCGGGGATGCGGGTGCCGAAGTACTCGATCTCGACAGCCGTCCCGACGGTCGCCGAGGCGGGCAGCCAGGCGTAGGCGATCGGCCGGCCGACGGTGTGCCCGAAGGCCGCGCTGGTCACGTGGCCGGCCGGGCGGCCGTCGACGAACACCGGCTCGGAGCCGAGGACGACGCTGCGGCCGTCGTCGATCGTCAGGCAGGACAGCCGGCGGCGCACCGTGTCGTCGCCCTTCCCGGCGAGGGCCTGCCGTCCCACGAAGTCGTGCTGCTTCTGCCGGCGGACCGCGAACCCGAGACCGGCCTCGTAGGGGTCGTGCTCGGTGGTCATGTCGTGGCCCCAGGCGCGGTAGCCCTTCTCCAGCCGGAGGCTGGCGAAGGCCGCGCGGCCCGCGGCGACCACGCCGAGGTCCTGGCCGGCGCACCACAGCACGTCCCACAGCCGCCGGCCGTCGTCGGCGGAGGCGTAGAGCTCCCAGCCCAGTTCGCCGACGTAGGACAGCCGCATCGCCGTCACCGGCACTCCCCCGATCCGTGCCCGCGTGGCGCGGAAGTACCGCAGCCCGTCGTTCGAGAAGTCGTCGGAGCTGACCCGCTGGACCAGGTCGCGGGCCCGCGGGCCCCACAGGCCGATGCAGCAGGTGCCGCCGGTGACGTCCCGGACCTGCACGCTGCCGTCGTCCGGCGCCTCGCGCAGCAGGTGGTCGTGGTCGAGGGGACCGTTGGCGCCGACCTGGAACAGCTGCTCGCCGAGCCGGGCGACGGTGAGGTCGCTGCGGATGCCGCCGGCCTCGTCGAGGGCCAGCGTGTAGGTGACCGACCCGACGGACTTGTCCATCTCGCCGGTCGTCAGCCGCTGCAGCAGGGTGAGGGCGCCGGGGCCGCTGACCTCCAGCCGCTTGAGCGGCGTCATGTCGTACAGCGCCACGGCCGTGCGGGTCCGCCACGCCTCCGCCGCCGCGATCGGCGACCAGAACCGTCCCGCCCAGGCGTCGCGCTCCGGCGGCACCCACTCCGCGGGCAGCCGGTCCACCAGGTGCGCGTTGGCCTCGTACCAGTGCGGCCGCTCCCAGCCGGCGGCCTCGAGGAACACCGCGCCGAGCTCCTGCTGCCGGGCGTGGAAGGGGCTGACCCGCAGGTCGCGCGGGGACAGCCGCGGCTGCAGCGGGTGGACCACGTCGTAGACCTCGACGAAGTTCTGCTGCGAGGTCTCGCGGACGTACTCCGGCGCGAGCTGGACGTCCTCGAAGCGGTGCACGTCGCAGCCGTGCAGGTCGAGCTCCGAGTGGCCGTCGACGAGCAGCTGGGCCACCGACCGGGCGACACCGGCCGAGTGCGTCACCCAAACCGCCTCGGCGATCCAGAAGCCCGCCACGTCCCGCGACTCGCCGATCAGCGGGCCGCCGTCCGGGGTGAACGAGAAGACGCCGTTGAAGCCCGAGTCGATCTTCGTGGCCCGCAGCGAGGGCAGCAGCAGCCGGCTCTGCTCCCACGCCGGTGCGAAGTCCTCCTCGGTGAAGGGCAGCATCGAGGGCATCGCCGACTCCCGCACGCCGTCGCCCTGGGGGAGCTCGCCCAGGTCGACGGGCATCGGCCGGTGGGCGTAGGACCCGATGCCGAGGCGGTCGACGCGCTCGCGGTAGTAGAGGTCCTGGTCCTGGTGGCGCAGGATCGGCAGGCTCGCCTCGCCGAGCTCGTCGTTGCGGCCGACCAGCTCGGGCACCTGGCCGGTCCAGACGAACTGGTGGGCCAGCGGCAGCAGGGGCACGTCCATGCCGACCATGGCGCCGAGCTCCTGGCCCCAGAAGCCGGCGCAGGAGACGACGATGTCGGCGGGGAGAACGCCGTCCGGGGTGCGGACGCCGGTCACCCGGCCACCGGCCTGCTCGATCCCGGTCACCCGGGTGGACCCCTGGAAGCGGGCGCCCCGCGCCTCGGCGCGGCGGGCCAGGGCGACGACCGCCCGCGACGCCTTGGCCAGGCCGTCGCTGGGGATGTGCAGGCCGCCGAGGATGCGGTCGCGGTCGACCAGCGGGTGCAGCCGGAGGCACTCGTCCACGTCGACCACCTGCGCCTCGACGCCCCAGGAGGTGGCCCAGCCGTGCTTGCGGTGCAGGTCGGCGAGCCGCTCCGGCGTGGTGGCGACCTCGAGGCCGCCGACCTGGTTGAAGCACCAGGCGCCGTCGACGTCCATGCCCAGGAACTTCTCGACCGTGTAGCTCGCGAAGGCGGTCATCGTCTTCGAGGCGTTGGTCTGGAAGACCAGCCCGGGCGCGTGCGACGTGGAGCCCCCGGTGAGCGGGAGGGGTCCCTGGTCGACCACGGTGACGCGGTCCCAGCCGCGGGCGGTCAGCTCGTCGGCCAGGTTGGCCCCGACGATGCCCGCTCCGATGACGACCACACGAGGCGTGGTGGACATGGCTCTACTCCTGACCGGCGGTGGTGGGGGTGAACTCGAGGGCCGCGTCGAGCAGCCAGTCGGCGAGGTAGCCGGCGAACGAGGACCGGACGAGCACGAGGTGGTCGTCGCCGGCGTCGGAGAGGGTGAGCAGCACGACCCCGGCCTGGCCGAGCGTGGTCTGCGCGCTGCGGCCACGCCCGGAGACCCGCGGGTGCAGGTCGATCGAGCAGCCCCTGGCGAGCACGTCCCGCACCCGCGCACCGGTCAGCCGGAGACCGATCCGCTGGGCGGAGACGTCCGTCACGGACCCGCCCAGCGGGACCACGGCGGCACGGACGCGGGCCTCGAGCTCCTCCGGGGTCTCCGTGGTGCTCGTCAGCAGCCACTCGTCGGGGCCGAGCCAGACGGCCCGTCCCGAGCCGGCGGGCACCCAGGTGTTCGGCGCCGTCGGCAGGTCCACGCCCAGCGCCGCGGCGGCCTCGGTGCCCACCGCGGGCAGCCGGACGTCGACCGTCGCGACGTACGGCTCGACGGCGATGCCGACGTCGGCGGGCAGCCGCGCGAACCGGGTGGTCCACGCCTCGAGCGGGTGGGTGCGCAGCAGCTCAGCCATCACGACGGGCTCCTTCGGGGTCGACCAGCACCGACCCGGTGACCTCGACCGGGACGAGGGCGCCGTCGACGGGCACGTGGACGGTGTCGCCGACGCGGGACCGGCCGCCCTTGACCAGGGCGAGGGCGAACGGGCGTCCGAGCTCGGCGCTGCGGTAGCTGGAGGTGACGTGCCCGAGCATCGGGACCGGCGGGGGCGGCAGCTGGCCGTCGGCGCGGAACTCGACGATCTGCGACCCCTCGGGCAGCACGGTCTGCCGGTCCACGGGCAGCAGGCCGACCAGCTGCTTGCGCAGCGGGTCGGAGTTGGCCGGGCGGGCGAAGGAGCGCTTGCCGACGAAGTCCGGCTTCTTCTTCGACACGGCCCACGCCATGCCGAGGTCGTGGGGGGTGACGGTGCCGTCGGTGTCCTGCCCGATGATCGGGTAGCCCTTCTCCGCGCGGAGCACGTGCATCGTCTCCGTGCCGTACGGCGTGATGCCGAACGGGCGGCCGGCCTCGATCAGCCGCTGCCACACCGCGACGGCGTACCAGGGGCTCACGTAGACCTCGAAGGCGAGCTCGCCGGAGAAGCTGATCCGGGCCAGCCGGACCGGCACCCCCTCGAGGGTGGCGTCCCGCCAGGTCATGAACGGGAACGCCTCGTTCGAGACGTCGACGTCGGGGAAGACTGCGCCGACCACGTCGCGGGAGCGGGGGCCCACGACGGGGAAGGTGGCCCACTGCTCGGTGACCGACGTGCAGTGCACCCGCAGGTCGGGCCACTCGGTCTGGAGCCACTCCTCCATCCAGTCGAGGACCTTCGCCGCGCCGCCGGTCGTGGTGAGGACGAGGAAGCGGTCCTCGGCCAGCCGCAGCACCGTGCCGTCGTCGATGACCATGCCGTCGACGCCGCACATGACGCCGTAGCGGACCGAGCCGACCTTCAGGCTGCTCATCAGGTTCGTGTAGAGCCGGTCGAGGAGGACGGCGGCGTCGGGGCCCTGGACGTCGATCGTGCCGAGGGTGGAGCCGTCGAGGATGCCGACGCCGGTCCGGGCCGCGGCGCACTCGCGGAGGACCGCGGCCTCCATGTCCTCGCCGGGCCGCGGGTAGTACCGGGGCCGCTTCCACTGGCCGACGTCCTCGAGGACCGCGCCGGCCGCGACGTGCCAGTCGTGCAGCGCGGTGACCCGCTCGGGGTCGAAGAGCCGGCCGCGGTCGCGGCCGGCCAGCGCGGCGAAGGCGACCGGGGTGTAGGGCGGCCGGAACGTGGTGGTGCCGGTGTCCTGCACCGGGATGCCCAGCAGCTCGGCGGTGATGCCCGAGGTGAGGACGCCGGAGGTCTTGCCCTGGTCGTGCGCCGTCCCGATCGTCGTGTAGCGCTTGACGTGCTCGATGGAGCGCAGGCCGGCACCGACCGCGCGGGCGATGTCGGCGACCGTCGCGTCGCGCTGCAGGTCGACGAACGAGGTGCTGCCCGCGGCGCCGGAGGTGTCGGGGACCCGCCACAGCACCAGGGGCGCGGCCGGCGCGACGGGCTCCGGGGCGGTGGGCAGCCGGTCCTCGGCCGCGGGCGCGATGGCCAGGGCGGTCAGTGCCGCGCGGGCCACCCGCTGCCCGTCGGCCAGGCACCCGGCCAGGTCGGACACGCCGGCCGCCGAGCCGGCGACCGAGAGGCCGTCGAGGTCCTCCCCGGGGACGAACGCGCCGAGCGCCTCGTCGTAGCGCAGCCGGCCGCGGGCCTGGCTGAACAGGTGCACCGCCGGGTTCCAGCCGCCGCTGACCAGGAGCAGGTCACAGGCGACGGCGGAGGAGGCGCCGACCTCCCCGTCGGCGAACGGGGCGACGAGGGCGTGGGTGACCCGCTCCTCGCCACGGGTGCCGGTGACGACGGCGCCGGGCAGGACGCGGATGCCGGCCTGCTCGCACTCCTCGCGCCGGCGCGGCGAGCCCTCCGGCCGGGCGTCGACCACCGCCTGCACCCGCACGCCGGCGCGGGAGAGGTCGAGGGCGGCGTCGTAGGCGCTGTCGTTGGTGGTGAAGACGACGGCCTCGCGGCCGGGCAGCACGCCGTACCGGTGCAGGAACGTCCGGGCGGCGCCGGCGAGCATGGTCCCCGGGCGGTCGTTGTCCGCGAACACGACCGGACGCTCGTGGGCCCCGGTCGCCACGACGACGGCGCGGGCCCGGAAGCGCCACACCCGCTGCCGGGACAGGTGCCGCGGTGCGGCCGCCCCGAGGTGGTCGGTGCGCCGCTCGAGCGCCAGGACGAAGCCGTCGTCGTAGCTGCCGAAGGCGGTGGTGCGCTGCAGGTGCAGCACCTCCGGGTGCGCGGCCAGCTCCGCGACCGCGCCCGCCACCCAGTCCGGCGCCGGGGCGCCGTCGAGCCGGTCGGTGCCCGACAGCAGCGAGCCGCCGGCCTCGGAGTGCTCGTCGACGAGCGCGACCCTCGCCCCCGCACGGGCGGCGCTGAGCGCCGCGGCCAGCCCCGCCGGACCGGCCCCCACGACCAGCACGTCGACGTGGTGGTGCACGGCGTCGTACCGGGCGGAGTCGGGGACGTCGGCGAGACGTCCCTGTCCCGGCAGGCCGGAGGCGGCCAGCCCGTCGAAGAGCTCGACGGTGGTGGCCAGCAGCATGGGCTCGGGGAAGGGCTCCTCGATCTGGACGAGTCCGCCCGGGTCCTCGGCCCAGGCCGCGGCGATGCCGCGCGGCCGGCCGAGCTTGACGCTGGTGGCGACCCGGTGGCGGCCGGAGGCGAGCAGGGCCGAGGCCAGCGTGTCGCCGGGGTGGCCGGTGAGGGTCTCCCCGTCGAAGGTGAACTCGAGGGTGGTGGTGCGGTCGATGCGGCCGCCGTCGGCCGTCCGGGAGCTGCTCGTCACGGGGTCACCGGCTTCGGGTCGTCGAGGCGGTCCACGCGCTCGAAGCGGTAGGTGGCGGTGTCGCGGACGGCGGTGAACCAGCGGCGGCAGCCGGCGCTGTGGTGCCAGCGCTCGGTGAAGCGGCCCCGGGGGTTGTCGCGGAAGAAGACGTAGTGCGCCCACTCCTCGTCGGAGAGCGCGCCCGGGTCGTCCGGGTACGGGACGGAGGCCTGGCCGCCGTAGGAGAACTCGGCCTCCTCGCGGGGGCCGCACCACGGGCACGGGATGAGTTGCACGGAGAGCTCCTGGGTGGGGAACGACGTCAGTGGGCGACGGCGGCCGCGCCGTGCTCGTCGACGAGCGCGCCGGTGACGAAGCGGTCGAGGCTGAACGGCGCCACGGTCGGGTGCGGCTCGTCGTGGGCGACGGTGTGCGCCAGGGCCCAGCCGATGCCGGGCGTGGCCTTGAACCCGCCGGTGCCCCAGCCGCAGTTGAGGTAGACGTTGTCGTACGGGGTCCGCCCGACGATCGGCGAGGCGTCGGGGCTGACGTCGACGATGCCGGCCCAGCTGCGCAGCAGGTGCGCCCGGGCGAACACCGGGAAGAGCTCGACGGCGGCGGCCATCTGGCGCTCGATGACGTGGAAGGCGCCGCGCTGGCCGTAGCCGTTGTAGGAGTCGACGCCGGCGCCCATGACCAGCTCGCCCTTGTGCGCCTGGGAGACGTAGACGTGGACGGCGTTGGACATGACCACGGTGGGGTGCACCGGCTCGAGCAGCTCGGAGACCAGGGCCTGCAGCGGGTGGCTCTGGATCGGCACCCGGATGCCCAGCAGATCGGTGAGCACGGAGGTGTGCCCCGCCGCGCAGAGGACGACCCGGCCGGCGGCGATCGTGCCGCGGGTGGTCTGCACCCCGGTGACCCGGTCGCCGTCGGTGCGGAAGCCGGTGACCTCGCAGTCCTGGACCAGGTCGATCCCGGCCTGGTCGGCGCGCCGGGCGAAGCCCCAGGCCACGTAGTCGTGCTTGGCGATGCCGGCGCGTGGCTGGTAGGTGGCCCCCATGACCGGGTAGCGGATGTCGGGCGAGGTGTTGACGACCGGGCAGACCTTGCGGACCTCGTCGGGCTCGAGCCACTCGGCGTCGATGCCGTTGAGCTTGTTGGCCTCCACCCGGCGCACGCTGTCGCGGACGTCCTGCAGCGTGTGGGCGAGGTTGAGCACGCCGCGCTGGCTGAACAGGATCGGGTAGCCGAGGTCCTCCTCGAGTCCCTCCCACAGCTTCAGGGCGTGCTCGTAGATCGCCGAGCTCTCGTCCCACAGGTAGTTGGACCGGATGATCGTGGTGTTGCGGGCCATGTTGCCGCCCGCCAGCCAGCCCTTCTCCAGGACCGCGACGTCGGTGATGCCGTGGTTCTTCGCCAGGTAGTGGGCGGTGGCCAGGCCGTGCCCGCCGCCGCCGACGATGACGACGTCGTACGAGCGCTTCGGCTCGGGGTTCCGCCAGAGGGCGTCGGGGTGCTCGGGCAGGTCCGCGCCGGGGGTGCGGGGGCTCATCGGGCGACCTCCGTCAGGTCGGGGTAGAGCGGGTGGCGGCCGGCCAGCCGGGTGACCCGCCCGCGGAGCCCGGCCAGCTGGGCCTCGTCCACCTCGGGCCGCAGCGCGGTGGCGATGACGTCGGCGACCTCGGCGAAGTCGTCGACCTCGAAGCCGCGCGCCGCCAGGGCGGGGGTGCCGATGCGGACACCGGAGCTGACCATCGGCGGGCGGGGGTCGAACGGCACCGCGTTGCGGTTGACGGTGATCCCGATCGCGTGCAGCCGGTCCTCGGCCTGCCGGCCGTCGAGCTCCGAGGCGCGCAGGTCCACCAGGACCAGGTGGACGTCGGTGCCGCCGCTGACCACGTCGACGCCCGCCGCGCGCGAGTCGGGCGCCAGCAGCCGGTCGGCCAGGATCCGGGCGCCGGCGAGCGTGCGCTCCTGCCGCTCCCGGAAGGCGGGTTCGCCGGCCAGCTTGAAGGCGACGGCCTTGGCCGCGATCACGTGCTCCAGGGGCCCGCCCTGCTGGCCGGGGAAGACCGACGAGTTGAACTTCTTCGCCAGGTCGGCGGTGGCCAGGATGACGCCGCCGCGCGGGCCGCCGAGGGTCTTGTGGGTGGTCGAGGTGACCACGTGGGCGTGCGGGACGGGCGACGGGTGCAGCCCGGCGGCCACCAGCCCCGCGAAGTGGGCCATGTCGACCATCAGGTGGGCGCCGACCTCGTCGGCGATCCGCCGGAACTCCGCGAAGTCCAGCTGCCGCGGGTAGGCCGACCAGCCCGCGACGATCAGCCGGGGCCGCCGCTCGTGGGCCAGCCGCTCGACCTCGGCCATGTCGACGCGGTGGTCGTCCGGCCGCACGTGGTAGGCCGCGACGTCGTAGAGCTTCCCGGAGAAGTTGAGCCGCATCCCGTGGGTCAGGTGGCCGCCGTGCGCGAGGTCCAGGCCCAGGATGGTGTCGCCGGGCTGCAGGAGAGCCGACATCGCCGCGGCGTTGGCCTGCGCACCCGAGTGTGGCTGCACGTTGGCGTACTGGGCGCCGAACAGCGCCTTCAGCCGGTCGATGGCCAGCTGCTCGACGACGTCGACGTGCTCGCAGCCGCCGTAGTACCGCCGGCCGGGGTATCCCTCGGCGTACTTGTTGGTCAGCACCGAGCCCTGGGCCTCCATCACCGCGACCGGGGCGCAGTTCTCGCTGGCGATCATCTCCAGCGTGGTCTGCTGCCGGGTCAGCTCGGCGGAGATCGCGTCGGCGACCTCGGGGTCGGTGTCGGCCAGCGACCGGTCGAGGACGCGGTCGGGACGAGCCCGGGCCGGGGCCGGTGGCGCTCCGTCCAGCTGGACGACCATGCCGGGTCCCTCCTGTCATGAGATGGAGCCGAGGACTGGTATATCAGTCGTGCAACACCGTAGGGTGACCGCCGGACGGGGTCAAGAGGCGCCCGGGGACGACCTCCCCGGCCCGCCCCGCCCGCCTCCGCGGCACGCTCCGCAGGGCAGCCCCGCGTCCGGTCCGTACGTCCCCCGAGAGGAGATCCGCCGTCATGGCCTACGAGGTGAGGGGCGTCGTCGCCCGCAGCAAGGGCGCTCCGGTGAGCGTCGAGACGATCGTGGTGCCCGATCCCGGCCCCGGGGAGGCGGTGGTCGACGTGCAGGCCTGCGGGGTCTGCGCGACCGACCTGCACTACCGCGACGGCACCATCACCGACGAGTACCCGTTCCTGCTCGGCCACGAGGCCGCCGGCACCGTCGCCGCCGTCGGCGAGGGCGTCACCGACGTCGCGGTCGGGGACTACGTGGTGCTCAACTGGCGCGCGGTGTGCGGGCAGTGCCGCGCGTGCCTCAGGGGCGAGCCGCAGTACTGCTTCGACACGCACAACGCCGCGCAGAAGATGACGTTGACCGACGGCACCGAGCTCTCCCCCGCACTCGGCATCGGCGCCTTCGTGGAGAAGACCTTGGTGCACTCCGGCCAGTGCACCAAGGTCGACCCGGCCGCCCCCGCCACCGCGGCGGGGCTGCTCGGCTGCGGCGTGATGGCCGGCGCCGGCGCCGCGATGAACACCGGCGCGGTCCGGCGCGGCGAGAGCGTGGCGGTGTTCGGCTGCGGCGGCGTCGGCGACGCGGCGATCGCCGGGGCGAGGCTGGCCGGGGCGACGACGATCGTCGCCGTCGACGTCGAGGACCGGAAGCTGGAGTGGGCGAAGCAGTTCGGCGCCACGCACACGGTCAACTCACGCGCGACCGACCCGGTCGAGGCGATCCGGGCCCTCACCGGCGGCTTCGGGGTCGACGTCGCGATCGACGCGGTCGGCCGCCCCGAGGTGTTCGAGCAGGCCTTCTACGCCCGCGACCTCGCCGGCCGCGTGGTCATGGTCGGCGTGCCGGCCCCCGACATGCGCATCGAGCTCCCCGCCATCGAGGTCTTCGGCCGCGGCGGCGCCATCAGGTCCTCCTGGTACGGCGACTGCCTGCCCAGCCGTGACTTCCCGCTGCTGGTCGACCTGTACCTGCAGGGGCGGTTCCCGCTCGACCGCTTCGTCACCGACGTCATCGGCCTGGACGACGTCGAGGCGGCGTTCGACGACCTGCGCCGGGGCGAGGTGCTGCGCTCGGTCGTGGTGCTCGACAAGTGAGCGTCCGGGCGGACACCGGCCCGGGCTCCCCCGGGCCGGTGCTGCGGCGACCCCGCGGCGCGCTGCAGCAGGCGCTGCGGGAGGCCGGCTACGAGGTCCTGCCGCTGCGCGGGGCCGAGGAGCAGGTCGTCGAGCACGTCCCGCGGACCGTGCCGCTCACGGTGACGGTCACCGAGGCGCGGGGCCTGACGCCCACGCTGGACCTGGCCGAGCGCCTGTCCGGCCACGGCTTCGGCGTCACGCCGCACCTGGCCGCGCGGCTGGTCCACGGCCCGTCGCACCTCGCCGACGTCGTCGCCCGCCTGCACGCCGCCGGCGTCGAGGGCGTGTTCGTCGTCGGGGGCGACGCCGCCGAGCCGGTGGGCCCGTTCCCGGACGCGCTCTCCCTGCTCGAGGAGCTGGAGGGCCTCGGCCACCGCTTCCGGCACGTGGGGATCGGCGGGTATCCCGAGGGGCACGGGCACATCGGCCGGGAGGTCGTCGAGCGCGCCCTGGAGCGGAAGGCCCGGCACGCGACCCACGTGGTCTCGCAGCTGTGCTTCTCCGCGGCGACGACGGCGGCCTGGGCGCGCCGCGTCGCGCAGCGCGGTGTCGACCTGCCGATCCGCGTCGGCATCCCCGGAGCGGTGACGCGCCAGAAGCTGGTCCGCATCTCGGCCGGGCTCGGCCTGGGGCAGTCGGCCCGCTTCCTGTCGAAGCAGCACGGCCTCCTCTGGCGCTTCCTCCTCCCCCACGGGTACCGGCCCGACCGGCTCGTCGAACGCCTGGCACCCGCCCTCGGCGGCCCCGGGCACCGCCTGCAGGGCCTCCACGTGTCGACCTTCAACGAGGTGGCGCGGACCGAGGCGTGGCGTCAGGAGTGGCTGGCGCGCCTGTCGGACGCCGGGGACGGCTGAGCGGTACGCCCGCGGACGGCAAGGGGGCCGGGAGGACGACGTCCTCCCGGCCCCGTTGCCGTGTGTGCCGGCTCAGTCCGACAGGCGCTGGGTCAGCCACTCGTGGAAGACACCGATGTGGTGCTCGGAGGGCACCAGCACGCCGCCGTTCGCGTAGGCGCGGGAGGACATGGCCGGCTGCGTCCGCTCGCAGGCGGCGAAGTCCTGCTCGTTGACCCGGTGGAACAGCTCCACCGACCGGGTCACGTCCCTGCCCGACTCGACCACCTCGTGGGAGTAGAGCCAGTCGCACTCCACGATCGTCCGGTCGGCCGCGACGGGGAACATGCGGTGGAAGATGACGTGGTCGGGCACCAGGTTGACGAAGACCGTCGGCCGGACCGTGATGGCGAAGTAGCGGCGGTCCTGCTCCTCCTCGACGCCGGGGAGCCGGTCGAAGCCCGCGCTGCCGTCGACGGTGAAGCCCTCGACGTCGTCCCCGAACTGCGCGCCGTGCCCGACGAAGTACTGCGCCGCGTACCCGTCGGCGAACTCGGGCAGCACCTCGGTGAGCTCGGGGTGGATCGTCGCGCAGTGGTAGCACTCCATGAAGTTCTCGATGATGAGCTTCCAGTTCGCCTTGACGTCGTAGGTGATGCGGCGTCCCACGGACAGCGAGTCCAGGTCGTAGCTCTCGATCACCGCCTCGCTCCCCAGCCGCTCGACGACGTCGGCCACGACCCCGTCCTCGAACGACGGCGGTTCGTCCGCGAGGCAGACCCACGCGTAGCCCAGCCACTCGCGCAGCGCCACCGGCACCAGGCCGTACCGGACCCGGTCGACGTCGGGCATCTTCGTGAGGTTGGGAGCGGCGACCAGCTTGCCCTCGAGGTCGTAGGTCCAGGCGTGGTACGGGCACTGGAAGGCCCGCTTGACCGCGCCGGAGTCCTCCGTGCAGATCTGCGCGCCCCGGTGCCGGCAGATGTTGAGGAACGCCCGCAGCCGGCCGTCCCGGCTGCGGACCACGAGCACGCTCTCCCTCCCCACCTGGACCTTGCGGAAGGACCCCGGGGTCGGGAGGTCGCTCGAGCGCACGGCGCAGAACCACATGTCCTCGAAGACACGGGACTGCTCGAGCGCGAAGACGGCCGGGTCGGTGTAGTAGTGGCCCGGCAACGTGGAGATGAGGCTCGCGGGCAGGTCGGTGGTGGTCATACGGCACCTCGGGGTTCCGTCGGGCGATGCGATGTGGAGGACACGCCAGATGTCGCACGACGCGGTGTCTGCGACGAACCACGGCCGTCGCCCACCGGCGAGCTCAGGACGACCGTTCGTTGCACATTAATCAGCGGGTCGCGTCATGCGCAACAGCCCGCCGAGAGGCTGCCCGCCGCCGCAGCGGATGGTCAGCGGGGCGGACCGAAGAAGCCCAGTCGCCGGCTCAGCTCGTCGGCGCCCGCCACCACCCGCCGACCCAGCCGCGGGAAGTCCTCGGGGTGCATCCGGAAGGACGGTCCCGAGACGCTGAGCGCCGCGACCACGTCCCCGTCCGCACCCCGCACGGGCGCGGCGACGGCGTTGAGCCCGATCTCGTACTCCTCGACCGTGCTGCCCCACCCCTGCTCGACGACCCGGTCGAGGTCCTGCCGCAGCGCCTCGGGGTCGGTGACCGTGGCGGGGGTGTAGCGCGGCAGGTCGCGGGAGAGCACGTCCTTGCGGACGGCGTCCGGGGCGTGCGCCAGGAGCACCTTGCCGCTCGACGTCGCGTGCAGCGGGGTGCCCTGCCCCACCCAGTTGTGCGTGCTGAGCGCCGCCGGCCCGCGCGCCTGGCTGACGTTCACCGCCCGGTCGCCGTCGAGGATGGCGATGTTGACGGTCTCCTCGAGGTCGGCGGCCAGCGCCTGGCAGATCGGCCGCCCCTCCCGGGCGATGTCCAGTTGCGCGGCGGCCGCACCGGCCAGGCGCACCAGACCGAAGCCCAGCCGGTACTTGCCACGATCGGCCAACTGCTCGACGAAGCCCCGGCTCTCCAGTGCCGCCACCAGGCGGAAGGCCGTCGACTTGTGCACGCCGAGCTCGGCGGCCACCTCGGTGACACCGGCCTCACCCTGGGCCGCGAGGATCTCGAGCACGCTCAGGGCCCGGTCCACGGACTGGACGACGGCGGCCTGACCTCGCTCTGCGCTCTCTTCCTGCGGCCCGCTCACGACCCCAGCGTAGGTGGCGGACGGCGGGGTCGGTCCCGCTCTTGACGCCGTCACCCGGGCGGGTCATGCTGTTGCGTCAGAGGCACATCGTTGCGCAACACGCAACAACGACCGACGTGGAGTACCGATGATCCCGGTCTGCCCGACGACCGCGTTGCCGCCCGGTGAGGCGACCCGAGTGGAGGCCGAGGAGCCCATCGCGGTCTTCAACGTCGACGGCGAGTTCCTCGCGATCGACGACACGTGCACCCACCAGGACGCCTCGCTGGCCGACGGCTGGCTCGAGGGCTGCGCCGTGGAGTGCCCCCTGCACGCCTCCTGCTTCGACCTGCGCACCGGGCAGGTGTCGGGCCCGCCGGCCAAGACACCGGTCCGCACCCACCGGGTCGTCGTGCGGGACGGCATGGTCTACGTGCAGCCGGGAGTCGCCGTGGAGGGCGCCGCATGACCTCCACCATCGCCGTCGTCGGGGCCTCGCTGGCCGGCCTCTCGGCCGCGCGGGCACTGCGCGAGCAGGCCTACGACGGACGCGTCGTGGTGGTCGGCGACGAGGTGCACCCGCCCTACGACCGCCCGCCCCTGTCGAAGGACTTCCTGGTCGGGGTGTCGTCCGTGGACGACATCGCCCTGGGGACACCCGACGACGAGGACCTCGGCCTCGAGTGGCGGCTGGGTACCACGGCGGTGGGCCTCGACCCCGCCACCCGCTCGGTGCTGCTGGACGACGGCAGCGAGGTCCGCGCCGACGGCGTCGTCCTCGCCACCGGTGCCCGCGCCCGACGCCTCCCCGGCAGCGAGGGACTCGGCGGCGTGCACGTGCTGCGCTCGCTGGACGACGCCGTCGCCCTGCGGCAGGACCTGCTCGCCGGCGGACGGCTCGTCGTGGTCGGTGCCGGGTTCATCGGGGCCGAGGTCGCCTCCACCGCCCGCTCGCTCGGGCTGGAGGTGACCGTCGTCGAGACCCAGCCCATCCCGCTGGCCGGCCCGCTGGGCGCCGACATGGGCGCGGTCTGCGCCGGGTTGCACGCCGACCACGGCACGCGCCTCCTGGTCGGCGCCGGGGTCGCCGGGCTGGTCGGCACCGGCCGGGTGCAGGCCGTCGAGCTCACCGACGGCACCCGCCTGCCCGCCGACGTGGTGGTCGTGGGGATCGGCGCCGTCCCGAACACCGAGTGGCTGGCCGGCTCGGGCGTGGCTCTCGGCGCCGGCGTCCTCACCGACGCCCGCGGCGCCACCAGCCTCCCCGGCGTGGTCGCGGCCGGCGACTGCGCCGCGACGTGGTCGGCTCCCGCGGGGCGGCACGTCCGGGTCGAGCACTGGACCAACGCGCTAGAGCAGCCGGCCACCGCGGCCGCCACCCTGCTCGGCACCGGCGTGCCGGTGCCGGCGCCGGTGCCCTACTTCTGGTCCGACCAGTACGGCGCCCGCATCCAGTTCGCCGGCTCGCACCGCCCGGGCGACGTCGCCCGCGTCGTGGAGGGCGACTGCGCCGACCGCTGCTTCCTCGCGGTCTACGAGCGCGACGGCCACCCCGTCGCCGTCCTCGGGATGAACCAGCCCCGCCTGTTCACCCGCTGGCGCCGCCGGCTGCGCTCGGCCGTGCCGACCGCGTCCTGACCCCCGCGGCCGGGCCCACCGGCGCAGCCTCGGGCCGCCGTCACCTGGTGACGGCGGCCCGCTCGCGTGTCCCGGGTCCCCGCCGTGGCGCCGAGCGGTCCTGCAGGCGTCCCGGGCACGGCGGTGTCCCGGGCACGGCGAAGCCTCCCGGCAGCGGGGCGACCAGGTGTCGTCCGGCTGCCGGGAGGCTCGCGCCGTCCCCGGCCCCTAGTCGCGCGGTTCGAGCGGACGTCCGACGGCCTCCGCCCGGGGCTGGCTCCGCGCGGGGACGGCCGGATCGTCCGCCGACGCCACGAAGTTGCCCCGGGGGCCTGCCGGCGGCCGGTCACCCCGCTCCGCGGGCGCCGGGGACGACTGGACCCCCGCGCCGGCGGCGTCCGGAGCGGCCCGTCCCGGTTCCACCACCAGGACGAAGGCGTCGCCGTGCCGGGTGATGCCCTCGACCACGGCCTTCTCGATGGCGAGGTTGGCGAAGTTCCCGCGCAGCACGATGGGGTCGCGCCGGAGGTCCTTGACCAGGCTCACCGCCATCAGCGCCATCACCAGCGCGAAGGGCAGCGCCGCGATGATCGTCAGGTTCTGCAGGCCGGTCAGGGCGGCGCCGTCCTCGCCCAGGAGCAGCATGATCGCCGCCACCGAACCCATGACCACGCCCCAGAAGACGACGACCCAGCGGCTGGGCTCCAGCGTGCCGCGCTGCGACAGCGATCCCATGACGATCGAGGCGGCGTCCGCACCGGACACGAAGAAGATCGCCACCAGGACCATCACCAGCACGGTCGCGGCGGTGGACAGCGGGTACTGCTCCAGGACCGTGAACAGCTGCCCCTCCGTGGTGCCCTGGCCGGCGACGTCGACGCCGCTGCGCTGGGCGGCGATCCCGGCGCCGCCGAACACGGCGAACCACAGCAGGCTGACCAGGCTGGGGACGAGCAGCACGCCCGTGACGAACTGCCGGATGGTCCGGCCCCGGCTGATGCGCGCGATGAACAGCCCGACGAAGGGGGTCCAGCTGATCCACCAGGCCCAGTAGAAGACCGTCCAGCCGCGCAGCCAGGTGGCCATGGCGTCGCCGCCGGTGGCCTCGGTGCGCGCGGCCATCTCGCCGAGGTCGGAGAAGTAGCTGCCGACCGCGTCGGGGATCAGGTTCAGGATGAAGATCGTCGGGCCGGCGACGAAGACGAACAGCGCGAGCACCAGGGCCAGGACCATGTTGGTGTTGGACAGCCACTGGATCCCGCGCGCGATGCCGGAGACGGCCGAGACGACGAAGGCGGCGGTCAGGATCGCGATGATCCCCACCAGGACGCCGTTGCCGACGTCCCCGGCCCAGCCGAGGATCTCGACGCCGCTGCCGATCTGCAGGGCACCGAGGCCGAGGGACGCCGCGGATCCGAACAGCGTCGCGAAGATGGCCAGGACGTCGATGGTCCGGCCGACCGGGCCGCTGGCGCGCCGCTCCCCGAGCAGCGGGATGAACGCCGAGCTGATCAGCTGACGGCGGCCCCGCCGGAACGTGCCGTAGGCGATGGCCAGTCCGACGACGGCGTACATCGCCCACGGGTGCAGCGTCCAGTGGAACAGCGTGGTCGCCATGGCCGTCTGGATCGCCTCGGACGTCTCGGGCTCGGTCGTCAGCGGCGGCGGGGCGACGTAGTGCGACAGCGGCTCGGCGACGCCGAAGAACATCAGCCCGATGCCCATGCCGGCGCTGAACATCATCGCGATCCACGAGATCGTGCGGAACTGCGGCCGCTCGTCGTCGCGCCCGAGCGGGATCCGCCCGTACCTGCCCGCCGCCAGCCAGATCACGTACACGACGAAGGCCGAGGCCAGGAGCACGAACAGCCAGCCGAGGTTGCCGGTGATCCAGCCGAGGGCCGAGCTGCTCGCGGTGCCGAGTCCGGTGGGCGTGGCGAAGCCCCAGACGACGAAGCCCAGCGCCATGGCCGCGGCGATGGCGAAGAGGACCCGGTCCACCGCCCAGTGGCGGTCGGCGACACAGGGAGGCGGCTCCGCGATCGCGGGGTGCGTCCCGGTCACGGTCACGTCGGTGGCGTGGACGGTGGGGCGCTCCTCCCCGGCCGGGGCGCCGCCGACGGGCGCCGGGTCGGCCGCGACGGTCTCCGGGGTGCCGGGGCGGTGGGAGGGCGGAGCGGACTCGTGCGGTTTCTCCATGACGTTCCCCAATCATTGTTGCGTCATCCGAGACCGACTTCGGATGAGGGAACCAGAGGGCTGCGCGGTGAACAAGGGTCGAACGTGACTCTTTACACAGTCCCAGCATCGGCTGACGGTGCGTCACACGGGCGTCACGAGGACTGCACGTCCCACGCCGATCCGCGGACCGGTCCTCGAGCCCCTACCGGTCGCACGCGGAGATCGCGACCCTGTCCCCACGGGCCCTGCAGCCCGACCGCCGGACGTCGACGGCGGCCCTCCCCGAGGAGGACGCATGACGGTGACCGAACAGGACACGGCCGCGATCCGGACCCCGGACCAGCGCTTGCGCGTCTTCGTGAGCTCCACGCTGACCGAGCTCGCCGAGGAGCGCGCGGCCGTCGCGCGGGCCATCACGGCGCTCCGCCTCACGCCGGTCATGTTCGAGCTCGGGGCCCGGCCGCACCCGCCCCGCGAGCTGTACCGCGCCTACCTGGCCCAGTCGGACGTCTTCATCGGCCTGTACTGGCAGCGGTACGGCTGGATCGGGCCCGACATGGACGTCTCGGGCCTGGAGGACGAGTTCCGGCTCTCCGGCTCGATCCCCCGGCTGCTCTACGTCAAGGGGCCGGCACCCGAGCGGGAGCCCCGGCTGGCGGCCATGCTCGCCGGGCTCCAGTCGGAGGGCACCGACTCCTACCGCCCGTTCCGCACCCCGCGGGAGCTGGCGCGGCTGGTCCGCGACGACCTCGCCCTGCTGCTCAGCGAGCGGTTCACGACCACGGGCCGGGCCGACCGCGCCCCGGCGTCCCCCGCGCCCCGGGCCACCGACCGGCCGGGCACGCGGACCCTGCCGCTGACGTCGACGTCGCTGATCGGGCGCGAGCAGGACATCGACGCCGTCGCGGGCCTGCTGCAGTCCCCCGGGGCGCGGCTGGTCACCCTGACCGGGCCCGGCGGCGTCGGCAAGACGCGGCTGGCGATCGCCGTGGCGGAACGGGTCCAGGCCCGCTACCCACGGGGGGCGGTGTTCGTCCCGCTGGCCTCGGTCGACGACCCCGCGCTGGTGCTGCCGCGGGTCGCCGCCGTCCTCGGCGCCGCGCTCGACGGTGCCCGCCCGCCGCTGGACGTCCTGGCCGAGCACCTCGCGGACACCCCGACGCTGCTCGTGCTCGACAACCTCGAACAGGTCGTGGCGGTCGCCGCCGAGCTCGACGCCCTGCTGGCCCGCTGCGCCGGGCTCGTGGTCCTCGGCACCAGCCGCACCGCCCTCCGGCTGCGGGCCGAGCGGGAGTACCCGGTGGGGACGCTCACCGTGCCGGCGTTCCCGTCCCCACCGGCGGTGGACCGGCTGGCCGCACTGCCCGCCGTCCGGCTGTTCGTCGACCGGGCGCAGGCCGTCCGCTACGACTTCGCGCTGACCGAGGAGAACGCGCCGGCCGTGGCGGAGATCTGCCGGCGCCTCGACGGCCTGCCGCTGGCCATCGAGCTCGCGGCGGCGCGCACCCGGTTGCTGACCCCCGACGCGCTGCTCGCACGGCTCGGCCGGCGGCTCGACGCCCTGGGGTCGGGTCCGGTCGACCTGCCCGAGCGCCAGCGCACCCTGCGCGCGACCGTCGAGTGGAGCGTCGGGCTGCTGACCGACGCCGAGCAGCGGATGCTGGCGACGCTGTCGGTCTTCGCCGGGGGGTGGAGCGCCGAGGCCGCCGCGCACGTCGCCGCCCTCCCGGAGGACGAGACGCTGGACCTGCTCGACGCGCTCGCCCGGCACAGCCTCGTGACCATCGACGTCACCGGCACCGGTCCCCGGTTCCGCATGCTGGCGGCGGTTCAGGAGCTCGCCGCCGAGCGCCTGGCCGGCAGCCCGGAGCGGGACGACGTCGAGCGGCGCCACGCCGAGTACTTCGGCGCGCTGGTGGAGAACGCCGACTGGCCCGCCGAGCGGCAGCAGGAGTGGGCCGCCCGGCTGCGCACCGAGGAGGAGGACCTGCGGGTCGCCATCCGCTGGTTCCTCGCGCACGACATCGCGCCGCTCCCGCACGTCTTCCGCATCCTCTGGCTGTTCTGGCAGATGCGCGGGCGCATGCCGGAGGGCCGGGCGTGGATCGACCAGGTCCAGCAGCGCGCCGACGCACTGGACGACCGGGCGCGGGCCGAGCTGCTGCTCACCTCGGCCGTCACCGCGGTCGAGGTCGGCGACGACGACGGCGCGCTGACCGCCGTCGACGGGCTCCGGGCGCTGGAGGGCCGTTTCGACGACCCCTACCTGGTGGACGCCGCCCAACTGGCCGTCTCGTGGATCCTGCCGATCGTCGGCGACCTCGACGGTGCGCTGCGGACCGCGTCGCGGGCCCTCGAGGGCCTGCGCCGGGAGAACGAGCCGTTCGCGGCGTTCGCCGCCCTGACCGTCGGGATGGTGGAGATGGCGCTCGGCGAGGACGTGGCCGCCCGGGCCCACCTGGAGGAGGTCGACGAGCACGGCGGCCAGCTCGGCAACGACTGGCTCCGGGCGACGACCCGGACCCAGCTCGCCGCCCTCGCGGTCCGGTCGGGCCGGCTGGAGGAGGCGCAGGCGCTCCTCGCCGGGTCGGTGGATGGGAGCGAGGACATCGAGGTGAGCACCCTGACCCTCACCTTCGCCCTCGTCTCGGCCGCCCGGCTCGCGCTCGCCCACGGGGACGCCCGGCGGGCCGCGACCGCGCTCGGTGCGGCCGACGGGCTGCGGCGGCGCGCGGGCCTGCGGGCGTGGCCGTCCGCGCGGGGGGAGGAGGCGGAGCTGACGGGCCGCGTGGCCGGCGCCGTCGCCGCCGAGGACTACGCGGCCGCCTTCACCGCCGGGACCGGGCTCGACCACCGCGGGGCGGTCGCCCTCGTCCGCGGCCCGTAGGCCGGGTCAGCCCGAGCGGAGGGCGGTGACCGCGGCCAGCGTCCCCAGCGTGTTCGTCGCCAGGTGCAGCAGCGCCGGGGCCAGCAGGCTGCCGCTGCGCACCCGCAGCCAGGTGAACAGCAGGCCCGCGACGGCGGTGCCGGCGCAGGCGAGGGCCACGGCCGCGGCCCGGGCGGCCGGGCCCTCCACGAGGTCGTTGGCGGCGAGGGCGCCGAGCGTCGGCCGGACGTGCCACAGCCCGAAGACGACGGCCGAGACGACCGCGGCCGCGCGCAGGGGGAGGACCCGGGCGAGGACGGCCAGCAGCACGCCGCGGAAGGCCACCTCCTCCCACAGCACGGTGCCCAGGGGGATGCGGACGAGCACGTCGCCGGCGATCTCACCCGGCCCGAGATCGGCGACGCGGGCGTCGGCGAGCAGCGGGCGGAGGACCGGCAGCGCGAGCGCGAACGCGTAGCCGGCCGCGACCACGGCGAAGGCGGCGCCGCCCCACCGCAGCCCGGCCGGGACGCAGCGGCGGGCCAGGCCCAGGTCCGCCCACGAGGACCCGGTCGCGCGCGCGGCGAGCAGCAGCACACCGGCGGCCGCGACGTTCACCGCCACGTAGGCCCCGCGGCCGCCGGGCACCCGGGGGACGACGACGTTGTTCCACAGCACCAGCACCACGACCAGCGCCGCGGCGAACGGCACGCCGCCCCACCAGGTCCGGGACCGCCACGCGACCCCCCTGCCCGCCGTCACGGCCGGGTCCTACCCGCCGGGGAGCCCCACCCGGCACGGTCGGCATCCCATCCCCAACGGAGGACGTGCCACCCGGTCCGCCCGGCGACGATGCCGGGTGGTCGAGGTCAGGAGGTCGGGCCGTGTCCTCACGACGGTACGAGTTCCGGGTGGCGGGCCTGGTGTCCGACCACACCCGGGGGGCGTTCCCGGACCTGGAGGTCCTGGACGCCCCGCCGGAGACGATCATCCACGGGCAGGTGGCCGACGCGGCGGAGCTGCACGGCATCCTCGCCCGGTTGCAGGACCTCGGGCTGCGCGTCGTGTCGCTGCACGAGGTCCCCGGCTGACGTCCCCGGCCCCGGGTCAGCTCCCGGCGCCGTCCTCGGGCCTCGGCTCGACGAGCACCCCGCGCCTCCGTGCGCTGTCCACCGCGGCCCGGCGCGAGTTCACGCCGAGCTTGCCGTAGATCGCCCGGACGTGGGTCTTCACGGTGCTGTGGGAGACCGTCAGGTCGCTGGCGATCTCCTCGAACGAGCGCTGGCTGGGCAGCAGCCGCAGCACCGCCCGCTCCCGGTCGGTCAGCGCCACCGGGCGCCCGCCGACGCCGAGCGCGGTCCGGGCGGCGAGCACCCGGTGCGCGGTCGGGTCGGCGCTCCCGAAGCTGCCGAGGTGGCGGGTCAGCAGCTCGACCACCTCGTCGGGCGCGAGCGCCAGTGGCCGCGGCGCGTCCATCGCCTCGGTCAGCGCCAGGGCCCGTTCCAGGCTGCTGCGCGCCCGGGACGGGTGGCCCTGCAGCACCGCGAGCCGGCAGTCCAGGACCCAGCCGGCCAGGAGCGCCCACGGGACAGTGACGGCGAGCGACCGGTCCAGCACCGGCTGCAGGGTCTCGACGGCCGACCGGTGCCGGCCCAGGGCGACCAGGCGGAGCGCCCGCATGAGGGCCACGTCGCCGGTGTTCCCGAGCGTCGACTCGGCCCACTCCAGCGCGGCGCGGGCGGGCTCGGGGTGGCCCGCCCGGGTGGCCGTCCCGTGCTCGAGCAGCGCGACCAGGGCGGCCGCGCTCGCCGCCAGCGGGTGACCGGCCACCGCCGTCCGCGCCCGCCGCATCCCGTCGAGGCCGTCGGCCTCGCGCCCGAGATCGGCCGAGGCGGCCCCGTGCAGCGCCCGGACCGTGACCGCCACCGGGTTGGACGGGGGCGGTGGCTCCCGCTCGTGGAAGGCGAGCGCCGGGGCCAGCAGGTCCAGGCACCGCTCCGGCTCCACCCGCAGCAGCGCCGCGTACGCGCGCATCGAGGCCGTGAAGGCGGCTCCGGCCGTGGCGCCCCAGTCGGTCCCCCGGGCGCCGACGTCGGCCTCCTCGGCGAGGGCGGACATCCGCCGGAAGTCCCCCCGGACGCCGGCGACGGCCCCCAGGACCGTGCGGCTCCGGGCCACCAGGTACCGCTGGCCCAGCTGCTGCGCCCGGACCAGTGCCGCCCCGGCGATGGTCTCCGCCTCGCCCCGACGGTCGGCCGCCAGCAGCGCCAGCGCCCGGTCGAGGGCCGCCGTCACCGCCAGGCCGGGGGCGTCCGCGGCCGTCGGGGTGAGCGCGTCGGTCGCCGTCACCATGTCGGCCGGGTTCCCGGCCATGTTCACCCGCCGGGCGCGGACCAGGGCGCGCAGCTCCACGAGCTCCTCCCCGGGCTCGGCCGGCCAGGCGGCCGCCGCCCGGGCGAGGTGGCCGTCGGCCGCGACCAGCGCCCCGGCCTCGACGTCGACCAGCCCGGCGAGCAGCTCCAGCCAGGGGTCCTCCCCCACCGCGGCACCGATCCAGGTCAGCGCCTCGCGCATCGCCCGGTAGTGGCCGTCGGTGACCAGCCGGCCGGTGTTCTCGCGCAGCAGCAGCGCCACGGCCGCGGGGTCGCCGCCCTGCCGCGCGTGGGTGAGCGCCTCGACGACCCCGCCCCGCGACGCGTACCACCCCGCCGCCCGCCGGTGCAGGTCGAGCACCAGGTCGGGCCGGCGGCGCGTCAGGTCGGCGAGCAGGTGCGAGCGCAGCAGCGGGTGCACCCGGTACCAGAGGCGGCCCTGGCCGGAGCTCAGGACCAGCGAGGTGTCGCGCTCCATCGCGTCGAGGACCTCCGCCGCGTCCGGCCGGCCGGACACCGCCACCGCCAGCGGTGCGGACAGCTGGTCGCACACGCTCAGCGCCCGGAGCAGGTCGAGCACGTCGGCCGGGAGCCGGGCCAGGACCTCCCCGACCAGGTAGTCGGACACGGCGCGGCCGTTGCCGACGAAGTCGGTGAGGAACCGGTCGGGGTCGTCGGTCTCGCGCAGGGACAGCGCCGCCAGCCGCAGCCCGGCGGCCCAGCCCTCCGTCTGCTCGACGAGCAGGCGCACCTGCTCGGGGCTGGCCTCGACGTCGGCCGAGGCCAGCATGGTGTCCGCCTCCGGCACCGAGAACCGGAGGGCCTCCGCCCGGATCTCGGCGAGCTCGCCGGCCACCCGCATGCGGCTCAGCGGCAGCGGCGGGTCGGTGCGTCCGGCCAGCACCAGGTGCAGCCCGGGAGGACGGTCGCGGACGAGGGCGGCCAGCCCGTGCCGGGGTTCGGACGCGGTCAGCTCGTGCACGTCGTCGAGCACCAGCCGGACGGGCTCGGGCAGCAGGTCGACCGCGTCGGCCACCGTGGCGAGGAACGCCGGGTCCCGGCTCGGCAGCCGCGGGACGGCGACCGAGTGGAGGGGCGAGTCCGCCGGCACGACCGCGCAGGAGGCGAGCGCGCTCAGCACGGCCGACCAGAAGCGCCGGTCGTCGTCGTCGTCGGCGTCGAGGGACACCCAGGCCGTCCGCCGCGGGTCGCGGGAGGCCCAGTCCGCGAGCAGCAGGGTCTTGCCGTACCCGGCGGGCGCGCACACGGCGGTGACCTGGCCCGGCGTCGCCGCGTCGAGGGCGGCGAGCAGCCGCGGCCGGCGCACGTACCCCGGCGACAGACGCGGGATCGCCGTCTTCGCACGAGGTATCCCGGATCGTCTCGAGCCCGTGCCTGAGGCCACGATCCCCCCCTTGCAGCGGCACGAACGTACGACGATCGAGACGTCGCCGACAGGGGTTGCGCACAACTGAGTGGACGGTTCGCGACCGCAGCGGGGACCGACGGTCACGACCGGTCCGGCGGGACGCCGCCGTGCCACACCTCATCCTCCGCGGAGGAGCCGGGCCGCACCCGGCCCCGGGAGGCTGCCCTGGCTGGGGACCCCGGGAGGAGCGCACGTGACCACGACCTTCGAGCGACGGCGGACCGGCGGCGACATCGCGATCGGGGTCCTGCTGGTGATCGCCGGCGTGATCCTGCTCGGCAACGTCGTCCTCGCGACGGTGGTGTCGGTCGTGCTGATCGGCTGGACGGCCCTGATCTCCGGGGTGGTGCTCGTCGTCGGGGCGCTGTTCACGATCCGTGAGGGCGGGTCCTGGGCGGTGGCCCTCGGCGGGGTCGTGCTCGCGGTGCTCGGCCTGTTCATCCTCCGCAACACCACGGTCGGCGCGCTGACCCTGACGCTGCTGGCGGGGTCGATGTTCCTCGCGACCGGGTTGGCGCGGGTCTTCGGCGGGGTGCTGGTCGCGGAGGCGCGGACCGTGCTCGTGGTCAGCGGGATCATCTCGGTGGTGCTGGGCCTGTGGATCCTGTTCAACCTCACCACGGCCACCCTGACCCTGCTCGGCACCCTGCTGACGCTCCAGACCCTGCTCGAGGGCGTCACCCTGCTGGCCGTGGGGCGCATGCGGCCGGCGCCGGCACGGCGCGCGGCGCCCGTCGGCGGGCCGGTCGACGACAGCCGCATCGCCACCTGACCGGGGACGGGACCGTGACGGTGGTGGTCCCGGACGGCGCGCGGGTGCCGTCGGCCCGGGACGTCGTGGTCGGCGCGGGCATCGTGGTCGCCGAGCGGGCGTGGCCGACCGGCCGGCCGCTGCGGGACGCGGCCGCGCCTTCCCGATCGGCCTGCTGTGGGTCGCCGTGAGCTCCTCGCGCCGCTCACCGCAGGACCTCGCCGTGGGCAGCACCGTGGCTACGACCGCTGACGCACCGCCGGCACGGGACCTCATCCCGTGCAGGTGAGGCCACCGTCGGTCACCAGCCGCCAGGCTCCCGCTCCCAGGCCCGTCCCGCTCCGTGTGCCAGGAGGTCCGGTGTCGATCCCCACCGTGCGGCCTCCCGGCCAGGACGGGCGGGAGTGGCCGGAACCGGACCCGGAGGACTTCGACCTGGTGTTCGCCGCGTGGGCGCTGCTGCTGACGGTCGGCCTGCTCACCGGCGCGGTCGTCGCCGTCTGGGCGCTCGCCGGCTGGCCGGTGTCGGGACCGTGAGCGTGCCGGGGGCCCCGGTCGGGGTGGCCGAGGCGCCGCAGCCGGACCCGGTCCCGGCAGCGGGCTCCCCCGCGCGCGCCTTGGGTCCGCGCAGGACGGCGCGGTGGTCCCGGCCGGGACGGGCGCTGTCGCTGCCCGGCTCGTGGGGTGCTCTGCTCCTGGCCTGCCTGTCGTCCACCCCGTCGCTGCTGCCCCGCAGCGGGGTGGCGCAGGGCGTGGTGGCCGGGATCAGCGCGGCGCTCGGGTACGGGCTCGGGGTCCTCCTCGCGGCGGTCTGGCGCGGACTGGCCGACCGCGACCGCCGCCGGCCGCGGCGGCGGTCCTGGCGGGTCTTCGCCGTGGCGGCGGCCGTGCTGCTCACGGTCTCTTTCCTGCTCGGCCGGCGCTGGCAGGGCCGGCTGCGCGACCTCATGGGCGCCGAGGGGGAGCCGCTGTGGCGGGCGCTGCTGGCACTCCCCGTCGGCCTGCTCGTCCTCGCCGTGCTCCTCGGGGTCGCGCGCCTGGTCCGGGGAGCCGCGCGGGCGGTCGCCCGGGTGCTCGAGCGGCAGATCGGGGCCCGGGCGGCGCGCACCCTCGGCGGGCTGGTGGTCGCCGGCCTCGTGCTGTTCCTGGTGGCCGGGTCGCCGGGTGAGGCGCTGCGGACGAGCCTGCACGAGTCCTTCGCCCTGGTCGACTCCGGCACCGCCGACGGCGTCGAGCAGCCGGACAGCGGGCTGCGCTCGGGCGGCCCGGGCTCGCTGATCGCGTGGGACACCCTCGGCCGGGAGGGCCGCACCATCGTCGCCGGCGGCCCGTCGGCCGAGGAGATCGCGGCGTTCACCGGCACCGCGGCCGAGGAACCGATCCGGGTCTACGCGGGCGTGCGCAGCGCCGACGACGTCCAGGTCCGCGCGCAGCTCGCCGTCGACGACCTGGCGCGGGCCGGCGGCTTCGAGCGGTCCCGGCTGCTGGTGGCGACGACGACGGGTCGCGGCTGGCTGGACGCGGGCTCGATGGCCGCCTTCGAGTACATCGCCGGTGGCGACTCGGCGCTGGTGTCGATGCAGTACTCCTACGTCCCCTCGGGGATCTCCTACCTCGTCGACCAGTCCCGTGCCCGCGCCGCCGGCCGGGAGCTGTTCGACGCCGTCTACGAGCGGTGGTCGGCGCTCCCCGCCGACGCGCGGCCGCAGCTCTACGTCTTCGGGGAGAGCCTCGGCTCGTTCGGCGCGGAGGCCGCCTTCAGCGGCGAGTCCGACCTGCGCAACCGCGTCTCGGGCGCGCTGTTCGTCGGCGCGCCCAACTTCAACGCGCTGCACACCGAGTTCCGCGAGGACCGCGACCCGGGCAGCCGCGAGGTCGAGCCGGTGTACCGCGGCGGGCGGACGGTGCGGTTCAGCACCGACGTCACGCAGGGCGCTCCCCCGGCCGGCGTCCCGTGGGAGGGGGCTCGGGTGCTGTTCCTGCAGCACCCGTCGGACCCCATCGTGTGGTGGAGCCCGTCGCTGCTGTTCTCCCGCCCCGACTGGCTGGCCGAGGAACCCGGGCGCGACGTCCTCGACGAGATGACCTGGCTGCCCGTCGTCACGTTCTGGCAGGTCACCCTCGACATGCCCTTCTCCCTCGACGTGCCCGAGGGGCACGGGCACCGCTACACCCGCGAGTCGGTGGACGCCTGGGCGCTGCTGCTGCGCCCGGAGGGCTGGACGGCGGAGCGGGCCGAGGAGCTGCGGGCCCTCGTCCGGCGGTGAGCGGTCGGCCGGCGGTCAGGGCAGGGCGCCGACCTGCCGGAGGACCTCGAGGACCTCCGGCAGGTCGGCGAACGCCTCCCGGACGTCCTCGGGCTCGGCGACGGCGTAGGCGTTCGCCGCGGTGTAGCCGGCCAGCGCGTCGTCGAACACGTCGTGGCCGGCCCGGTCGCGGGCCTCCACGAGCGCGGCGCCGCCGAGGGTGTAGACGGTGTCGTAGTAGGTGCTGCTCGGGCGCTCGAACTCCGCGGCCCAGTAGGTCATGGACCCGCCCACCGGCGGGGCGTCCCCGTCCGAGCCGTGGACGACGGGCTCCTCGTCGCCGTCGGCCACCATCTGGGCGAACGTCGCGAACGACTCGTCCAGCCACGGGTGCTCGCCCTGGTCGTTGCCCACCCGCCCGTAGAACCACATGTGCGCGAGCTCGTGCGTCACCAGGCCCCGGCGCTGCTCCGGGTCCACGTCACCGAACTGGATCGCCCCCGGGAACTCGATGCCGCTGGTCTGGCTGGAGAGCACCACCACCCAGAGGTCGTCGTAGGGGAAGGGGCCGAGGAACTCGACGAGGTCGTCGGTGGACCCGGCGATCTGGTCCAGCCAGTCCTCGCCGGTCGCCCGCTCCACCGCCCGGTCGAGGCCCACGCGCACGCGGACGCCGCCGATCGTCCGCTCGGTCACCTCGAGGTCCCCGACCGCGACGGCGACGTCCCGCACCGCCGGCGCGGTGAAGCGGTGCACCGTCGTCCCGTCGGGCCCGTCCTCGGTCCCGTCCGCCTGCCCGGTGCCGAGGACCCCGTAGCCCGACGGCGCGACCACCTCCAGCGACCGCAGCCGGAAGTCCTCGCTCACCGCGGTCTCGCCGGCGACCGGGACGGCGGGACCCCGTTCCCAGCCGCGCCCGCGCTCCCACGCCAGGAGGGGGAACGCCGTGGCGAACCAGGCGGCCTCCGCCTCGGAGGAGGTCCCGACCCGCTCGTTGACCTCCTCGCCGAGCACCACGTCGAAGGAGAGGTCAGCGGTGACGGTCTCCCCCGCCGACAGGCACTCCTCCAGCGGCACCTCGACCAGCGTGCCCGGGGTGCCCGCCGGTGCACCGGCGGCGACGTCGCGGAACCCGGCGTCCCGGCCGTCCACCCGCACCTCGGTGACCGTCAGCGAGCTGCCCGCGCGCGCGGTCGCGGGCTTGTTCGGCCACGCGCGGAAGACCAGCTCGCAGGTGTCCAGGTCGGGGGTGAACTCGACGACCTCGCGGCCGGCGACCGAGCCGAGGTCCGCGGCGACCTCGAACCGCAGGTCCACCACCGGCCGGTCGGCCCACGGCTCCGCGACGGCGGCCACCCGCCCGTCGGGCTCCGCCGGTGCCTCGGGAGCCGCCGAGCACCCGCCGGTCACCACCACCGACGACACCAGGACGACCGCGGACCACCGTCGACCTCCGCGCATCCCCGTCCTCGTGAGCTGGCCACCGGGTGGCTCCGACCTGACCGATCACCGTCGATCATCCCCGCAGCACCCGACACGCGGAACCGCCGACGAACGTGGCATGGGTCATCGGCAGCTCGGTGCGGCGGGCGGGACGGGTGGTACGGCTGGGACGAGTGTGACCAACAGCCCTCTGGTCGACGCGGAGTTGATCTGTCAGCCTCGTAGCGTCACAGCGCAATCACGTTCCGTCGTCACGGGCGGACATCCGGAGGCTCCCCACTCGTGCGCAGTTCCCTCTCCGCCGCCGGTCGCCGGGCCGGCGTGCTCGCGTCCGCGGCCATCATCTGTCTGACCACCGCCGCGTGCGACCCCGCCGGCCTGCAGCTCGGCGCCGCCGGCCGGACGGGCGCCACCGACGCGGGCAGCCGGGCGGAGGCCGCACCGCCCGCTCCCCTCGCCGAGGCGGCCCCGAGCAGCACCGTCCCGGCTCCCGTGCCCTCGCCCACCTCGCCGGCCGAGGTCCCGGCCGAGACCCCGGCCGAGACCCCGGTCGAGGTCCCGGTCGAGGTCCCGGCCGAGGCGCCCGTCGAGGCCCCGGTGGCCGAGCCCACCGAGCCCGCCCAGCCGCCGGCCGAGGACGCGTCGTCCGCGCCGGCGACCGGGGACGTCCAGGCCGAGGCCGCGCCCGGGGCCCCGCAGGCCACCGCGGCCGCCGGCTCGGGGCGCGGCGGTGCGGCCCCGACGGCGGGCGGGTCGTCGAGCGCGCCGACGTCGGCCGCCGCCGCCGCGCCGGCGGCCGGTGGCTCCACCGGCGGCTCGGGCGGGGCGTTCACCGACCAGCCGCGCCAGTCGTTCCGGGCCGGCAACGGGCAGACCGGCAACTACCTCCTCTACGCCGGCGGCGTCGACCCGGCGCGCCCGGTCGGCCTGGTCGTCTACCTCGACGGCACCGGCGAGTACGGCGTGGACAACCCGGGCTCCTCCTACGCGCTCGGCGGCGCGTCGGGGCTGGTCGCGGCCGCCAAGGCCCGCAACGCGGTCACGCTGGCGGTGGAGAGCCCGAACCAGTCCTGCGAGTGCTGGCACACCGGCGACACCGCCGCCTACGCGGACTTCCTGGCCGAGCTGGTCGAGCGCCAGATGGCCGCCTACCCCGTCACCGAGGTGTGGCTGGCCGGCTTCTCCTCCGGTGCGCAGGAGATCACCCGCTTCCTCGTGCCGCGGCACCCGGAGCTGATGCGCCTCGGCGGCGGCTGGGTGGTGTTCGGCGGCGGCGGGCCGCCCGCCGACGGCGGGGCCGCGGTGACCGCCGCCCGCATGGCCGGGGTCCGCGGCCACTGGTACACCGGCACCGCCGACACCGCCGTGCCGCTGACCGCCTCATGGGGGGCGCAGGCCGGGGAGCGCTTCTACGCCGGCCGCGGCGTCGTCACCTCGCACGAGTGGCCGGCCGGGGTCGGCCACGCGCTCGACGGCCGGCTCGGCCGCACGGTCGGGCAGCTGATCGACGCCTCCTGACGCCTCCTCCCACGACGCCGGTGGGGCGCTCCCGCTCGGGGAGCGCCCCACCGGTCCGTCGTCGGGGAGGGGTCAGGCGGCGCGGCCTCCGGGCCGGGCCGCCCGCAGCACCCGGTCGACGAGGTCCTGGGTGAGGTCGGCGCGCACGTCGGCCGGCACGGGCAGCCCGCTGTCGGTGTACCAGTCGGGCGTGGCCTCGGGGTGCGGTCCCACGACGCCGACCGCGCCGCGGCCGAAGGGGGCGACGACCGCGGCGGGCAGCCCGTTGCCGTAGGTGGCGAGCACCTCCGCCGGGCCCCGGGCGGGGTCCAGGTCGAACCACGGGCCGTCCTGGAAGAAGACCCGGCGGCGGTGTCCGGCCCAGTCGAGCTCCACCAGGCTGTCGCCGTCGTGGTCCGGCCGCGCGCCGGGTGAGGAGATGAACCGGTCGGTGTCGCCGGGCAGCAGGCCGAAGCCGGGGGTCTCGCCCGCCAGGTAGCCGCCCAGGCAGAAGCCGAGGTAACCGCCGCCGGACCGGACGAACTCCCGGATGGTGTCCGCCGAACGCCGCAGCTTCCGGTGCGCCGCCCGCAGCGTCCCGCCGCCGGGCTGGGCGTAGAGGCGGGCGCCGGCGAGCACGTCGGGCTGCAGCGGGAGCTCCTCGCGCGGTCCGACGAAGCGGACCTCCAGGTCCCACCGGCTCCGGCGGAGCGCGGCCGCGACCGCCTCCGGGCACCCCGGGGTCGAGGCCGGTCCGCGGTAGACCAGCGCCAGGTCGCGGCCGGTGGAGCGGCCCCCGTCAGGCGGTGGCACCGGCCTCCTCCCGGCGCCCGGCCAGCACTCGTCGCCGGACCGCCCCGGTCGCCCGGGCCACGAGGTCCTCGAGCGGACCGCGCACGTGGGTGCGGCTCCAGGCGAAGGCGAAGGCGACCAGGACCAGGACTTGGACCAGCAGGGAGGCCAGGTCGTCGTCCGGCATGAACGGCGAGCTGAGCAGCAGCAGGTGCAGGGAGTACAGCGTCAGGGTCATGCTGCCCGCGACGGCGAGCGGCCGCAGCAGGCCGGTCGTCATCCGCCCGAGCAGCAGGCACACCCCGAGGACGGCCAGGCCGACCCCGATGGTGAACACCAGGTCCAACGGCGTGCTCGAGTGCGGCGAGACCGTGGCCAGCCACCACCCGGTGTCCGACGGCGTGACGCCGTCGGGGCCCCACGCCAGCAGGTCCGCGAGCTGCTCCTGGGTCAGGGACCGCAGCGCCACCGCCTCGAGGTCGGCGCGCCCGCCGAGGACGTCGAGGAGGACCCACGACGTGACCCGGGCGGCCACCGCGAGGGCGGCTCCGGTGAGCGCGATGGTGACGGCGGTCCGACGGGAGGACAGCGCCGCCCGGCCCACGGCGAGCCCGACGCACAGGTACGCCAGCCACGGCAGCGCGGGGTAGGTCCCGGTCAGCGCCAGCTCGGTGAGCACACCCACCGGGTCCGAGGCGAGCTGCCCGAAGGTGCGGTTGGGGGCGGCGACCAGCTCGCTGCCCGACCGCAGGACGTGGCTGAGGACCGGCATCCCGATCGCGATGGCGCCGGCGACCAGCACGAGGGCGCGGACCGACAGCGAGAGCAGCGGGATCGCCAGCAGGAACAGCAGGGCGTAGTACGGCAGGATCACCGCCGCCCGCTCCTCGGGGACGACGGCCCCGAGGGTGAGGCCGACGACGGCGATCAGCAGCGCACGGACGACGAGCGAGCTCGCGCTGGCCACCCAGGCCCGGCCGTGCGGCCGCTCGCGACGGCCGCTGGCGAAGGCGACACCCACGCCGGCGAGCAGGGCGAACAGCGCCGCCGACTTGCCCGCCGCCAGGCTCCACGTCAGCGAGGGGTTGCGGCCGTCGGCGTCGACCGGGTCCATGACGTGGACGGCGATCATGCCCAGCAGGGCGACCCCCCGCGCCGCGTCGATCCCGATCAGCCGCGAGCCGGACCGCCGGCCCGGGGCCGTCGTCGCCGGGGTGCCGGAGGCGTCCCCCGGCGGGGCCGGGTCGCAGGCGTGGGCCAGGGTGGACGCCCCGGGCCGGCCCGCCGGAGTAGTCACGGGGTCCCGCCGCCCCTCGGCGCCGGTCGTCATCGCCGGCCCTCCCCCGCCGTCGACAGCCGGTGGGCGCGGTGCGGCGGCGCGGCCACCGGGGCGCGGCCGACCTTCTGGGCCGGGATGCCGCACCAGGTGGTCTCCCGGGGCAGCACCTCACCCTTCATCGCCAGGGACAGGGCGGCGAGCGTGGCGTCCTCCTCGACGACGGAGTCGTACAGGACGACGGCCTTGTCGCCGATGCTCGCCCGGTCGCGCAGCACCACGTGGTCCATCTTCATGACCCGGTCCTCGAACAGGTGGGTCTGCAGCGACGCGTTCGCGCCCACCGACACGTCGTCGCCGATCGTGACGAGGTCGAACTCCGTGACGTAGGTCGTGTCGATCAGCGTCCGCCGGCCGACCCGGCAGCCGAACAGGCGCAGCGCCGGGCCGAGCAGCGGCGTGCCGGTGAGGAAGGTGAGCAGCGCCGGGACCGCCGCCGCCTCGTAGACGCCGGTGACGAACTCGGTCCGGCGGACGAACCCGTTCCACAGCGGCCGCACCCGCGGCCGGTACCGGCCCACGACGGCCCACTTGAGCGCGGCCACGAACAACAGCACCAGGGCGCTGGAGCCCAGGGCCACCACCGGGGCGAGCAGGACCGTGGCCACCGTGCTCCAGGAGAGCGCCAGCGAGGACAGGCCGTACAGGGTGGCGAAGGTCGCGACGGCGAGCAGCGAGCTCGGCAGCACGATGCGGAGGAACTCGATCGCGTACCGGGCGCCCACCTGCCGCCGCGACGGCGCGTACGTCTGCGCCTCGGTGAACTCCTCGAAGACCTCTCGCCGCGGCAGGTAGAACGGCGGCGAGCCGAGCCAGGAGGTGCCGGGGTCGGCCCCCTCGGTCGGCGGGACGCTGCGGACGCCGATCAGCGAGCCCGCGCCGAGCTGTGAGCCCGCGGGGACGAAGGCGGCGTTGCCGACGAAGGCGCGGGAGCCGATCTCGGTCCGGCGGAGGGCGACGTGGCCGTTGGCGTAGGTCGCGCTGCCCACGCTGGCCATGTCGGCCACGAAGCTGCCCTCGCCGAGGGTGAGCAGGTCCGGATCGATGTTGGCGATGGTGGAGACCTCGGCGCCCTTGCCGACGCGGGTCCCCAGCGCCCGCAGCCACATCGGCGTGTAGAGGGTCGAGTACATGGTGTTGGTGAACAGCAGGCTCAGCTCGAGCAGCTTGTCCCCCAGCCACTTCTCGACGCCCAGCTTCGACCGCAGGTGGTGCACGCCCTCCGGCGTCGCCGACAGCACCAGGCGGCGGGCGCCCAGCAGGAAGCCGCAGGAGGCGAGGACGAACAGCGGCCCGGACAGCGCGGTGGCCAGGAACGCGGCCGCGGTGCCGTAGGTGAGCAGGACCCACCACACCACGGTGACCACCGGCAGCAGGATCAGGAACGGCATCAGCTCCAGGAGGAGGACGCCGCCCGCGAAGCCGGCCAGGAGCCCGCGGGACCAGGTGCGCGGGGCGGCGGCGCACGCGGCCATGAGCCCGACGACCGGGTCGATCGCCTCGGGCGCCGACCGCGCCGGGGACCCGGCCCAGCTCTCCCCCGCGGGGACGGCGCGGCCGGAGGGCAGCAGGGACTGGTCGCCGAGGATGGCGTTCTCCCCGACCTCCGAGCCGCACTCGAGCACGCTCTCGGACCCGACGACGGCGCCGGTGCCGATGGTGACCGGGGCGAGGGTCAGCACGCCCTCGGCGACGCGGTGGCCGTGCAGCTGGGTGCCGTACCCGATCGTCGCGCCGGGGCCGACGCTCAGGAACGACGGCAGGGAGACGTCGGCCGAGCCGAGGTGGCACTCGGCGTCGACCCGGGCGCCGGCCAGGCGCAGGTAGGTCGCCGCCCACGGGGACCCGCTGAGCACGGTCATCGGGGAGATGGACAGCAGCTTCTGCACGGTCCACACCCGCAGGTGCGTGCCGCCCCACAGCGGGTGGTCTCCGGCGCGCAGGCCGCGCGAGAGCAGTCGGGAACCGACCACCGGGAGGACCCAGCGGGTGACGAGGTAGGACGTCGGCAGCGCGACCGCGAGTTGGAGGACCAGCGCCAGCGAGGGCTGGCCGTCGTTGAGGCCGTAGGCGACGGCGACGGGGAGGAGGAAGAGCCCGACGATCGCGACCAGGACCGACAGCTGCGCCGCTCCGAACGCGACGACTCGACCACGGGACGGCGGCGCCGGCCGGGGCTCGCGCGGCTCGAGCGTCGTGGCGTCCGGCTGGTCACCGGCGCCGGCCTCGAGGAAGGCGGCCAGGCCCCGGACGGTGGGGTGCCGGTAGAAGTCCAGGATGGACAGCCCCGCGCCGAGGTCGCTCTCCCGCATGGCGGAGACGACGTTGGCCGCCACGAGGGAGTGCCCGCCCAGCGCCTCGAAGAAGTCGGCCTCGACCGAGACCGCACCGGCGGGCAGGGAGAGCATCTCCTCCCACAGCCCGGCGATCCACGCCTCCGCCGGGGTCGCCGGGGGCTCGTGCTCCGCGCCGGTGCGGATCAGCCGCGGCCGCGTGGGCGCCGGCAGCCGGCCGCGGTCGGCCTTGCCGCTGGGCAGCATCGGGATCGACGTGACCACGTCGAGGTACGACGGCACCATGTAGGGCGGCAGCTGCTGCACTGCCTGCTCGTGCAGCTGGGCGATGACCTCGTCGGCGGCGTCTGCCTCGCCGCCCCGCAGGACGACGTAGCCGGCCAAGTCCCCGCCGGTGTCCGACGAGGGCAGCAGGGCGACCACGGCGGCCGTCACCGCGGGGTGCTCCAGGAGCACGCTCTCGATCTCCTGCAGGTCGACCCGGTGGCCTCGGACCTTGACCTCGCTGTCTGCGCGCCCGAGGTACTCGATCTGGCCGTCGGGGAGGAATCGGCCGAGGTCCCCGGTCCGGTAGATGCGCTCCCCGGGGATGCCGCGGGGGTCGGGGATGAACCGGTCGGCGGTGAGGTCGGGCCGGTTGACGTAGCCGCGGGCCACACCGGGCCCGCCGACGCAGATCTCCCCGACCTCTCCGGCCGGCACCGGGCGCCGGTCGTCGTCGAGCAGCGTGACCCGGTAGGTGGGCAGCGGGCGCCCGATGGTCACCGGCCGGCCCGGAAGCAGCTCGGCCATGGTGCAGGTCACGGTGGTCTCGGTGGGCCCGTAGGTGTTCAGGATCCGGCGCCCGGGCCCCCAGCGGTCGACCAGCTCGCGCGGGCATGCCTCCCCGCCCACGTTGACCGTGCGGATGCTGGGCAGCAGGCGGTCCAGCGTCGCCAGCACGGTGGGGACGCAGTAGATCATCGTGATCTCGTTGTCCTCGAGGAAGTCGGCCAGTCCCGACCCCACCCGGCGGCCGTCGGTGGGGCCGGCGACGAGCGTCGCCCCCACCGCCCACGTGGGCCAGATCTCCTCGATGGAGAAGTCGAAGGCGATCGTCATGCCCTGGTAGACGCGGTCGGTCGGTTCGACCCCGTACAGGGACGGCACGATGCCGATGAAGTTGCAGATGCTGGACTGGCTGATCTCCACGCCCTTGGGGCGGCCGCTCGAGCCGGACGTGTAGATGACGTAGCAGACCGGGTCCCCGTCGGACTCGGTGCCGGGGCGGGCGCTCGACTGGACCGCGAGCTCGTGCCCGAGCTCGTCGAGCAGGAGGCTCTCGCAGGGCAGCGCGGCGCAGGAGGCCGCGAACGAGGAGTGCGTCACCACGAGGGCGAGCGAGCAGTCCTCGGCGATGTAGAGCAGCCGGTCGGCGGGCGCCTCGGGGTCGATGGGGACGAAGGTCGCCTCGGTCTTGGTGACGGCCAGCAGTGCGACGTAGGTGTCGACCGAGCGGTGCAGCAGGATGCCGACCCGGACGCCGCACCCGATGCCGCGGCTCATCAGCAGGTTGGCCAGGCGGTTGGCCCGCTGGTCGAGGTCGGCGTAGGAGAGGCGCTCGCCCCCGCACTCCAGCGCCGTCGCCGAGGGCCGGCTGTCGCAGGTGCGCTCGAAGTACCGGCTCAGCCGGGTGACCCCGGTGGTCTGGCCGAGCTCCGCGACGAAGTTGTCGTGCAGCCGGTATCCGACGTCGTCGTGCAGCCGGTGTCCGAGGGCGGTGGCGCCGAGGGGGGCGTTCCGGGCAGCCGCGACGGTGGAGTGCCCGTTCTCCTCGTGGGGGAAGTCCGAGAAGTCCTGGGTTCGTTCGTTCTGTGTTGCCATTCGCTCACTCTCTGCAGCCCCCGACACGGCATTCGACGGACCACTAAACCTGCTGATCCGCGACCTCCTGCAGCAGAGATCGAAATGGACGGCGACACGCCCTCCTTTGTCACTGAGCAGCACCGACGCAATCCGGGACGTGACGTGCCCGTAACCCGATCGGTCGACTTGTGACGCTAAGAAAGCGATCGATCACAATGCGCTTTCGCCATTACCCTCTCCCGCGCGGAGCTGGCCGCGAGGCAGGGAGAGCGGGATGGACCGGGTGCCGGGAGAAGGACCCCTCGTGGTCACCGGCCGCGCCCGCGCCGTCCTCGAGGACGCCGATGGCGGCGTCCTGACGGCGCGCGAGCGACGGCGGGCCGCGGCCCTGCGCCACCCCGCCGACCGGGAGTCCTACGTCGCGGCCCACGTGCTGGTGCGGCACTGCGCTGCGGCGCTGACCGGCCGCGCGGTCGGCACGCTCGAGCTGGTGCAGCGGTGCGCGGAGTGCGGCTCGGCCGACCACGGCAGGCCGTCGCTGGCCGGCCTGCCCGAGGTGCACGTCAGCCTGGCGCACACCCGCGGCGCCGTCGTCGCGGCCGCGGACTGGCACCCGGTCGGCGTCGACGTGGAGGGACCCCCGGCCGGCGGCACCGGCCCGGCGGTGCTGGGCTCCGCGCTCACCCCCGCCGAGCTGGAACGGGTGCGCGAGTCCGCCGACCCGGCGACCGCGTTCCTGCGCCACTGGGTGCGCAAGGAGAGCCTGGTGAAGGTCGGCGCCGCGACGCTCGACGACCTGTCCCGGATCGAGGTCGACCTCTGCCCGGGCCAGGACCCGTCGGGACCGACGGTCGGGCGGTTCGGGTCCCTGGACGTCGCGGACTGGTTCGACGACGCGCTGCGCGTGGCGGTCGGGGTCGCGGGGACGGGGACGCCGACGCTGCGGACCGCCCCTGCGAGGGGGACGCTGGAGGGGACGCGCCCGCCGGACGGCTGACCGGTCCGGCCCGCGTCGCGGTGCAGCCGTTCGTGCCGGTCGGTGTCCCCCGGACGGGCGGAGCCCGCCCCCGCGGTGGGTCGCCGGGGTGGCCACGCGACCGGCCGCACGTAGAGTCCGCCATCCCGGGCGTCCCGTGCCCGGATCCCCCTCGGAGGTCGTGGTGCGCAGGGCTGTGGTCGTCGCCGGAGCGGTGGCGCTGGTGACGCTCGTCCCCGGACCGGCGTGGGCCGAGCCCCCGTTCGAGATGACCGCTCAGGTCACCGACGAGGTCGGGGCCCTGGGCGCCGGGGCTGCGGCGGCCCAGGCGTCGGTGGAGGACCTGGGCGCCGACACGGACCTGGGCCTGCACGCCGTCTTCGTGTCCTCCTTCGACTCCACCGACGCCGGCGACTGGGCCGCCGGCACCGCGCGGCTGTCCGCTCTCGAGGAGTCCGACGTGCTGCTGGCCGTGGCCGTCGGCCAGGACACCTACGAGTACGGGTGGTGGGTCGACGACGACTTCCCCCTGTCCGAGGTGGACGTCGAGCGGGTCGTCCTCGACGAGGTGCAGCCGCGGCTGGACGCCCGGGACTGGTCCGGCGCGGTCGTCACGATGTCCGACGGGCTCCGCTCGCTCGCGGCCCCCGAGGAGGACGAGGCAGGGAGCCCCCAGTGGTCGGCCACCCAGACCCTCGCGGTGGTCGGCGGCGTCGCCGCCGTCCTGCTCGTCGCGCACCTGCTGTCCCGTCGGCGGTCCGCGAGCACCTCGTCCCGGTAACCGCGCCGCGCCGCCCGGCGGCGGGTGTCCCACGTCACGCCTCCCAGGGAGCTCACAGCCCCGACACGGGGGGACGTACAGGAGGTGCCCCGAGGCTGCGTGGTGTGTCCATCCCCCCGGCCGTCACCGAGCCGACGTCGGCCACCGCACCGGAGCCGCCGCGGCCGCCTCGCGTCATCCAGCCGGTCACGGCCGACGCCTGCACGCACGCGACGGTCCCGGGCGCGCCGGTGGGGGCCGCGCCCGGCATGAGCCTGACCCGTCCCCACGACCCCGCGCTCTGCGAGGGCCGTGGCTGCTCCCTGCACCACCCGAGCGCCCACCACATGCGGACGTGGCCGCGGGTGTGGCGCGAGTTCTACGGCTTCTCCGACCGCGTCTGCGACCACGGCGTCGGGCACCCCGACCCGGACGACGTCGTCCACCTGCAGTCCGTCGGCGGCGCCACGACCACCCATCCGTGCGACGGCTGCTGCACCGCTCCGCTGCGCGACGCCCGCTGAGCCGTCGCGGCGCACCGCGGCGGGAGGGCGTGCACCCGGGCGGACGGCGAGGACCCAGCGGAGCCCGGCGAAGCGGACCAGTCCCACCGCGCCGCTGACCGCGCACACCGCGAGCACCGACACGACCGGCCCGGCGGAGACGGTCCAGGTCTCCAGCGCGGCCAGGGTGAGGCTCGAGGCCGCCAGCCCCGCGGCGGCCAGGCCACCGCCGGCCCACTGCGCCGTCGCCCAGCCGGTCCGGTCGCCGGCGCGGAAGGTCAGGCGGCGGTGCAGCTCGTTGGCCAGCGCCGTGGACGCCACGACCCCGACCAGGTTGGCCGCCTGGGTCCCGGACCCGGCCAGCAGCAGGAAGAGACCGGCGTAGACCAGGTTCGCCGAACCGCCGACCAGGACGAACCGGACGAACTGCGCCGGGGCGGAGTCGCGCGCCGGCCAGGCGGCCGGCCGGACCGGCGGCAGCGGGGGCGGGGCCGTCGTCGCGGGACCGGGCTCGCGGACCGTCGCTGGCATGCGCCCAGGCTGCTGGCCGGACCCGGCGCGGCACATCCGGGAGGACCCTGGATCCACCCCTGACCACACCCCCGCCGCACGCGCGGTCGGGAGGCGCCGACGACGGCAGCGACTGCGGATCCTGCGTGCTTGACTGGGCCGCAGGCTGCGCTCGCCCGCGACGGAAGGCGGACCGGACATGGCCCACGCCCCGACCCCCGCCCCGACCTCCGCCCCCGCGCTGCGCGGCGCCGACCGCCCGGCGGTGTAGGCCGTGGCCGGGCGTGCGCCGCAGCTCCTCGAGCGGGGAGACCTGCGGCCCGCCGCCGGCCTGGCCGCGTGCCCGGCCCACCCCGGGGCCCCGCCGGTCCCCCGCCCGCCCGGAGAGCCCGAGGCCGCCGCGCGCCGGTGTCAGCGGTGGACGCTGGTGGTGGTCTGTCTAGCCTCGGCGCTGCTGCTGTTCAACGTCACCGCACCCAACGTGGCGCTGCCCGCCATCGCCGCCGACCTGGCCGCGGGCTTCGAGACGCAGCAGTGGGTGCTGTCGGTGTACGCCCTCGTGCTGGCCTCGCTGCTGCTGGCCGGCGGCGCGCTCGGCGACCGCTACGGGCACCGCCGCTGCGCCCTGCTCGGCCTCGCGCTCTTCGGTGCCGGGTCGGTGCTGTGCGGGCTGTCGCCCTCGGCTCCCGTCCTGGTCGCCGGGCGGGTGGTGCAGGGCCTGGGCGCGGCGGTGCTGTTCCCCAACGGGCTGGCGCTGCTGGCCGCGGAGTTCGAGGGCCCGGCCCGCGCCCGGGCGGTCGGCATTTGGGGCGCCAGCGTGTCGGGGGCCATCGCGCTGGGGCCGCTCCTGGGCGGTGTGCTGGTCGAGACGAGCGGGTGGCGGTCGCAGTTCCTCGTCGCCGCGGCGCTGGTGCTGCCCACCCTCGCCGTCGGGGCCCGTCACCTGCGCGGCGGGCCGGCGCGGGCGGGGGCCCGCCTCGACTGGCTGGGCACCACGCTGCTCACCGGCGCGCTGGTGCTGCTGGTCGTGGTGCTGCAGCGGGCCGGCGCGCTGGGCTGGACCAGCGCCGCGACCCTGACCATGGCGACCGGGGCGCTGGCCCTGTTCGCCGGCTTCCTGCTGGCCGAGCACCGCGTGCGCGCGCCGCTGATCGAGCCGGCCCTGCTCCGCGACCGCACCTTCCTGGGCGCCACGCTGGTCGCGCTGGTGTTCGCCGCCGCCGGGTTCGCGCCGGTGGTCTACCTCACGCTGTTCCTGCTGCAGGTCGGGGGGTCGGGACCGACGCTGGCCGGCCTGCAGGTCGCGCCGTTCGCCGTGTCCTCGCTGGCGGTGTCGCTGCTCGCCGCCCGCGTGGTGGCCCGGGCCGGCGTGCGGCTCACCCTGGTCGCCGGGCTGGTCCTCTGCGGGCTCGGGCCGGCGCTGCTCGTCGGCCTCTCCCCCGACGCCGGGCTGCTCCGGCTCCTGCCGGGGCTGCTGGTCTTCGGCGCGGGCGCCGGGCTGGTCAACCCCACGATGACCGTCGCCGCTCTGGGCACGGTCGACGCCGCGCACAGCGGCATGGCCTCGGGGGTCAACAACACCGCCCGGCAGCTGGGCATCGCCGCGGGCATCGCCGGGCTGGGGACCCTGCTGCAGGCCGTGCTGGCCGACCGGCTGACCGCGGCCCTGGCGGGCGCCGGCCTGGACGCCGCGACGGCCGCCGACGCCGCCCGGCTGGCCGCCGCCGGCGGTCCCGGCGCGGCCGCCCGGGAGCTGGGCTCCTCGGCCGGCGTCCTGTCGGCCGCCTACGACCGCGCCTTCGTCGCGGCGCTGGACGCGGTGCTGCTGGTCGCGATCGGCATCGTCGCCCTCGGGATCGTCGCGACCCTCGCGCTCGTCCGCCCGACGCCGCGCGACGCACCCGCCCGCCGCCCCGCGGCCTGACCGCACCACCGCGGCCGGTCCCGCGCGCCGCGGGACGGTCCGCGAGGCCGCAGCCCCCGATAGCCTGCTGTACCCACAGCCGCCCCCGTCGGCAGCCGATCCCCTCCCGGACAGCCGCCGCCGCGCGCAGGGAGGTCCGGTGAGCGCTCCTGCTGACCCAGGGACGACGGCCCTCGCCGCGTCCGGCGCCCCGGCGGAGAACGGGGTCCTCGAGGTCGTCGTACTGGCCGTGCTGCTCCTGCTGGCCGGTTACTCGTTCTGGCGGCGGCGGGTGCTGCGCCGCCGCTACCACCTCGGCAGGCGCGAGCGGGCCGTGCGCCTGCAGCAGCAGTGGCTGGAGCCCCTGGTCGCGGTGGTGCTGGTCGCCGGGGTGCTGGCCAAGGACGTCGCCGCCGGGTCGGCGCACCTGATCGCACTCGCGATCGGCGGGGTGGTCGGCGCGGTGCTCGGGGTCCTCCGCGCGCGCTACCTCCTCGGCCGCGCGCACCGGGTGGGCAACCGGCTGGTCCTGGAGCGCAACTGGCAGGAGATGCTGCTCCTCGTCGTCCTCGTGGTGCTGCAGATGGCCCAGCGCGAGCTCAGCACGGAGTCCACGAGCGTCCTCGGCCTGGTCAGCACCGCACTGCTCAGCGCCGGTGTGGTCGAGTCCGTGGCCCGCGTGGCCTACCTGACCGCCCGAGCACGCTCGGCGACCACCCAGGACCCGCCCGGCGCCGCCGCGGGCGCCCGGACGGCCTGACGCGGGCCGGCCGTCCACCCGCCCGCGGGCAGCGGCGACCCCGCCGGCCGCCGCGCCGGGGCCCGACCGCACCACCGCGGTCGGACCCCGGGGCTCAGGCAGCGAGCGCCGGCCTGGTCGCGGGCTCGAGGGCCAGGGCGAGCACGTCGCGGACGTCGCCGACCAGGTGGACGGTCAGCAGGTCGCGGACCGCGGCCGGGACGTCGTCGAGGTCGGGCTCGTTGCGCGCCGGCAGCAGCACCTCGGGGATGCCGGCGCGGTGCGCGGCCAGCAGCTTCTGCTTGACCCCGCCGATCGGCAGCACCCGGCCGGTGAGGGAGACCTCGCCGGTCATCGCGACGTCGCTGCGCACCGGCCGGCCGGACAGCACCGACGCCAGCGCGGTGACCATCGTGATCCCGGCGCTGGGCCCGTCCTTGGGCACCGCGCCGGCGGGCACGTGCACGTGCACCTCCCGCTCACGCAGGTCGGACACCGGCAGCTCCAGCTCGGCGCCGTGCGAGCGGAGGAAGGACAGCGCGATCTGCGCCGACTCCTTCATCACGTCGCCGAGCTGACCGGTCAGGCGCAGCCCGGTGGCCCCGGTCTCGGGGTCGGCGAGCGACGCCTCGACGAAGAGCACGTCCCCGCCGGTGCCCGTCACGGCCAGGCCGGTCGCCACGCCGGGCAGCGCGGTGCGCTCGGCGGACTCCGGGGTGAACCGCGGGCGGCCGACCAGCCCGCGCAGCGCGCCGGCGTCGACGTGGACCGGGGCCGCGTCCGGGCCGGACAGCCGCGCGGTGACCTTGCGCAGCAGGCGGGCGAGCTGGCGCTCGAGCTCCCGGACGCCGGCCTCGCGGGTGTACTCGGTGGCCAGGGTCCGCAGCACGTCGTCGTCGACGGTGACCTCGTCGGGGGTGAGCCCGGCGCGCTCGAGCTGGCGGGGCAGCAGGTGGTCCCGGGCGATGGTCACCTTCTCGTCCTCGGTGTAGCCGTCGAGCCGGACCACCTCCATGCGGTCGAGCACCGGCGCCGGGATCGCCTCGAGCACGTTGGCCGTGGCGAGGAAGACGACGTCGGACAGGTCGAGCTCGACCTCGAGGTAGTGGTCGCGGAACGTGTGGTTCTGCGCGGGGTCGAGCACCTCGAGCAGCGCGGCCGCGGGGTCGCCGCGGTAGTCGCTGCCGAGCTTGTCGACCTCGTCGAGCAGCACGACCGGGTTCATCGACCCCGCCTCGGCGACCGCGCGCACGATCCGGCCGGGCAGCGCGCCGACGTAGGTCCGCCGGTGGCCGCGGATCTCGGCCTCGTCGCGGACGCCGCCGAGCGCGACGCGGACGAACCGGCGGCCCATCGCGCGGGCCACCGACTCCCCCAGGGAGGTCTTGCCGACCCCCGGCGGGCCCACGAGCGCCAGCACCGCGCCGCTGCGCCGGCCACCGACGACGCCCAGCCCGCGCTCCTCGCGCCGCCTGCGGACGGCGAGGTACTCGGTGATGCGCTCCTTGACCTCGTCGAGGCCCGCGTGGTCGGCGTCGAGCACCGCCCGCGCGCCGGCGACGTCGTAGGCGTCCTCGGTGCGCGTGGACCACGGGAGCTCCAGCACGGTGTCCAGCCACGTCCGGATCCAGCCGGACTCCGGCGACTGGTCGGAGGTGCGCTCCAGCCGGTCGACCTCCCGCAGCGCCGCCGTGCGCACGTGCTCGGGCAGGTCGGCGTCCTCCACGCGGGTGCGCAGGTCGGCCGGCTCGTCGCCGCCGTCCCCGCCGCCCTCCAGCTCGCGCAGCTCCTTGCGGACGGCGGCCAGCTGCCGGCGGAGCAGGAACTCCCGCTGCTGGCGGTCCATGCCCTCCTGCACGTCCTTGCGGATCGTCTCGGCGACCTCGAGCTCGGCGAGGTGCTCGCGGGCCCAGCCGGTGGCCAGCTCCAGTCGGCGGGCGACGTCCGCGGTCTCCAGCAGCGTCAGCTTCTGCTGGGCGGTCAGGTAGGACGCGTACCCGGCGGTGTCGGCCACCGCGGACGGGTCGGTCAGCCGCTGCACGCCGTCGATCAGCTGCCACGCGCCCCGGGCCTGCAGCACCGACACGATCAGGCCCTTGTACTCGCGGGCCAGCTCCTGGGCGCGCTCGCCCTGCCCCTCGTCGGGCAGGACGGTGACCTCCACCCACAGCGCGCCGCCGGGCCCGCCGGCACCCGCGCCGATGCGGGCGCGGGCCGTGCCGCGCACCAGCGCACCCCGCTGCCCGCCGGGCAGCCGGCCGACCTGCTCCACCACCGCGACGGTGCCGATCCCGGCGTAGCGGCCGTCCAGCCGCGGGACGAGCAGGACGCGGGACGTCCCCTCCGGCGTACGGGCCGCGTCGACGGCGACCCGGGCCTCGGCGTCCTCCAGCTCCACGGGCACCGCCATGCCGGGGAGGACGACCGTGTCGTCCAGCGGCAGCAGCGGCAGTCTCTCGGTTCCGCTCATCGTCGTGCTCCTCCTCCTGCAACGGTGTAATCACCGATGCCGCGGAGAACGCGGGCGGGCCGCTCCGCCGTTCCGGGTGTTCGCCGAGAGCGCAGTCCCGGGCCACCCGGGCAGCACTGGACTCCCGGCCGGCCGTGGGACACGCTCGGGCGATGACCGCCGGCCCGCCGGGGCTCCCCCGGGCCACGGCAGCGGCGACGGGCACGAGGGCTGGGACGACGGCGGCGACGACGGCGACGGCGACGGACCGCACGGGGCGGCGGGTGCTGGCCCTGTTCCGCCCCCACCGCGCGCGGGTGGCCGTCGTCGCCACGGCGATCCTGGTGTCCTCGCTGCTGGGGATCGTGCAGCCGTTCCTGACCCAGGCGGTGTTCGACCGGGCGCTGTTCCCGCGGGCCGCCGACGGCTCGATCGGCCCGCCCCGGCTGGGCCTGCTGGTCGCGCTCGTGGGCGCCAGCATCGCCGTCGTCCTGGTGGGCGCCGCCCTCGGGGTGGCGACGACCTGGCTGACGACCCGGCTGGGCAACGCCGTCATGCGCGACCTGCGGGACCGGCTGTTCGCCCACCTGCAGCGCATGGAGCTGGCGTTCTTCACGGGCACCCGCACCGGCGAGATCCAGAGCCGGCTGGGCAACGACGTCGCCGGGGTGCAGTCGGTGGTCACCGACACCGCGAGCTCGATCCTCGGCAACGTGGTGACCGTGGTCAGCGCGCTGGTGGCCATGCTGGTGCTGTCCTGGCGGCTCACGCTGGTCGCGGTGGTGCTGCTGCCGGTGTTCGTCGTGCTGCAGGTGCGGGTCGGGCGGGTCCGGCGCCGGGTCGCCGGCGCCACCCAGCGGTCGGTGGCCGACATGACCGCGATCACGCAGGAGACGCTGTCGGTCAGCGGGGTGCTGCTGGCCAAGGTGTTCGACCGCCAGGACGCCGAGGTGCGGCGCTACGCCGAGGAGAACGCCCGCCAGGCCGACCTCCAGGTGAAGCAGACCATGACCGGTCAGTCGTTCTTCGCCACCGTCCAGGCCTTCTTCGGGCTGACCCCGGCGCTGGTCTACCTGGTGGCCGGCCTGTCCATCGGCGGGGTCTTCCTCGCGGGCGGTGCCGACACCCTGACCGCCGGCACGATCGTGGCCTTCACGACCCTGCAGACCCGGCTGCTGTTCCCCGTGGTGGCGCTGCTCCGGGTCGGCGTCGACGTGCAGACGTCGCTGGCGCTGTTCGAGCGCGTCTTCGAGTACCTCGACCTGCGGCCGGCGATCGTCGACCGGCCCGGCGCGCTCGACCTGCGGAAGGAGGAGGTGGCCGGGCACGTGGCCTTCGAGGACGTCCGCTTCCGGTACGGCACCGGCGACCGCGCCGGGAGCGACGGCGCGCAGCCGTGGGTCCTCGACGGCGTCAGCCTGGACGTGCCCGCCGGGTCGCTGGTCGCCTTCGTCGGCCCCAGCGGAGCCGGGAAGACGACGGCGTCCTACCTCGTGCCCCGCCTCTACGACGTCGACGCCGGCCGGGTGACCCTCGACGGCCACGACGTCCGCGACCTGACCCGGGCCACGCTCGCCCGGGCGGTGGGCGTGGTGACGCAGGAGTCCTACCTGTTCCACGCCTCGGTGCGGGACAACCTGCGCTACGGCCGCCCGGACGCCACCGACGAGCAGGTCCGGGCGGCGGCCCGCGCGGCCAACATCGACGAGCGGATCGAGCGCCTGGCCGAGGGCTACGACACGACGGTCGGCGAGCGCGGCTACCGGCTCTCGGGCGGGGAGAAGCAGCGCCTGGCGATCGCGCGGGTGCTGCTGGCCGACCCCCGCGTGCTCATCCTCGACGAGGCGACCTCCGCCCTCGACACCGCCAGCGAGCGGCTCGTGCAGCAGGCGCTGGAGCAGGCGATGCGCGGCCGGACCACCATCGCCATCGCCCACCGGCTCTCGACCGTCCTGGCCGCCGACACCATCGTCGTCTTCGACCGGGGACGGGTGGTCGAGCAGGGCACCCACGCCGAGCTGGTCGGGCGCGGCGGGCTCTACGCCCGGCTCTACGCCGAGCAGTTCGGCGGCGGGACCGTCGAGGCGCGCTGCGACGACGGCGTCGTCTTCGCCGACGGCGACGTCCTGCCGCACGCCCCGTCGGCCCGCGACGGGTGGTCCGCGGACGGGATCGGGGCGGACGTGCGCAGGAGGGGTGCGCAGCGACCGGCACCCCGCCCGGGGTGACCCCCCGACTCCAGTGACGCCGCGGTGGGTCGCCGCCGTCAGCGGGTCAGGGCGGAGCTGCGCGAGAACCTCGTCCTCAACTCGACGCCGGGACCGAGCACGCGGGTGAGGGGCGCCTGGCCGGCGACCTCACGGGCCCGGTCCAGCTGGTCGGCGTCCAGGTCCTCGGTGTAGGTCACCCGGCAGTCGAGGACCCAGTCCGGACGGACCGAGACGACCACCTCGAGGTCACCGCCGTAGGAGTAGGTGCTGTCCAGGTGCGCCCGCAGCGTGATCGCGGTGTCGGAGGCCAGCGCGGCCGCGAGCAACCCCAGCGGGCTCGGCCCGGCGCTGCGGCCGTCGGGGTGGGGCGGCGCGCTCACCGTGAGGTGCTCGCGGCCGACGTGCACCGCCGTCACCCGCTCGTCGGTGGCGCGCAGCAGGGCGCTGGCCACCGCCAGCCCGTCCTGCGCCGTTGCGTACGGGGTCGCCGCGTGATCGGTCACGTCGTCCTCCACGGGGTACGCGCGTCGGTCGGTCGGTCGGCGCGGTGCCGTCCGGGCGGCGGGCGGTCCGGCGTGGCGTCTCCCACCCTCGCGGTCATCGCTCCGGGCACGACCCTGGCACGCCTGCCGGGGCGAGTCGAGGTCGCGGACCACGGCGCGACGGTCGCACCCGGGCCGGTGGGAACGGCGGCCGGTCAGGCCCGGTCGAGCAGCAGCTCCTCGGTGTCGAGCTCGCGCAGCACCGCGGTGACGACCTCCTCGTCGATGCGGCCCTCGTCGCGGGCGCGGAGGAACACCGCCCGCTCGACGGCCAGCATCTCGCGGCGCAGCCGGCGGTACGCGACCGACGGCGGCTCGCGGTCCTGGCGGCCCAGCCGCTCCCAGGCGAACAGTCCCCGGATCTCGGCCTTGTCCCGCAGCCGGTCCACCACCTCCGGCGGCACCGCGTCGTCGCCGGCGACGAGCTCGTCGAGCCGCTTGATCGCGGCGTTGACCGCCTCGTGCTGCACCGCGGCCTCCTGCAGCGCGTCCTCCGTCGCGCTCGGGCCGGGCAGGGCGAGGCGGCGGATCACCCAGGGCAGGGTGAGGCCCTGGCCGACCAGGGTGGCGACGACGACCACGAAGGCGAGGAAGGTCAGCAGGCCGCCCTGCGGCGCCGTGGACAGGTAGGCCAGCGCCGCCGCCAGCGAGACCACGCCGCGCATCCCGGCCCATGAGATGACGGCGGGGAACTGCCACGGCGGTGCCGCCTCGCGCCGGCGCACCCGCGGGAACAGCCGCGCCAGGTATGTGGCCGGGAAGACCCACAGCGGGCGGCTGAGGACCACCGCGAGCGTCACCGCGACCGCACTCCCGACGACGGTGCCGGCCGGCAGTCCCCGGATCTCGTCGAGGATGGCCGGCAGCTCCAGCCCGATCAGCAGGAACACGACCCCGGTGAGGACGAACTCGATGACGCTCCACAGCGGGTCGGCCAGGGTCCGCGACGTCGGGGAGAAGAAGCCGTACCACCGCGTGCTCAGCCACAGGCCGGTGGTGACCACCGCGACCACGCCGGAGGCGCCGACGGCCTCGGCGAGCAGGTAGGAGGTGAACGGCGTCACCAGGCTGAGGACGACGTCGATCATCGGTTCCTCGTTGCGCCGGTGCAGGTGGGCGGCGACCCAGGCGCTGCCCAGCCCGATCGCCGCCCCGCCGGCCGCGGCGAGGACGAACTCCCCGAGGAAGTCCAGGACGGTGACCGACCCGGCCACCCCGGCGATCGCGACGCGCAGCGTGGTCAGCGCGGTCGCGTCGTTGACCAGGCTCTCCCCCTCGAGGATGCTCACCGCCCGCCGCGGCAGGCCGGTGCGCCGGGCCACCGCGGTGGCCGCGACGGCGTCCGGGGGTGCCACCACCGCCCCGAGGGCGAATGCCGCGGCCAGCGGGAGGCCGGGGACCACGGCCCAGGCCACGAGCCCGACGACGAGCGTGGTGAACAGCACCAGCCCGACCGACAGCAGGGCGATCGGGCGCAGGTTGGCCCTCAGCGAGCGGTTGGAGGTGCGCCAGGCCGCGGCGTAGAGCAGCGGCGGGAGGAACAGCAGCAGGACCATGTTGGGGTCGATGCTGTAGTCGGGCACGCCGGGCACGTAGGACAGCGCGACACCGACGAGGACGAGCAGGATCGGGCCGGCCACCGGCACCCGGCGGCCGAGCGCGGCCCCGGCCGCGACCACGAGGACCAGACCGAGCACCTCGAAGACCCCGCCGACCGACACCGCGCTGTCCGCCGCGGCAGCCAGCGGCACGGGATCGATCGCCATCTGACCTCCACCGGTCCCAGGGCTGGCCGGGCCCAGTATCCCGACCCCGCCCCACGGGTCACTCCCGTCGCTCCGCCCTCCGCCGTTCCTGTACGCGCCGGTCCGCGTGGCCGAGCATGGGCGGCACGGTGCACCGGGCACCACGGGGAGGCCTGCGCATGTCGTCGTTGCCGGATGCCGTCCAGCAGGTGCTGCGCCACCACGCGCAGCGCTCGCCGGGGACGCCGATGCGGGCGGTGGTGTCCAAGGCCGCCGCGCTCGGCTACGAGGTCGTCGCGCCGAGGGAGGGCAGCAGCGCGACCTACCTGCGACTGGTCGCCACCGCGCCGACCGGCCGGCGGACCACGCTCTACGTCGACGGCGCCAAGCTGAGCTCCAACGGCCGGGCCGACCGGTCGTTCGCGGCCGGGCTGCCGGGGGCGGTCGAGACCACCGTCGACGTGCAGTTCCCCTTCACCGGCGCGGACCCGTTCGAGGTGCTGGTCGCCTTCTCCGGTCACGCCGCGCGGCCGGCCGACCCGGCCCCCGCCCCGGTCGCGCCTCCGGTGGCCCCGCCTGTGCCTGCGTCCTGGCCGGCCGGGACGGCGCCACGGCCCCAGCCCTCGCCCCAGCCCTCGCCCCAGCCCTGGCCGCTGCCTCCCACGCCCGCACCCGCCCCCGCCGGCACGCCGCGGCGCGGGCCGGTCGTGCTCGGCGTCGTCGCGGCCGTCGTCCTGCTGGTCGTGGTGATCGCGGCCGCCACCTCCGGCGCGGCCGGCGGGCTGCTCGCCGTCGGGCTCGCGCTGCTGCTGGTGGGCCTGGGCGCCGTCGTCGTCGGCCGTGCGCGGTGGGCGTTCATCGCCTCCCGCCGGGTCGGCGGTGCGGTGCTGGCCGCCGGGCTGGTGACCACCGGGATCGGCGGGGCGACCGTCCCGCCGCCCGCGCCCACCGCGGCCGCGCAGCCCGCGGCGCCCTCCTCGTCGGCCGCGCCGACCACCTCCGCCGCCCAGGCGAGCGCCGCGGCCGAGTCGGCGGCCGCCGCCGCGGACGCCGCGGCGACCCGGGCCGAGACCAGCGAGACCGCCGTCCCGGTGGCCGACCCGGCCACCGGCCTGCTCTCGGACGGCGCCACCCAGGCCGCCGTCGACGGCGCCGCCCCGGCCACCGCGCTGGCCGCGCTGGCCGCCCTCCCGGTGCAGGGCCGGGCGCCGCGCACCGGCTACGACCGCGACCTGTTCGGCGCCGGCTGGGTCGACACCGACCGCAACGGCTGTGACACCCGCAACGACGTGCTCGCCCGCGACCTCACCGGCGAGACGTTCAAGCCCGGCACCCGCGACTGCGTCGTCCTCACCGGGACGCTGGACGACCCCTACTCCGGCCGGACCATCGCCTTCCAGCGCGGCCAGGGCACCAGCGACGACGTCCAGATCGACCACGTCGTCGCGCTGTCGGACGCCTGGCAGAAGGGCGCCCAGCAGTGGGACGACGCCCGGCGCACGCAGTTCGCCAACGACCCGCTCAACCTGCTCGCCGTCGACGGGCCGCTCAACCTGCAGAAGGGCGACGGTGACGCGGCCACCTGGCTGCCGCCGGACCGCTCCCACCGCTGCGCCTACGTGGCCCGCCAGGTCGCGGTGAAGGTCAGCTACGGGCTGTGGACGACGCAGGCCGAGCGCAACGCGATCGCCACGGTGCTCGCCGGCTGCCCGGCCGAGCCGCTGCCCGGCGGTGTGGTCGCCCCGGCCCGGCAGACCGCGGCGCCGACCACCGCGGCTGCCCCTCCGGCGGCACGGCCCGCCCCCACGACCCCGCGGCCGGCTCCGGCTCCGGCACCCGCGCCGGCACCGGAGCCGGCTCCCCCGCCGGCTCCGGTGCCCGCCCCGCCGCCCCCTCCGGTCGCGACGTCCTACGCGAACTGCGACGCCGTCCGCGCCGCCGGCGCCGCCCCGATCACCCGGGGCGACCCGGGCTGGGACCCGAAGTTCGACCGGGACGGCGACGGCGTCGGCTGCGAGTGACCGCCGGTCCTGGACCCCGCGCCCCCGTGGTGCGGGGGCCGGGACCGGCGGGCTCGGGGCGCCGGCTCAGTCGGCCAGCAGGGCGGCGTGCGCGCCGAGGCGGTGTGCCAGGGCGGCGGCGGTGCCGGTGGCGCGCAGGACGTCGGCCAGCAGCGCGGCCAGCTCGGTGGCGTCCGCGGGGTGCTCGTCGAGCTCGGCGGCCAGCAGCGCGTCGAGGTCGGCCGGGTGGAGGTCGGCCAGGTCGACCAGCACGAGCGGCGCGCCGGTGGCGGTCGGGTCGGTCTCCACGGGCTGCTCCTCGGGGTCGGGCCGGGCTCGGTCCCCGGCACCACCGACCCTGGGCGCCCTCCCTCAGCGGCGGCTCTGCGGAACCGCACGATCCCCGCAAGACCGGTGGCGGGGCCGGGCCGCCCGACCCGATCGGGTGACTCCGGCCCGCCGCGGGTGTGGGGGGTCCCGGGCGGGGCCACCGACGACGAGGTCCGGCGCCTGCCGGACCGGCGGACCCCGAACGCGCCGCCCCGGTCCCCCACACGGGGTCCGGGACGGCTAGGGTCGTCGCGTCGGGAAGGCCCTGCGCTCTGGCAGGACCCCGATGCACCATCGCAGCTAGGAGCGAGCAATGCCCGAAGGAACTGTCAAGTGGTTCAACGCGGAGAAGGGGTTCGGCTTCGCCACTCCTGACGGTGGCGGACCTGACGTGTTCGTCCACTACTCGGCCATCCAGACCAGCGGGTACCGCTCGCTCGACGAAGGCCAGCGGATCTCGTTCGACATCGAGCAGGGCCAGAAGGGCCCGCAGGCGGCGAACGTCAACCCGCTCTGATCTCCTGATCAGCACAGCGCCCCCGTCCGGTCCACCGGGCGGGGGCGCTGTCGTGTGCGGCGCCGGTCAGCGCGCGCGGGGCACGTACCCGCCGACCAGCGCCGACATCAGCAGGGCGCCGTCGTCAGGGCCCACGGCGACCGCGGCGTCGGCGAAGGCCCGCCAGCGGGCCCGCTCGACGTCGGTCCGGGCGTGGGCCGCCCGCGCGGTGAGCTGCTCGACCAGCCGCTCCCACTCCGACTGCGGCGTCGGCCAGAGCCCGGCCAGCCGGCGCGCCTCCGGGGAGATGCCGGTGAACCGGACGATCTCCCCCGAGTAGGTGGTCAGCACCTCGACGTAGCCGGCGGCGGCGAGCGCGCGGGCGGCGGCCAGCACGTCGGGCTTGGGCAGGCCGCTGGCCGGGACCACCTGGCCGAGGTAGGGGTTGCCGCCGTGCTCGGGGCCGTCGACCAGCCGGGCCACCGCCCGCAGCACGGGCAGGTCGCGGCGGAACCAGGTGTCGGGCAGGGGCCGGTCGGGCGCTGTCACCGGCCCAGTCTCCGCCGCGCGCGACGGCGCCCCGCCACCCGGGTGCACGGGGTGACGGGGCGCCGGTGGGGGTCGTTCAGCGGTCGCGGGCGCCGGTGAGCTCGGGACGGCGGGCCAGGATCACGCCGAGGACGACGTAGCCGACCAGCAGGTGCGCGGCGCCGACGTACTGGGTGATCGCGGGCAGCAGGAACGCGGTCGGGACGGTGACCGGCGCCCAGCTCTCGGCGACCATCGGCCAGAACCGGGCCGCGCCCCTCCACCGGCCGGCGATCGCGATCCGCACGCCGATCACGGCCATGCCGAGCATCGACAGCGGCCAGAAGAGGTCGATCACGAAGAAGAAGCCGGTGTCGTAGAGGCCGGGGGTCAGCGCCCACATCAGTGACGAGACCATGGCCACCGCGAGCAGGGCGTGCTCGACGTGCAGCAGCCGGCGGGCCAGCCGGCCGGTGCCGATGGCGCCGGTCCGCATCTGCGCGGCCACGAGGAAGACCAGGCCGCCCTGGAACGCGAACGCGGTCAGGTTCACCACGAGGGCCTGCCAGGTCCCGGCCGGCGGGGTGGTCCCGAGCGCAGCGCAGGCGACCGCCCACGAGAGCGACCCGGCGGCGACCGCGATCCCGGCCCTGCGGACCGAGCGGGTCGAGGCGCCGGGGGCAGCGCCGGCCGGTGCGGCGAGGTCGGTGCGGGCGGGAGCGGGGGTGGTGGTGAGGGACATCGGGTCCTCCGTCGTCGTGCGGCGCCCGGTGCGCCGTCCGGGGAGAACCGTCGTGGGGACGCGTCCCGGGCCGACAGGGCCGGCCGCCACGGATCCGGTCCCCCTCGGTGTCCCGGGTGACACGGGACGGCTGACCCGTGACGGCGGGGACGCCGTCGGGCGAGGATGCGCGCGTGCAGGCACAGGCCCCGGCGACCGGGCGGACCCGATCGGCACCGGAGCCCCTCCTCCGGCCCGGTGTCCCGGACCCCCGGCTGCGGTGGTCGGCGGTCGCCGTCGTCATCGTCGTGGTGGCCGGCTCGGCGGTCACCGCCGCCGTCCTCGACGCCACGACACCGTCGGCGGTGCGCTCGGCGCTGCAGCGGGAACCCGGCTGGCTGGCCACCGTGCCGGGCCTCGTGCTCGCCGTCCCGGCGGCCGCGCTGCTGCTGCGGGCGCCGCGCAACGCGGTGTCCTGGGTGGCCGCCGGCACCGCGGTGTTCTGGGCGGTCAACGGGCTGGCCGAGTCGTGGCTGGCCTGGGCGCTGCAGGACGACCCGCCGCGGGCCGGCGCGAGCTTGGCGTTCTGGACCGTCGAGCGGCTGGGGTCGGGCCTGCTGCTGGGCCTGCCGCTGCTGCTCCTGCTCTACCCCGACGGGCGGCTCCCGGGTGGCCGCTGGCGCGGAGCGAGCCTGGCCGGCCTGGCCGCCACCGCGCTGCTGCCGGTGCTGCTGCTCGTCACCCCGGCCGAGGTGGCGTTCACCGATGACGAGGGCACCGGGGTCCCCGCCGTCTACCGCACCCTCGACCTCGACCTCACCTCCCTCCCGCTCCCCGCGGCGCTGACGCTGCCGCTGCTGCGGATCGGCTTCCCGCTCGCCGTCCTCGGCACCGCGGTCGCGGCCGCCTCGGTGGTCGCCCGGTACCGGCAGGCGGCCGGCGAGGACCGCACGCGGATGCGCTGGCTGCTGTGGGCCGCCGTCGTCGACCTGCTCGTCATGCTCACCACGCTGCTGCTGCCCTCCGAGCCGAGCACGCTGGCGCTGGTCCTCGCGGTCGCGCTGACCGGGACGGCGGTGGCCGCCGGCATCCTGTGGCCGCGGGCGGTCGACGTCGACCGGCTGCTCGGCGGCACGCTGGTGTACGGCGGGCTGGCCGTCGGCGTGGTGCTGCTCGACCTCGCCGTGCTGGGCGCGGCCGGCGCGCTGCTCGGCGACGCCCTCGGTGAGCGCGACGCCACCCTGCTCACCCTGCTGCTGGTCGCGGTGGTCTACGTCCCGCTGCGGGCGCCGCTGTGGCGGCTGGTCCGCCGGTGGGTGCTCGGCGAGCGGGAGGACCCCTACCGCGTCGTGTCGGACCTGGCCGAGCGGCTCGAGCGCACCGACGGCGCCGAGGAGCAGCTCATGGCGGTCGCTGCCGGCATCGCCGAGGCCTTCCGCGTCCCCTACGTCGGCGTCGAGGTCGACGCCGCCGACGGAGGGCGGCTGGTCGCCGAGCACGGGCGGCGGCCAGACGCGGTCCAGTCGCTGCCCATCGCCTACCGCGGCGAGCAGGTGGGCCGGCTGCTGCTGCCCCGCGACGGCGTCCGCGCGCACCTGGTGACGCGGGACGAGCGGCTGCTCGCCGACGTCGTCCGGCAGGCCGCCGCGGCCGCGCGGGCCGGGTCGCTGGCCGCGCAGCTGCAGGCCAGCCGGGAGCAGCTGGTCACCGCCCGGGAGGAGGAGCGCCGCCGGCTGCGCCGCGACCTGCACGACGGGCTGGGCCCCTCGCTCGGTGCGGTGGTGCTGCGGATCGACACCGCCCGCAACCTCGCCGCCACCCGGCCCGAGGACGCCGACCGGCTGCTGCGCCAGGCGCGCGACGACGTCGCCGCCGCGCTGGGCGACGTCCGGCGGCTCGTGCACGACCTGCGCCCGCCCGCCCTCGACGACGTCGGGCTGGCCGGCGCGGTCCGCCAGCAGGCCGAGCGGCTCCTGGCGCCGCAGGTCACCGTGATCGTCGACGCCGTGGACCTCGGCGAGCTGCCCGCGGCGGTCGAGGTGGCGGCCTACCGGATCGCCTCGGAGGCGCTGGCCAACGCCGCCCGGCACGCGCGGGCCACCCGGGTGCGGGCGACCCTCGGCCGCGAGGACGGCGACCTGGTGGTGACCGTCGCCGACGACGGCGTCGGGATCGCGCCCGACCGCGCCGCCGGCGTCGGGCTCGTGTCGCTGCGCGAGCGGGCGGCCGAGCTGGGCGGACACTGCACGGTCAGCTGCCCGCCGGAGGGCGGCACGGAGGTGCGGGCCGTGCTGCCCGTCGAGGGAGGAGCGCCCGGTGACCGAGCCCGGTGAGCCGCTGCGGATCGTGGTCGCCGACGACCACCCGGTCTACCGGGACGGGCTGGCGCTGCTGCTCGGCTCGGTGCCGGGGCTGACCGTCGTCGGCACCGCCGCCGACGGGGCCGAGGCGGTCGCGGTGGTCCGCGAGCACCTGCCCGACGTCGTGGTCATGGACGTGCAGATGCCGGTGCTCGACGGCATCGAGGCCACGCGGCGGATCGCCGCCGAGGTGCCGTCGGCGGGCGTGGTGGTGCTGACGATGAGCGAGGACGACGGCACGGTGTTCGCCGCCGTCCGCGCCGGGGCCCGCGGCTACCTGCTCAAGGGCGCCGACCAGGAGGAGGTCGTCCGCGCGATCACCACCGTGGCCTCCGGCGGGGCGGTGTTCGGCGCGGCGCTGGCCCGGCGGATCGCGGAGTTCTTCGCCGCCGGTCCGGCCGGCCCCGAGGCGGCGTTCCCGCAGCTGACCGCCCGGGAGCGCGAGGTGCTCGACCTGGTGGCCGCCGGGCGGTCCAACGCGCAGATCGCCGCGGTGCTGTACCTGTCGCCGAAGACGGTGCGCAACGTCGTGTCCAACGTGCTGACCAAGCTGCAGGTCACCGACCGCGCGCAGGCCATCGTGCGGGCCCGCGAGGCCGGCCTGGGCCGGTGACGGCCGGCGGCGCCGAGGACGTGCGCGGCGTCCTGCGGCGGGTGGTCCGCTGGGCGGCGGGCCGCCCGGACGTCGTCGCCGTCGGGCTCGCCGGGTCGCAGGCCCGCGGCACGGCGCGGCCCGACTCCGACGTCGACCTCGTCGTCGTCACCCGGGACCGGGACGGCTACCGCGGGCCGGATGCGGTCGCGGGGCTGTTCGGCGCCGGGGTGGCCGACGTGCGGACCCGGCGGTGGGGGCCGCTGCTCGAGCGGCGCCTCCGGCTGCCCGGCGGACTGGAGGTGGAGGTCGGGTTCGTGCCGGAGGGCTGGGCCGCCGACCCGGTGGACCCCGGGACGGCGCGGGTCGTCGGGGACGGCCTCGTGGTGCTGCACGACCCCTCCGGCCTGCTCGGACGCCTGGTCGAGCGGGTGGCGGCGGGGAATCCGCCCGTCGCCCGGGCCGTTCCCCCTGGCATGACGACCACTCCCCAGCCCAAGCTGACCAGGACCGACGAGGAGTGGCGGGCCCAGCTCTCACCGCAGGAGTACGCCGTGCTGCGCCAGGCCGGCACCGAGCGCCCGTTCACCGGCGAGTACGTCGACACGAAGACCGTCGGCGTCTACACCTGCCGCGCGTGCGGAGCCGAGCTGTTCCGCTCGGAGACCAAGTTCGACTCGCACTGCGGCTGGCCGTCGTTCTACGAGCCGTCGTCGGCCGACGACGTGGTGCTCCGCGAGGACCGCAGCCACGGCATGGTCCGCACCGAGGTCCTCTGCGGCACCTGCCACAGCCACCTCGGGCACGTCTTCGACGACGCGCCGCAGACGCCGACCGGCGACCGCTACTGCATCAACTCGGTGTCCGTCCGGCTGGTGCCCGCCGAGGGCTGACGCCCGCGGGCTCAGGCCGCCGACCCGGGTCCCGCGGTGCGGGTCCGGTCGGCGGCACGGGCGCCGGCGAGCACGAGCGCGAGCCGGCGCCAGCGCCGCTGCCGCCAGCGGTAGAGCGCCTCGGCGAAGAGCCACACGGGCCCGGTGAGCGGTCCGGCGTCGATCTCGACCTCGTCGGTGTACCGGCAGCCGCCCTCGTCCAGCGGTGTCACCGTGATCAGGTGCCGCCAGGACCGGACGAGCGAGCCGTGCTCGTCCGACCGGACCGCGCGGGCGTCGTCGTCGACGGACTCGACCCGCAGCGTGTGCCGGGACACCGGCAGCAGCCCGAACAGCAGCAGCCAGGTCGTCACCGACTCCCCCGCCTGCCACGGCCGGATCCGCGCCTCCAGGGCGGGGAAGCGCAGGACCGGTGCCGCGACGTGCACGAGGGCCGCGGGCGTGCGTACCGCCGACCAGACGACGTCGGCGGGTGCGGCGAGGACGGTGCTGCGTCGTACGGTCCGCACGTCGGCGTCCCTCCGGGAGGTCAGGGCAGGTCGGCGACCAGCTCGGTCACCGGCTTGCGGGTGCCGGTGTAGAAGGGGACCTCCTCGCGCACGTGCCGACGGGCCCGGCTGGCCCGCAGGTCGCGCATGAGGTCGACGATGCGGTGCAGCTCGTCGGCCTCGAAGGCCAGCATCCACTCGTAGTCGCCCAGGCCGAACGAGGCGACGGTGTTGGCGCGGACGTCGGGGTAGGGCCGGGCCTGCATGCCGTGCTCCTTGAGCATGTCCCGCCGCTCCTCGTCGGGCAGCAGGTACCACTCGTAGGACCGCACGAACGGGTAGACGCAGACGTAGCGGCGAGGCTCCTCCTCGGCGAGGAACGCCGGGATGTGGCTGCGGTTGAACTCGGCCGGGCGGTGCAGCGCCATCTGCGACCACACCGGCTCCAGGTGCCGGCCCAGCGCGGTGCGGCGCAGCCGGGTGTAGGCCTCCTGCAGCGCCTCGGGCGACTCGGCGTGCCACCAGACCATGAGGTCGGCGTCGGCGCGCAGGCCCGCGACGTCGTAGGTGCCGCGGACGACGACGCCCTTGCCCGCGAGCTCCTCGAACAGCCCGGCCACCTCGTCGGCGACGGCGGTGCGCTGCTCGTCGGCGAGCGGGCGGGCCAGCCGGAACACCGACCACATCGTGTAGCGGATGAGGGCGTTGAGCTCGTTGGCCCGCTTGCCGACGCTGCGCTGTTCGGTGCTCTGCTCGCTCATGTCCTCATTGTCCCCCGGGCTGCCCGGGGGGTTCGGCGGCCTGCGGCAGGCCGACCCTCCTGGTGCACCGGTGACGACGTGGCGGCCGCAGTGGCGGTGTCCACCGCCACTGCGGCCGACCGGCCGGATCACCCGCCGGGCGCGACCAACCAGGCGTCGACGGTGATCGAGACGCGCCGCCCGATGAGGAACGCGGGCGCACGGATGCCGACCGCCGTCCGGTCCAGCTCGGCCTGCGCCCGGACCCGGAGCCGGTCGCCGTCGAGCGCCGCCTCGGGCCGGCCGGTCACCGTGAGCGGCGCCGTCGTCCCGCGCACGGACAGCTCGCCCTCCGCCGTCCACCCCCCGTCGCCGGTGGGGACGAACCGGTCGCAACGCCAGGTCATCACCGGGTGCCGGTCGATGTCGAGCAGGCCCGGCCTGCGCAGGTCGCGGTCCCGCTTGGCGATGCCGGTGTCCAGGGTGTCCAGGTCCAGGTCGGCGGACGCCCGGACCGGGTCGCCCGAGACGTCCAGCTCCACCCAGCCCGTGCGGCACGTCACCGTGCCGTGCGCGACCCGGCCGAGGTTGCCGACGGCGAAGGCGATCCGGGTGCGGCTGTCGGAGACGGTCCACGTGCCGGCGGTGGCCGGCCGGGCGCGCAGCGGGGCGGTCACGACCGCACCCCCGTCGGCAGCTCGGCGAGCAGGACCCGCGCCATCTCGACCCGGTCGTGTCCCGGCAGCAGCGCCGGGTCCTCGTCCGGGAGCAGCTCCGTGCGCACCACGGCCTGCTGCACCCGGTCGCGGGTCTCGGTGGCGGTGGCCAGCCCGATGACGACGATCCGGTCGTCGGTGCTGCGCAGCGCGAGGACCTCGACGATGCCGTCGATGTCCCGCACCGCCGGCCAGATCCGGTCCCGGCCGCCGTGCTCGGCGGCATCCGCCCGCGCCGGGTCGCCCCCGGTGTCGAGCCAGGTGACCTGGGCGAACAGCGGGCGACGCCCGGTGGCGCGACCGTGCAGCTCGTCGGTGACCCGGTAGACCCGGTCGGTGGCCGGCTCGTCGGCCCAGAGCGCGACGACGGTGCCGCGGCCCGGGTCCTCGACGTCGTCGAGCACGATGAGCCCGGCGGGCGCGGCGCCGGCGGGCAGGCAGCCGTCGACGACCTCCCGGACGCCCGGCCCGTGGCCGGCCGTGATCCGGAACCCGTGGATGGTGGCGTACACGGTCTCTCCCTCCTCGGTGGGGCGACGTCCGCGCCCCGGTGGGAGAGACGATCCGGCGGCGGGCGGTCCCGGACATCCGTGGGAGCACGCAACCGAGGTACGGAGGTCGGGCCCTCCACGCGCGGGAACGCGTTCTCGCACGCCGGGAGGACCGGGATACTGCGCCGTGTGGCGACCGCACGGACGGGAGCCGACGGCGGCCCGTTCGTCGGCCGCGACGCCGAGCTCCGCGAGCTGAGGACCTGCGTCACCGCAGCCGGGCACGGCGGCGGGGGTCTCGTGCTGGTGTCGGGACCGGCCGGCATCGGCAAGACCCGGACCGTCGAGGAGGCCACCGCGGCCGCCCCGGCCGTCGCCTGGGGACGTTGCGTCGACGATCCCGGTGCACCGCCGCTCTGGCCGTGGCGGCGGGTGCTGCGCACCCGCCCGGACGTGCAGTCCGCGGTGGCCGAGGCGCTGTCGGAGGTCGACCTCCTCCGCGAGCGCAGCGCCGATCCCGAGGCGGCGCGCTTCCGCTTCGTCGCGACCGCGACCGATGCGGTGGTCGAGTCCGCCGCACGCGCCCCGCTGGTCGTCGTCCTGGAGGACCTGCACTGGGCCGACGAGACGTCGCTGCGGCTGCTGCGCCACCTCGCCGGCGAGCTGCACGGCTCGCGGCTGCTCGTCGTCGGCACGTACCGGGAGCCCGCCGGTACCGGTGCGGACCTGCTGGACCGCACCCTGCCGGAGCTGCTGCGGCGACCGGCGACGCGGTCGCTGCGGCTGGACCCGCTGACCGAGGACGACGTCCGCGCGTACGTCGGCGGGGACCGGGACGCGGCGCGGGTCGCGCACCGGCGCAGCGGGGGCAACCCGCTGTACCTGCGGGCGGTCGTCCGGGTGCTCGGCTCGGCCGGCGACGGCGCGGCCGAGGGGTCGGAGCTGCGCCACGTCGTCCGGACGACGCTGGCCACCCTGCCGCCGGCCGTCCTCGACCTCCTGGACACCGCCGCGGTGCTCGGCGAGGAGGTGGACGCCGCAGAGCTGGGCGCGGTCACCGGCCGGCCGATCGAGCAGGTGCACGCCGGACTGGACGACGCCGTGCGCGCGGGGGTCCTCACCGTCCTCCCCGACGTCCCGGGCCGACGGCGGTTCGCACACGCAGTGGTGCGGGACGCGATCTACGGCGACCTGGCGCCGAGCACCCGTGAGGAGCTGCACCGGCGGTGCGCCGAGGCGCTCGAGCGGCTGCTCGCCGACGACGCCCCGGCCGCCGGGCTCGTGGCCGGCCACTGGCTGCGCGCTGCCGGCCCGGAGGCGCCGCACCGGGCGGTGGCCTGGGCGCGGCGCGCCGCGGACACCGCCACCCGCACGCTGGCCTTCGAGGACGCGTCCCGGTTCCTGTCGAGCGCCCTGGAGTCGGCCCGGCGGGCGGGGGCGGACGACGAGGAACGGGCCGCTCTGCTCGTCGACCTGGCGACGGCGGAATTCCGCGCCGGTCGGTTCGGTCCGGCACTCGAGCACGCGGTCGCCGCGTCGGAGGCGGCAGCCGGCCGTGGCCGGTCCGACCTCATGGCGGCGGCGGCGCTCGCGGTGCACGACGTCGCCGTCCCGGGCCGGAGCACGGCGCTGGTCGGCATGTGCGAGCGCGCGCTCGATGCGGTGGACGCCGATCGGGACCCGGGGCTCCGCTCACTCCTGCTGTCGCAGGCCGCCTCGACCCTCGCCGAGGCCGGCCGGCTGGGCGCGGCCGCACCCCTGGCGGTCGAGGCGCTGGAGCTGGCCGAGCGCTGCGGCGACCCGGGCGCGGTGATCGACGCCGTGCGGGCCCGGATGAAGGCGAGCCCCACCGCCGTCGACGCGCGCGAGCAGGCGCGCCTGGGGCTCCTCGCGATCGAGCACTCCGCCGCCTCCGGTCAGCCGCTGGCCGCGCTCTGGGGGGCGAGGTGGCGGATCGACGCCGGCATGGAGACCGGCGACACGACCACGGTGGACGACGAGCTCGCGCGGATCTCCGACCTGGCCCGGCGGACCAGGCTGCCACTGGTGCGGTGGCACGACCTCCGGCTGCGGGCGTCGGTCGCGGCGCTGCGCGGCCGGTTCCCCGAGGCACTCGCGCTCAACGCCGAAGCCCGGGAGGTCGGCCTGGACCAGCTGGCCGCGGACGTCTCGACGGTGGGGTTGTCCCATGCCTTCGCGCTGCAGCACGCACTGGTCACCGGCGACACGAGGGAGTGGAGCGCCGAGGCCCGCGCCGCCCTGGCCCGCGCCGACGCCACGCCGATCGTCCAGGTGACCCGGGCGCTGCTCGCGCTGCTGGAGGAGCGACGGGACGAGGCAGCTGCCCGGTACGAGGCCCTCCGGCATCAGCTGGCCGAGCCGGACTTCGTCGGCTCCTCGGGCGTCGACGTCAACGTCGTCCCGCTGGTGGAGGCGTTCGCCGACGTGACCGCCGCGGAGCTCGTGCACCGGCAGCTGGTCGCTCGCCCGTACGCGGCCACCGGCGCGGGGGTGTACGGCCAGGGCTCGGTCGCCGTCCTGCTGGGCCGCCTCGCCGTCGTGCGCGGCCGCCTCGACGAGGCGATCGGCTGGTTCCAGCAGGCACTGGCGACCGACACGCACACCGGTGCCCGGCCCGCGGCGGTCAACGACCGCATCGGTCTGGCCGCCGCCCTGCTCGACCGCGGCCTCCGGGACGAGGTCGCCCGCGCGGCCGAGCTCGCCCGGGTCGCGGCCGGCGAGGCGCGCCGCCTCGGGATGCCCCGCGCGGAGCGCGAGGCCGCCGCGCTGGTCGAGCGCGCCCGGCAGGCGGCCCGCCGCGCGGATCCGCTGACCACCCGTGAGCGCGAGATCGCCGAGCTCGTGGCCGAGGGACTCGCCAACCGGCAGATCGCCGAGCGGCTGTTCCTGTCCGAGCGCACGGTGGAGAGCCACGTGCGGAACTCCCTGGGCAAGCTGGGGCTGACCAACCGCACACAGCTCGCCACCGCCACCCGCGCCCGCGGCAGCTAGCGCAGCGCCTCGACCGCGCGCCGGGCACCGCGGACGCAGGCCGGCACGCCGACGCCGTCGTAGGCCGCCCCGGCCACCGCCAGGCCGGGCACCGCGGCCACCGCCTCGCGGATCGCGACCACCCGCTGCGGGTGGCCGACCAGGTACTGCGGCAGTCCCCCGCCCCAGCGGGCCAGGTGCGTCGCCACCGGCTCCCGGCGCTCGAGCCCGAGCAGGTCGGCGACGTCGGCCACGACCGCGGCGGTGAGGTCGTCGTCGTCGCGCTGCAGCTCCACCTCGTCGCCGTAGCGGCCCACCGACGCGCGCACCCGCAGCAGGCCGTCGCCGGACAGGTGCGGCCACTTCGACGACGACACCGTGACGCCCTTGACCAGCCGCCCGGTCACCGGCGGCACCAGCAGCCCCGACCCGGCGTCGACCGGCTGGGCGGGGAAGGCCATCGCCACCACGGCCATCGACGCGTACGGGATGCCGCGCAGCGGCTCGACGGCGCCCGGCGCGATCCCGGCGAGCAGCCGCGCGGCCTTGCCCGCGGGCGCGGTGACGACGACGGCGTCGGCCTCGATCACCTCCGGCGCCGCGACCGGGCCGACGGCGACCTCGAGCCGTCCGTGCGCCCGGCGCAGCGCGTGGGCGGGCGTGCGGAGCCGGACGTGCGCCCGGGACGCCGCCACCAGCGCCTCCGGCAGCGCCCCGATCCCGTCGGCGACGGTGACGAACACCGGCCCGTCGGCGTCCCCGCGGCTGCGCGCCCCCGCGTCCCGGGCGGCCACCGCGGCGGCGAGCACGCTGTCGGCGTGCGGCAGCTGCGCGGCCAGTGCCGGCATGGTCGCCGCCAGCGAGAGGTCGTCGGGCCGGCCGGCGTAGACCCCGCCCAGCAGCGGCTCGACCAGCCGGTCGACCACCTCGTCGCCGAGCCGGGCGCGCAGCAGCGCGCCCACCGAGACGTCGCCGTCCAGCCGCAGCGGCGGCAGGTCGGCCTCCGCGCGCACCCGCGCGACGCCGTCGGGGGTGAGCACCCCGGCCAGCCCGTCGGCCGACGTCGGCACGCCCAGCACGGTGCCCGGCGGCAGCGGGTGGCGGCCGTCGGGCAGCACGATCGAGGCCTGCGTGGTCGAGGGGGCGACCAGCCGGTCGGCGAGCCCGAGCTCCGCCACCAGTTCGACGGCCTCGGGCACCCGGGCGAGCACCGCCTCGGGGCCGGTGTCGTACCAGGTGCCGGCCAGCTCGACCCGGTCGAGCTTGCCGCCGATCCGCCCGCCGGCCTCCACCACGACCACCTCGTCGCCGGGCCGCTCCCGCGACCAGGCGTACGCGGCGGCCAGCCCGGTGACGCCGGCCCCGACGACGACCAGCCGGCTCATCGCGCGGTGAGCTCGTGGACCAGCTCGACGACGTGGGTGAGCACCCCGGGGTCGGTCTCGGGCAGCACGCCGTGGCCGAGGTTGAACACGTGCCCGCGGGCGGCGCGGCCCTGCTCGACCACCCGGCGCACCTCGCGGTCGACGGTCCCCCGGTCGGCCAGCAGCACGGCCGGGTCGAGGTTCCCCTGCAGCGAGCGCTGCGGGCCGACCCGCCGCGCGGCCTCGTCGAGCGGCACCCGCCAGTCGACGCCCACGACGTCGGCGCCGGCGTCGCCGATCAGCGCGAGCAGCTCACCGGTGCCGACGCCGAAGTGGACGCGCGGCACGTCGCGGTCGCCGAGCCCGTCGAACACCGCGCGGGAGTGCGGCAGCACGCGGGTGCCGTAGTCGGCCGCCGACAGCACCCCGGCCCAGGAGTCGAACAGCTGCACCGCGGAGGCGCCGTTGTCGACCTGCACCCGCAGGAACGTCGCCGCGGACACGGCGAGCCGGTCGAGCAGCCGGGACCACGCCTCGGGCTCGGCGTACATGAAGGCCTTGGTGCGGGCGTGCTCCTTCGACGGGCCGCCCTCGATGAGGTAGGTCGCCAGCGTGAACGGCGCCCCGGCGAACCCGATGAGCGGCGTGGGCCCGAGCTCGGCGACCAGCCGGCGCACCGCGGTGGCGAGGAAGTCCAGCCGGTCGGGCTCGAGGTCGGGCAGCGCGTCGACGTCGGCCACCGTGCGCACCGGGTCGGCGACCACCGGGCCGACGCCGGGCTTGATCTCGACGTCCACGCCGGCCACCACGAGCGGCAGCACGATGTCGGAGAAGAGGATCGCGGCGTCCACGCCGTGCCGGCGGACCGGCTGCAGGGTGATCTCGGTGACCAGGTCGGGGTCCTGGCAGGCCCCGAGCATCGCCGTCCCGGCGCGCAGCGCCCGGTACTCCGGCAGCGAGCGGCCGGCCTGCCGCATGAACCACACCGGCGTCCGGTCGACCGGGAGGCCGCGCGCGGCGCGGACGAGGTCCGAGTCGGCGGGGGACGACGGACGGGCGGCAGCGGTGCTCACGACGGTCGATCCTCCCAGACCCGGGCACGGCGGGCGGGCGCCCGCCCGGTGCCCGGCGGTCGCCGCGGGCCCGTCCCGGGCCGCCCACCAGCGGCGAGTCCGAGACAGACCGGGCCCGGGGCCCTACCCTGCGAGCGTGGAGCCTCGCAGCGTGGCCGGTCCCCGGGAGGGTGCCGGTGCCCGCGCGGCTCCCGACCCCCCACCCGCCGACTTCGCCGCCGGCATCGCCTCGCTCACCGCGCTGCGGACCCGCCCCGAGATCGTCGTCGAGACCATCCCCGCTCCGCAGCGGCTCGCGCCCTTCGCCCACGCACTCGGCATCCGGGTGACCGAGGGCGAGGGCGAGGAGGAGGTCGAGCTCGCCGTCGGCCGGTTCATCGTGCTGTACGACCCCGCCGGGCACGAGTCGTGGCACGGCACCACCCGCTGCGTCGGCTACCTGTCGGCCAGCACCGACGAGCACATGGTCGACGACGCGATGTTCTCCGAGGTCGCCTGGAGCTGGCTGACCGAGGCGCTGGCCGGCAGCGGCGCCGCGGCGCACGCGCTCGGTGGCACGGTGACCCGGACCGCGTCCACCCGCTTCGGCGACCTCGCCGGCCCCGAGCACTCCGTCGACGTCGAGATCCGCGCCTCCTGGACCGCCGGGGACACCGCCCTGGACCGGCACCTCGACGCCTGGCTGGAGGTCCTCGGCACCGCGGCCGGGCTGCCCCCGCCCGGCGTCTCCCTGCTGGGTCCCTCCGGCTCCGTCGACGACGGCAACTAGGATCGGCACCGGGGAGTCCGGCACTCCCCGGGTCCGCACCGGCCGGCCGAGGCCGCCGGGAGCCGGGACAGCGGCGGCGGACGCACGGACCGACACGGGCGAGAAGGTGGACGGCAACTGAGCACCGACCCCCTGCCCGACGTCTCCCCGGACGACGACGCCGCGCCCGCCCCCGTGCCGCTGCTCGCCCCGCGCGACGGCCTGCCGCCGGTCATCGACACCCCCGCGGCCCTCGCCGGCTACGCCGAGGCGCTGCGCGCGGGCAGCGGTCCGGTCGCCGTCGACGCCGAGCGCGCGTCGGGCTACCGCTACGGGCAGCGCGCCTACCTGGTGCAGCTGCGCCGCGCGGGCGCCGGCACCGGCCTGGTCGACCCCGTCCCGTTCGACGACCTCTCCGCCGTCCAGGCCGCCATCGCCGACGAGGAGTGGGTGCTGCACGCGGCCAGCCAGGACCTGCCCTGCCTCGCGGAGATCGGGATGGTCCCGGCGCGCATCTTCGACACCGAGCTCGCCGCCCGCCTCGCCGGCCTGCCGCGGGTGGGTCTGGCCGCGGTCGTGGAGTCCCTGCTCGGGTACTCGCTGGTCAAGGGCCACTCCGCCGCCGACTGGAGCACCCGCCCGCTGCCGGAGGAGTGGCTGGTCTACGCCGCCCTCGACGTCGAGGTGCTCGTCGACCTGCGCGACGCGCTCGCCGCGCTGCTGGCCGACCAGGGCAAGACCGACTGGGCCCGGCAGGAGTTCGCCGCCGTCCTCGCCGCCGGGCCGCCCGCCCCGCGGCAGGACCCGTGGCGGCGCACCTCCGGTGTGCACGGGCTGCGCAGCCGCCGCCAGCTGGGGATGCTGCGGTCGCTGTGGCAGGCCCGCGACGACCTGGCCCGCCGGCGCGACATCGCCCCGGGCCGGGTGCTGCCCGACTCCGCGATGGTGTCCGCCGTCCAGGCCGACCCGCAGAGCGAGGCGGCCCTGCTCGAGCTGCCGGTGTTCCGGGGCCGGGCCAACCGCCGGCTGGTGACGACGTGGTTCGGGGCGCTGGCCCGCGGCCGCGCGCTGCCGGAGTCGGAGCTGCCGCTGCAGAGCCGCCCGGGTGAGGGGCCGCCGCCGGTCAACCGGTGGGCCGACCGCGACCCGGCCGCGGCCACCCGCCTGCAGGCCGCCCGGACGGGGCTGGCCGAGCTGGCCGACAAGCACGCGGTGCCGGTGGAGAACCTGCTCTCCCCCGACCTGGTCCGGCGGCTGATGTGGACCCCGCCCGAGCCGCGCGACCCCGACGCGGTCGCCGCGGCGCTGCGGGCCGGCGGGGCCCGCGAGTGGCAGGTCGAGCTGACCCGCGACCTGCTCGCCGACGCGCTCTCCCGCGCCTGAACCGGCGAGGGTCCGCCGTCCGGTGCCGGACGGCGGAGCCTCGTGGCGTCAGTGGCCGGTGGCCGCGGCCCGCCGCCGGGCCAGCGCGTCGACGCTGGCGGCCAGCAGGAGCACCCCGCCGGTGATGATGAAGTTGAGGTACGCCTCGGTACCCAGCAGGCCCAGGCCGTTGGCGATGATCGCCACCACCAGGCCACCGAGGACCGCGTCGCGCACCCGGCCCCGGCCACCGAAGAGGCTGGTGCCACCGATGACCGCGGCGCCGACGGCGTAGAGCAGCGTGTTGCCGCCGCCGGAGCCCGGCGCCACCGAGCCGAGCCGGGCGGCCGCGACGATGCCGCTGATCGCCGCCAGGGTCGAGCCGATGACGAACACCGCCACCCGGATCCGGGTGACGCTGATGCCCGCCCGGCGGGACGCCTCCGCGTTGCCCCCGACCGCGTAGACGTGCCGGCCGAAGCTCGTGCGGCCGAGCACGAAGGTCAGCGCCAGCAGCAGGATGACCACCAGCGGGATGGCGTAGGGGATGCCGGCGAGGACCACGCCGGGAGCCGGGGCCCGGTCGACGCTCAGCACCGCCGTGACCACGACGACGACGGCGGCGATGACGCCGATCCGCACGAGGACCACGGCGAGCGGGGCGTGCGCGAGCCCCTTGGCCCGCTGGACGCGGAACCGGTTGAGCTGCAGCGCCGCGTACGCGGCGATGGTCAGCAGGGCGAGGACCCAGCCGAGGACGACCGGCAGGTTCCGGTCGCTGATCGCCGAGATCACCGGGTCGCGCACCGGCACCGTCCCGCCCTCGCCGATGAGCCGCAGCGTGAAGCCCTGCCAGCCGAGGAAGAGCGCCAGTGTGACGACGAACGACGGGATGCCGATCAGTCCGACGAGGCTGCCGGTGAACAGGCCGATGAGCACGCCGGTGAGCAGGGCTGCCCCCACGGCGACGTACCACGGTGCACCGGCGTCGGCGAGCAGCTTGGCCATGACCGCGGCGCAGACGCCGCTGACCACACCGGCGGACAGGTCGATCTCGCCCAGCAGCAGGATGAAGACCAGGCCCATCGCCAGGATGATGATCGGCGCCGCCTGGTCGGCCAGGTTGGCCATGTTGCGCGGGGTCAGGAACGTCTCGGGCCGCAGCACGAAGAACAGCAGCCCGAGGACGACGATGCCGAGGACGGCGGGCAGCGCACCCAGGTCACCGCCTCGGACGCGGTCGAGGTACGCCCGTACCGTGCCGCCGAGGGTGTCGGCGCTGCGATCGGCCTCGAAGCCCGACGGCGCGCCGCCGGGCTCCTGTGCGCTCGTCGGCTTGGAGATGGTGCTGGACATGCTCAGACCTCCACCGCTGCGGCGTCGGCGGGTGCGATGCCCAGGTTGCCCGACCGGCCCGCCGTGATGAGCTCGATGACCTGCGGCCGGTCGACCTGGGAGATGGGGATGTCGGCCGCCATCCGGCCCAGGTACAGGGCCGCGACGCGGTCGGCGACCTCGAAGACGTCGACCATGTTGTGGCTGATGAAGACCACCGCGTGACCGGTGTCGGCCAGCCGCCGGACGAGGTCGAGCACCTGCCGGGTCTGCGCGACGCCGAGGGCGGCGGTCGGCTCGTCGAGGATGACCAGCTTGGACTCCCACAGCACGGCCTTGGCGATCGCGACCGTCTGCCGCTGGCCGCCGGAGAGGCTGGAGACCAGCTGGCGCACGGACTTCAGCGTGCGCACCGAGAGCTTGGCGAGGGTGTCCCGCGCGGCCACCTCCATGGACGACTCGTCGAGGACGATGCCGTTCCTGCGCTCGCGGCCGAGGAACATGTTCTGGACGACGTCGAGGTTGTCGGCCAGGGCGAGGTCCTGGTAGACGACCTCGATCCCGAGCGCGGCGGCGTCGCGTGGGCCGGTGACGGTGACCGGCCGGCCCTCGAAGACGAACTCGCCGGAGTCGATCGGGTGGATGCCGGCGATGGACTTGATGAGCGTGCTCTTGCCCGCGCCGTTGTCGCCGACCAGCGCGGTGACCTGGCCGGGATAGACCTTCATGTGCACGTCGTGCAGGACCTGGATGGCGCCGAAGCTCTTGTTGACGCCGCGGAGCTCCAGGGTGGGGGTGACGTCCTGGGGACGGTCGGTGGGTGCGGACACGCCGGGCCTCTCGGTCGTGCTGGTGGGGCTGGGACAGCAGCCGCCGGGGCGCCCATCATCGACGCCCCGGCGGCCGTTGACCACTACTCGATCCCGAGCTCCTGGCAGGCGGCGGCGAACTCGCCGGTGCAGAGCTCCTCGGCGCTCACGAACTCGTCCTCGACGACGTCGCCGACGTTGTCCCGGAAGATCGCGACGGGGGTGAGCAGGACCGACGGGACCTCGCGGCCACCCTCGGGGTCCTCCACGGTGCCGGTGGTCTCGCCCTCCTCACCGTTGATGAGCGCGACGGCCAGCTCGGCGAGCGCGTTGGCCTCCTCGCGGACCGACTTGTAGACCGTCATGCACTGGTCACCGGCGAGGATGTTCTGCAGCCCCTCGACGGTGGCGTCCTGACCGGTCACGTTCGACTGGCCCGCGGCGTTGTTGCGCTCCAGGATCTGGATCACCGAGTTGGCGAGGCCGTCGTTGGCGGCCAGCACGCCCTGGATGTTGCCGCCGGCCTGGGTGTACATCTGCTCGAAGATCGTCGCCGCCTCCTGGTTGTCCCAGTCGGGCACGGCCTGTTCGGCGACCTGGGTGTACTGCGTCAGCGGGTCGAGGATCTCGTGGGCGCCCGACGAGAACAGCGTCGCGTTGTTGTCGTCCGGGGAGCCGTTGAGGAACGCGATGTTGCCCTGCGTGACGCCGTTGGCCTCCAGGCACTGCTGCAGGCCCTGGCCCTGCAGCCGGCCGACCTCGGTGTTGTCGAAGGAGACGTAGTACTCCGCGGTGCCGCCCAGGGTCAGCCGGTCGTAGTCGATCGTGGCGACGCCCTCGTTGGACGCCTGCTCCTGGATCTGCGCGCCCGACGCCGAGTCGAGGTTCACGATCGCGAGGACGGTCGCCCCCTCGGTGATCATCTGCTCGGCGATGGTCGCCTGCCGCTGCGCGTCACCCTCGGCGTTCTGGATGTCGTACTCGACACCGGCCTCCTCGAACGCCGCCTCGAGGTAGGGGCGGTCGAAGTTCTCCCAGCGCACCGAGGACTCGGTGTCGGGGAGGATCACGCCGACCCGCCCGGCGGCCTCGCCGCCACCGCCACCGCCGCCGCTCTCCTCTCCGCCGCCGCTGTCGCCGCCACAGGCGGCCAGGCTGAAGACGAGGGAGGCCGCGAGGGCCGTCATGATCGTGTGCCGTCGCGCCATGGATCTCCACCGTTCCGTCGGGAATCTACAGAAGTGCGGCGGCCAATATGCGCTCTGGATCACACCCGTCGCAAGAGTGCGTCCGTGACGTTGCCGGACCGTGACCCGCGAGGAGCGCGGCAGCACCTCTGCCGACCGACGCCCCGGAGGGGTCGGGTCGGGCTTGGTCCACGGGTTACCGGCGGGTAACTTCAGGGTGCCGCGCCCGTCTCGGGCCGGTTCCCGATCCCGCTGCGGAGGTCCCATGTCCCGCTCGCTGCGCGAGGTCGTCTTCGTCGACGGCGTGCGCACCCCCTTCGGCAAGGCCGGCCCGAAGGGTGTCTACGCCGAGACGCGCGCCGACGACCTCGTCGTCCGCGTCATCCGCGAGCTGCTGCGCCGCAACCCCGCCCTGCCGCCCGAGCGCGTCGACGAGGTCGCGATCGCGGCCACCACCCAGGTCGGCGACCAGGGGCTGACCATCGGCCGCACCGCCGCGCTGCTGGCGGGGCTGCCGCAGTCCGTGCCGGGCTACGCGATCGACCGCATGTGCGCCGGCGCCATGACGGCCGTGACCACCACCGCCAGCGGCATCGCCTTCGGCGCCTACGACGTCGCCATCGCCGGCGGGGTCGAGCACATGGGCCGCCACCCGATGGGCGAGGGCGCCGACCCCAACCCGCGGTTCTTCAGCGAGAAGCTGGTCGACGGCTCGGCGCTGGTCATGGGCTCCACCGCCGAGAACCTGCACGACCGCTTCCCGCACCTGACCCGGGAGCGGGCCGACGCCTTCGCGCTGGCCAGCCAGCAGCGCTACGCCAAGGCCGTGGCCAACGGGCAGATCGGCCCGGAGCTGGTGACCGTGGCGACCCGCTCGCAGGAGCACGGCTGGGGGCTGGCCACCGTCGACGAGCCGCCGCGGCCGGGCACGACCCTGGAGGGCCTGGCGACGCTCAAGACCCCGTTCCGCCCGCACGGGCACGTCACCGCCGGCAACGCCGCGGGGCTCAACGACGGCGCCACCGGCTGCATCCTCGCCGCCGAGGAGGTCGCGCACGAGCTCGGCCTCGACGCCGGCATGCGGCTGGTCGGCTACGGCTTCGTCGGCGTCGCGCCCGAGGTCATGGGTGTCGGCCCGGTCCCCTCGACCGAGCGCGCGCTGGCCCGCACCGGCCTGACCATCGACGACATCGGCCTGTTCGAGCTCAACGAGGCCTTCGCCGTCCAGGTCCTGGCCTTCCTCGACCACTTCGGCATCGCCGACGACGACCCGCGGGTCAACACCTGGGGCGGCGCCATCGCCGTCGGCCACCCGCTGGCCTCCTCCGGCGTCCGGCTGATGACCCAGCTGTCCCGCCAGTTCGCCGAGCGGCCCGACGTCCGCTACGGCCTGACCGCCATGTGCGTGGGCCTGGGCATGGGCGCCACGGTGATCTGGGAGAACCCGAACTGGGAGGGCACCACCAAGTGACGACTGCCGTCTTCGACACCGAGGTCGTGACCACCGCGCGGGTGCGGTACCTGCGGGTGCCCGGCCTGGCCGGTGAGATCGCCCTGGTCACCCTGGACAACGGGCACGACCACACCCGCCCCTCCACCTTCGGCCCCGGCGGGCTGGCCTCGCTCGACGCCGCGCTCGACGAGATCGAGGCGCACACCCCGGCGCCGGCGGCCATCGCCGTCACCGGCAAGCCGTTCGTCTTCGCCGTCGGCGCCGACCTCTCCGGCGTCCCGGCGGTCACCTCCGCCGACCAGGCGCGGGAGATGGCCCGGACCGGGCACCGGGTGTTCCGCCGGCTCAAGGACTCGGCGGTCCCGACGTTCGCGTTCGTCAACGGCGTGGCCCTCGGCGGCGGCCTGGAGCTGGCGCTGCACTGCCACCACCGCACGATCGCCTCGACGGCGCTGGTCGCCTTCCCCGAGGTCTTCCTCGGCCTGGTGCCCGGCTGGGGCGGCACGCAGCTGCTGCCGGACCTCGTCGGGATCGACGCGGCGGTGACCGTCGTCGTCGAGAACGCCCTCTCGCAGAACCGGATGACCCCGGCCCCGAAGGCGGCGGCGCTCGGCATCGCCGACGCCGTCTTCGAGCCGGCCGACTTCCTCGAGCGCTCGCTGGAGTGGGCCGCCGGCGTGCTCGACGGCGACGTCGTCGTGCCCCGCCCCGAGGTCGACCGCACCGCGTGGGACACCGCCGTCGAGCGGGCCCGGGGGATCGTGGCGGCCCGCACCCGCAACGCCTCCCCCGGCGCGCTGCGCGCCGTCGAGCTGCTCGACCTGGCCCGCAACGGGGTCGAGGGCGAGGCGTTCACCGCCGGCACCGCCGCCGAGGACGAGGCGCTCACCGACCTGCTGATGAGCGACGAGCTGCGGGCCTCGCTGTACTCGTTCGACCTCGTGAACAAGCGGGCCAAGCGGCCGGCCGGCGCCCCGGACAGGTCCCTGGCCCGGAAGGTCACCAAGGTCGGCGTCGTCGGCGCGGGCCTGATGGCCTCCCAGCTGGCGCTGCTGTTCGTGCGGCAGCTGGAGGTGCCGGTCGTCCTCACCGACGTCGACCAGGCGCGCGTCGACAAGGGCGTGGGCTACGTGCACGGGGAGCTGGAGAAGCTGGCCGCCCGCGGCCGGCTGTCGCCGGACCGGCTCAACCGGCTCAAGGGCATGGTCACCGGCGCCCTGGACAAGGCGGTCTTCGCCGACGCCGACCTCGTGATCGAGGCCGTCTTCGAGGAGATGTCGGTCAAGCAGCAGGTGTTCGCCGAGGTCGAGGCGGTCGTGTCGGCCGAGTGCGTGCTCGCCACCAACACCTCCGCGCTGTCGGTGACCGAGATGGCCTCCAAGCTCGAGCACCCCGAGCGGGTCGTGGGCCTGCACTTCTTCAACCCGGTGGCGGTGCTCCCGCTGCTGGAGGTGGTGCGCGCCGAGCGGACCGACGACGCCACGCTGGCCACCGCGTTCGCCGTCGGCAAGCAGCTGAAGAAGTCGTGCGTGCTGGTGGCCGACGCCCCGGCGTTCGTGGTCAACCGGCTGCTGACCCGCTTCCTCGGCGAGGTCACCGCCGCCGTCGAGCAGGGAACGCCCGTGGCCGTCGCCGACCGGGCGCTGGACCCGCTGGGCCTGCCGATGACGCCGTTCGAGCTGCTCACGCTGGTCGGCCCGCCGGTCGCCCTGCACGTGGCCGAGCGGATGCACGAGGCCTTCCCCGACCGGTTCGCCGTCGGCGAGGGGCTGCGGCGGATGGTCGAGCTGGGCAAGACCTCGGTGTACTCCGAGCCCGGCGTCGTCGACCCCGAGCTCGAGGGCATCGACGCCGGCGACTCGCCGCTGTCGGAGGAGCAGGTGCGCGAGCGCGCCGTCGACGCGCTGGCCCAGGAGGTCCGGCTGATGCTCGACGAGGGCGTCGTGCAGGCCGTGCAGGACATCGACCTGTGCATGCTCCTGGGCGCCGGCTGGCCGTTCTGGCTGGGCGGCATCTCGGCGTACCTCGACCGCGCCGGCGTCTCCGAGCGGGTGACCGGCTCGCGGTTCCTGCCGAGGGGCGTGGCCAGCCTCCCCACCTGAGCCCTGACCACTTCCGCGGAAGTGCACACCGGACGACGACGGCCCGGGTCCCCGCGCGGGGCCCGGGCCGTTCGCCGTCCCGGGCCGCCCTGGCTCACCCCCGCGCGCCGCCGGTCACGCCGGACCGGACGCCGCGGTGCCCGACCTCACGCTGCGGGCTGAGGTCGGGCACCACACGGCGAGGTCGACGGCACAGACGGCCGGGCGCCGGTTGTGCACGTCCGCGGAAGTGCACACCGGACGACGGACGGGGCCTCGCGTGCGGGTCGGCCGTTCGTCGTCTCAGCGGAACCTGCGCGTAAGGCTGTCCATCGTGCGGTCCACCGAGGCGATCTTGACGTGCGAGATGCCGGCCGTGGCACCGGCGGCGAGCATCGCCTCGTGCGCCGCCCGCAGCGTGGCCCACACCGCGTCGGCGTCGCCCTCGAGCGTCGTCCCGAGGGCGCCGACCTCGTACCGCAGCCCGGAGGCCTGGATGACGCGCACCGCGGCCTCGACGAAGGCGTGCGGGTCCTCCGGCGTCCCGGCCGGCGAGGGCGCGACCTGGATCTCGGCGATCACTGCTGGGCGCCGTCCACGGGCGCTGTGGCCGGTGTGTCGGAGCGCTCGCTGACCACCGCGGTCCACTCGGCGATGCGCCGGGCGACGTCCTGCTCGGTCAGGCCGCAGTCGGCCAGCACCTGGCCCCGGCTGCCGTGCTCGAGGAAGGCTTGCGGCAGGCCCAGCGCCCGCACCGGCACGTCGACCTGGCGGTCCTGCAGCGCCTGGGTCAGGGTCGCGCCGACCCCGCCGGCCCGCCCGCAGTCCTCGACGGTGACCACCAGCCGGTGCTCGCCGGCCAGCTCGACCAGCTCGTCGGCGACCGGCAGCACCCAGCGCGGGTCGACGACGGTCACCCCGATGCCGTGGTCGGCGGCCCGCTCGGCGGCGGCCAGGCAGGTCGGCACCATCGAGCCGACGGCGACCAGCAGGACGTCGGGCCGGTCCCCGCCGTGCCGCAGCACGTCGACCGGCCCGCGCCGCTCCAGCGACGGGATGTCCACCGGCGGCGGGCCCTTCGGGAAGCGCACGACCGTGGGGCCGTCGGTCACCGCGACCGCCTCCCGCAGCGCCTCGCGCAGGGTCGGTTCGTCACGCGGCGCCGCCATGCGCAGCCCCGGGACCACCGAGCAGATCGAGAAGTCCCACATGCCGTTGTGCGAGGCGCCGTCGGTGCCGGTGACCCCGGCCCGGTCGAGGACGACGGTGACCGGCTGCCCGTGCAGCGCGACGTCCATGAGCAGCTGGTCGAAGGCCCGGTTGAGGAACGTCGAGTAGACCGCGACCACCGGGTGCAGCCCGGCCATCGCCATGCCGGCGGCGCTGGTCAGCGCGTGCTGCTCGGCGATGCCGACGTCGAAGGTGCGCTCGGGGAACCGCTCGGCGAAGCCGGCCAGGCCCGTGGGGTGCAGCATCGCGGCGGTGACGGCGACGACGTCGGCCCGCTCGGCGCCGATGCGCACCAGCTCGTCGGAGAAGGCCGCCGTCCAGTCCCGCGCCGCGACGGGACCGACCCCGCTGTCGGGATCGAAGACGCCGGTGGCGTGCCAGGCGTCGATCTGGTCGGTCTCGGCCGGCGGGTAGCCGAAGCCCTTGGTGGTGACCGCGTGGACGATCACCGGCCGGCCGAAGGACCGCGCCCGGCGCAGCGCCGACTCCAGGACCTCGACGTCGTGGCCGTCGACGGGGCCGACGTACTTGAGGCCGAGGTCCTCGAACATGCCCTGCGGCGAGAGCACGTCCTTGACGCCCTTCTTGAGCCCGTGCAGCGCGTCGTAGAGCGCCGAGCCCAGCACCGGCGCGCGGTGCAGCGCCTGGCGGATGGCCAGCAGCGCCTGCTCGTAGCCCGGGCGCAGGCGCAGGCCGGCCAGCGCGTCGGCCACGCCGCCGATGGTCGGCGAGTAGGACCGGCCGTTGTCGTTGACGACGATGACGACCGGCCGGTCCTGCGCGGCGGCGATGTTGTTGAGCGCCTCCCAGGCCATGCCGCCGGTGAGGGCGCCGTCGCCGACGACGGCGACGACGGGGCGGGTGTCGCCGCGGACGGCGAAGGCCTTGGCCAGGCCGTCGGCGTAGGACAGGGCGGTGGAGGCGTGGCTGTTCTCGACCCAGTCGTGCTCGCTCTCGGCCCGGCTCGGGTAGCCCGAGAGCCCGCCGCGCTGGCGCAGCCGGTCGAAGCCCTCGACGCGGCCGGTGAGCATCTTGTGCACGTAGGCCTGGTGGCCGGTGTCGAAGACGATCGGCTCGCGCGGCGACTCGAACACCCGGTGCAGGGCGATGGTCAGCTCGACGGTGCCGAGGTTGGGACCGAGGTGGCCGCCGGTCCGGGCGACGCTGGTGACCAGCGCGTCACGGATCTCCGCGGCCAGCGCGGGCAGCTGCTCGGCGGGCAGCGCCCGGAGGTCGGCGGGGTCGCGGAGCGAGCGCAGGAGCGACACGGCGCGGCGGTGTCCTCTCTGTGGCGGCGGTGGCACGGCTGGTCGAGGGCCGCCGACCCACTGTAGTCGCGCGACGGCCGGCCCCTCCCGGTGAAGCGGTGGACCGGCGACCGGGGGCGGACCGTTCCGTCGCGCGTCAGCACTCTCCCCACGCCGGAGGACCCAGTTCCGTCGTCGATTGACAGAAGACCGGAGTGTGCTCACGATCACGCCATGCACACCCGGCCGTGGCTGCCCGAGGTGACCGGACCCTCGCGCCGGCTCGTCGAGGCGCTGCGGGTCGGCGGCCCGGCGACGCGCGCGCAGCTGGTCGAGCAGACCGGCCTGTCGCGGGCCACGGTCTCCGGGTACGTCGCCGACCTCGTCGACCAGGGGCTGGTCGCGCCCGCGGATCCCTCGGACGCGCTGCCCACCGGCGGCCGGCCCGCCCGCCTCGTGCAGCTGACCCGCAGGGCCGGTGTCGTCGTGGGGGTGGACATCGGGCGCACGCACGTCCGCACCGCCGTCGCCGACCTGTCCCACCGGATCGTCGGCGAGGAGGTGACCACCCTGCCGGTCGCCGACCTCGGCCCCGACGCCGTCCTCGACACCGTGGGCGGCCAGGTGGAGGACGAGCTGGCCCGGGCCGGCGCCGGCACCGCCGACGTCGTCGGCGCGGTCGTCGGCCTCCCGACGCCGGTGGTCGGCCGCTCGGCCAGCGCCCGCGGCACCGTGGCGCGCTCGAACATCCTGCCGACCTGGTCGGGCCGGACGCCGGCGCCCGCACTGCAGGAGCGGCTCGGCGTGCCGGTGATCGTGGAGAACGACGCGAACCTCGGCGCGGTCGCGGAGGTGCGCTGGGGCGCCGGCCGGGGCTCGCGCTCCACGATCTACCTCAAGATGGCCACCGGCGTCGGCGGCGCGCTGGTCCTCGACGGCGACCTGCTGCGCGGCGTCTCCGGCACGGCCGGCGAGATGGGCCACGTCAGCCTCGACCCCTCGGGACCGCTGTGCCGCTGCGGCAACCGCGGTTGCCTGGAGCTGACCGCCGGCGGCACCGCCCTGCTGCGGGCGATCCGCACGGCCGCGCCGCACCACACCGACCTGCGCTCCCTCGTGGCCGGCGCCCAGGACGGCGACCAGGCCTGCCGGCGGCTGATCGCCGACGCCGGGACGTCGGTCGGCCTCGTCCTCGGCGGGCTGGTCAACGTGCTCAACCCCGACCGCATCGTCGTCGGCGGGGAGCTCGGCACCGCCGGCGACCTGCTGGTGGACCCGCTGCGGCGGGCCCTCGAGCAGTCCGCCATCCCCGCCGCGGCCGAGCAGCTCACCGTGGTGCCGGGCTCGCTCGGGGGCCGCGCGGAGCTGCTCGGCGCGCTCGCCGTCGGGATCCGGGAGGCCGACCGGCTCGGTGGCGGCTAGAGGCGGGGCACCCAGACCTCGCCGCGCAGTGCCCCGGCCACGACCGTCACGCCGCGTGCGGCGGCGGCCAGCCGCGCACCCTCCCGCTCGTAGGCCGCCACCGCGGCCTCCAGGGCGTCCGGGGGCAGGTGGTCGGCGAGGTCGACGCGGACGGTCCGCCAGCCCGCGCGGGCGGCCTCCAGCCCCGCACCGACGTGGTCACCGGCCATCCGGGCGAGCAGGACCGGATAGCGGCGCAGCACCTCGTGCGCCCGGTAGTCGGGCGGCACGAGGTCGAAGAGCCAGGTGACCGCGGTGCGCTCCCAGTCGGGCGCGCCCGGCGGACGCACCTGCTCCGGCCAGCCCGGCGGCACGCTCGATCCCACGCCGGCAGTCTGCCGCAGATCGAACACGTGTTCGACCCGGCGGGCGGCGCCGTCACCCGGTCGTGACCGGAGCGCCCCGCCCGCGACCTAGGTGAGCGGGCGCTTGAGCCAGAACTGCTCAAAACCCCAGGTGCCGGCTCCGCTGGAGTGGTAGCTCACCAGCTCCCACCCCTCGCCGCCGAGGCGGTTGAGCACCGAACTGGTGTCCCCCTGCTGCCGTTCCAGCCGCCCGCCGGGGAGCTTGACGCTCACCCCCGCGCGCTGCGACTCGGCGTCGTTGGCCGTGATGACCGAGGCGTACTCCCAGGTGGTCACCCCCAGACCGTATCCGGCGCCCTCCGGGTCAGGTCGCCGGGACGAGCAGCGCGACGCACTCGACGTGCGCGGTCATCGGGAAGGCGTCGAAGGCCCGCAGCGCGGCGAGCCGGTACCCGGCGCCGGCGAACACGGCGACGTCACGGCCCAGCGACGCCGGGTCGCAGGCGACGTAGACCACCGCGCGCGCCCCCGTCCCGGCCAGCACCCGGCTGACGGCCGGTCCGGCGCCGGCCCGCGGCGGGTCGAGCACGACGACGTCGGGGCTCCTGCCGAGCTCCTCCAGCAGGCCGGTCAGCCCCTCGGCGTCCACCTCGCCCTGCCACACCTCGGCCTGCGGCAGGTCCGCCAGGTTGGCCTCCGCGGCGGCGCACGCCCCGGCGTCGGCCTCCACGCACACGACCCGGCCCGACTCCCCGACCGCGGGCGCCAGCGCACCGCCGAACAGGCCCGCGCCGGCGTACAGGTCGAGCACCGTCTCCCCGGGCCGCACCGACGCGGCCCCGGCCACGGCGGACACCAGGGCGTCGGCCGCCGACCCGTGCACCTGCCAGAAGCCGGTGCCCTCGACCTCCCAGTCCCGACCGGCGGCGTGCCGCGCGGCCCGCCCGGCGGGGACGGCGGCCTCGTCGTCGCCGGCGCGCAGCACGCGGGTCGAGGTGGGGGCACCGCGCCGGTCGAGCCGGGTCGTGGTCACCGTCCCCGCGGAGTCCACCGCGACGTCGACCGCGCCCGCGCCCGGCCAGCGGCGGTCGAGCACGGCGCGGGCGGCGGCCTCCACGGTGATCGGGCAGTCGTCGAGGGGGAACAGGTCGTGGGAGCGGTGCCGCCGCAGCCCGGGGGTCCCGGACCGGTCGACGGCGAACCGCGTCCGCGACCGCCAGCGCAGCGGGCCGCCGGGCAGCGCCTCGACTGCCAGGCCGGTGAGGAGGGGGTCGGCGGGGTCGAGCCGGCCGAGCCCGGTGAGCTGCTCGCGGACGACGTCGGCCTTGAGCCGGCGCTGCCCGTCCCAGGACACGTGCTGCCAGTCGCAACCCCCGCAGCGCCCCGGCCCGCTGTACGGGCAGGGCCGCTCGACGCGGTCGGGCGAGGCCTCGCGCACCTCGACCGCGTCGGCGCGGCAGTAGCCGGGCTGGCGGTCCTCGGTGACGCGGACGACCACCCGCTCCCCCGGCAGCGCGTGCCGCACGAACACCACCCGGCCCTCGTGCCGGGCCACGCAGTGCCCGCCGTGGGCCACCGGGCCGACGGTCACCTCGAACTCCCGGCCGGTCCAGCCGCCACCCCGGTCGGGGCGCGGCGGCCGGGCTCCCCGATGGCGGCGCCGGCCGTCAGCCATAGGGGGTCGACTCGACCGGGTCGTCGGACAGGCCGCGGCGCACGTCGCCCGGCGCCGGGCCCCGCTGCCGATCGTCCTCGCGGCCGATGGAGCTCTCCAGCTGCCACGGCACCGTGGTGATCATGACCCCGGGCTGGAACTGCAGCCTGGCGCGCAGGCGCAGCGCGCTCTGGTTGTGCAGCACGTTCTCCCACCAGTGCCCGACGACGTACTGCGGCACGAACACGATGACCAGCTCCCGCGGGCTGGAGCGGCGGATCGCCTTCACGTAGTCGACGACCGGCCGGGTGATCTCCCGGAACGGCGACTCGAGCACGGTCAGGGGGACGGGGATGTCGTAGCGGTCCCAGTCGGCCTGCAGGGCGCGGGTGTCCGCGTCGTCGACGTTGACCGTCAGCGCGGTCAGCTGGTCGGGCCGGGTGGCGCGGGCGAAGGCCAGCGCGCGCAGCGTCGGCCGGTGCACCTTGGACACGAGCACGACGGCGTGGACCCTGCTCGGCAGCATCCGCGAGTCGACGTCGGGCACCAGCTGCTCGGCGACGTGCGAGTAGTGCCGGTTGATCGCCCGCATCAGGACGATGAGGAACGGCATGCACACCAGCACCAGCCACGCTCCGTGGACGAACTTGGTGACCACGATGACGACCAGCACGACGCTGGTGAGCAGGGCGCCGGCGAGGTTGATCGCCTGGGACCGCCGCATCCGGGCCCGCTGGGCGGCGTCCGTGCTCGCGCGCAGCTCCCGGTTCCAGTGCCGGACCATCCCCCACTGACCGATGCTGAAGCTGATGAACACCCCGAGGATGTAGAGCTGGATCAGCGAGGTCACCGACGCGTCGAAGACGACGATCAGCAGGCCGGCGAACCCGGCCAGCAGCAGGATGCCGTTGCTGAAGGCGAGCTTGTCGCCGCGGGTGTGCAGCTGCCGCGGCAGGAAGCGGTCCTGCGCGAGCACCGACCCCAGCAGCGGGAAGCCGTTGAACGCGGTGTTGGCCGCGAGGACGAGGACGGCGGCGGTGAACGCCTGGACGGCGAAGAAACCCACCGACTGGGACCCGCCGAAGGTGGCCGCCGCCACCTGCGCGATCACCGTGCGCTGCGGCTCGGTCTCGCAGTCGGCGAAGCCGACCAGGTCGCAGGCCGACTCGGCGTACCGGACGTCGGTGAGCAGGGCCAGCGCGGTGATCCCGGCGAACATCGTCGCCGCCACGCCGCCCATGAGGGCCAGGGTGGTGGCGGCGTTGCGGCTCTTGGGCGGGCGGAAGGCCGGGACGCCGTTGGCGATCGCCTCCACGCCGGTCAGGGCGGTGCACCCGGAGGCGAAGGCGCGCAGCGCCAGCAGGACCAGCGCCAGCCCGCCGAGCTCGGCGTAGTCGGCCTGCGGGCTGATCGTGTACCCGGCGCTCTCGGCCGCCAGGTCCGAGCCGGTCAGGAAGTACCGCACCAGGCCGGTGGCGATCATCACGAGGATCGCGGTGATGAACAGGTAGGTGGGCGCGGCGAAGGCGCGGCCGGACTCCCGCACCCCGCGCAGGTTGAGCGCCGCCAGCAGGGCCACCAGGCCGAGGGCGATCGCGACCCGGTGCTCGTTCAGGGCGGGGAAGGCCGAGATGATGTTGTCCGTGCCGGCCGACACCGACACCGCCACGGTGAGCACGTAGTCGATGAGCAGCGCGCTGGCCACCACCAGTCCCGCGAACTGGCCGTGGTTGCGCATGGCGACCTCGTAGTCGCCGCCGCCGGACGGGTAGGCGCGCACCACCTGCCGGTAGGACGCCACCACCGTCACCAGCAGCACGACCACCCCCGCCGCCAGCCAGGGGGTCAGGTACAGGTACGCCGTGCCGGCCAGCGCCAGGATCACCAGCAGCTCCTGGGTGGCGTAGGCCACGGAGGAGAGCGGGTCGCTGGCGAAGATGGGGAGCGCGACGCGCTTGGGCAGCAGGGACTCCCCCAGCCGGTCGCTGCGGACCGGCCGTCCCAGGACGAGCCGTTTCGGGAGTTGTCCGAGGTCGGACAGGCTTGGCACGGCGGCGATGGTACGGACGCCGGGGCACCGGGTGCCGCACCTCCGGGACGGCTGCGCCCCCGAGGGGTCAGGCGTCTGCGACGGGTCCTCCGCAGCCGCCGGAGCGGGTGTAGCTTCGCGCCCGGTGAGCGGGCGGACGGCGCCCGCGAGCGAGTGGCAGGAGCGACACGTGCACGTGGTCGTCATGGGCTGCGGCCGTGTCGGCTCGGCGATCGCGCGGCGGCTGGAGAAGATCGGTCACAGCGTCGCGGTCATCGACCAGGACCCCGAGGCGTTCCGCCGGCTGGGCCCGGAGTTCAGCGGCCGCCAGGTGACCGGCCCGGGCTTCGACCGGCAGGTGCTCCTCGACGCCGGCATCGACTCGGCCGGGGCCTTCGCCGCGGTGAGCAGCGGGGACAACTCCAACATCATCAGCGCCCGCGTCGCCCGGGAGACCTTCGGCGTCCAGCACGTCGTCGCCCGGATCTACGACTCCAAGCGGGCCGAGGTGTACGAGCGCATGGGCATCCCGAGCGTGGCCACGGTGCCCTGGACGGTGAACCGGCTCATGCGCGAGCTGCTGTCGGTCAAGGTCAGCGAGATCTGGCGCGAGCCCACCGGCAAGGTGCTGCTGATGCGGGTGACCGTCACCGACGGCTGGGTGGGCCGCAAGGTCGCCGAGCTGGAGGCCGCCTGCGGCGCCCGGGCCGCCTGGCTGGTCCGCTTCGGCGAGTCGCAGCTGCTGACGGCCAACACCGTCCTGCAGGACGGCGACCAGCTCGTGGTCGCCGCGACCGACCAGATCTCCGACCGCGTGCACCAGGCCGTCGAGCACCCCGAGGGAGGCAGGGTCTGATGCGGGTCGCCATCGTCGGGGCCGGCGCGGTCGGCCGGTCGATCGCCGGGGAGCTGCTGTCCAACGGGCACACCGTGATGCTCATCGAGAAGGACGGCCGGAAGGTCCGCACCCGCTCGGTGCCCGGCGCGGAGTGGGTGCAGGCCGACGCCTGCGAGGTGTCCTCCCTCGAGGAGGCGCAGCTGGCCACCTGCGACGTCGTCGTCGCGGCCACCGGCGACGACAAGGCCAACCTCGTCGTCTCGCTGCTGGCCAAGACCGAGTTCGCCGTCAACCGCGTCGTGGCCCGGGTCAAGGACCCGCGCAACGAGTGGCTCTACACCGAGGCCTGGGGCGTCGACGTCGCCGTCTCCACGCCGCGGGTGCTCGCCGCGCTGGTCGAGGAGGCGGTGACCGTCGGCGACGTCGTCCGCCTGATGAGCTTCCGCAAGGGCGCGGCGACGCTGGTGGAGATCACCCTCGCCGAGGACACCCCGTGGGCCGGCCGGCCGCTGGGCGAGGTGCCGCTGCCCCGCGAGACGGTGCTCACCGCCCTGCTGCGCGGCGACCGGGTCATCACGCCGAGCCCCGACGAGCCGCTCGAGGTCGGCGACGAGCTGCTGTTCATCACCCACGCCGACGTCGAGGAGCAGCTGCAGCAGGTGCTCTCCCCCCACATGGTGTGACCCCGCGCGCTCAGTGCGGTGGCGGCGGTCCGGCCCCGTCCTCCACGCGGTGCCGGTGCAGGCGGGCGATCACCCAGAGGGTGACCGCGAGCGCCGCCGCGGTCACCGGCAGGCCGAGCACGAGCGAGGCGACGCCGAGCAGGTCCTCCTCGTTGGCGAGGTACAGCGGCGTCTGCACCGCGACCCGCAGCAGGAAGGTCAGCGCCCACAGCACGGTCAGCCAGCCGTAGGCGCGGACCACGCGGGGGTCGTCGCGCCAGTGCCGCTCGGGGGCGGGGTCGGTCGGGCGCTGCGCGGCCGCGGGCCCGGGCTCCGGCCCGGTCTCCGGGGCCGGCGCCGGCCCGTGCTGCAGCCGGGCCCGGGCGGTGCCGACCCGCCGCCGCAGCCCGGGCAGGGAGTGCGCGGCCATGGAGCCCAGGTGGCTCGGGGCGAGGAACTCGGCGAGGACGCCGACCAGGGGCCACCGCAGCGGCACCGACCCCAGCAGGACGACGCCGATGACGGCGTTGCGGATGATCCCGGGCACGAAGTAGTTGCGGGCCTGCCCGGACGCGGCCGCGATCGCGACGGCGATCGCCACGCCGAACAGGCCGCTGAACGCCTGCTGCACGCTCTCGCGGCGGACCAGGCGGAAGACCAGCACCAGGACGGCGGCGCCGATCGCGAACCACACACCGGTGCGCAGGCCACCGATCGCGTTGGCGACGATGAACGCCACGGTCGGCAGGGACGCGTCGACCATCCCGCGCCAGCCACCGAGCTGCTCGAGCACGAGGTGGCGGTCGAAGGTCACGGCCGGGCCGTCGTCCCCGGTCTCCTCCTGCGCTGCTGGTCCCCCGGGCTCACGCCGGCCGTCGTCGTGGGCCGGCGCCGTCACCCCGCGCTCAGCTCGTACCAGGGGTTGTAGATGACCTTGCGCCCGTCGAAGGAGGCGAAGCGTCCCCGCGCGGTCAGCGACCGCCCGGGCTCGATGCCCGGGATGCGCCGGCGGCCCAGCCACACGAGGGTGACCGAGCCCGAGCCGTCGAACAGCTCGGCCTCCAGGGTGGGGACGGTCTCGCGCGGGGTGTAGACGACCGACTTGAGCCGGCCGGTCACGGTGACCACGGCTCCCTTGCGGCAGGCGCTGACCAGCTCGCAGCCGGCGCGGTCGGTCTCGGCGCGCAGCTCCAGCGCGTCGATCGTGGAGTCGTCGGCGGTCAGCCGCTGCAGGGTGCGCGCGAGCCAGCCGCCGGGACGCGTCTGTGTCACGTGTCCAGCGTAATCCGGCATCAGGGGCTCGGACGCCGGCCGTCGCCCGGGTCGTCGCGGCGCTGCTCGAGCCACGCGCGGACCGCCGCCCACGCCTCCCCGGCCGGGTCGATCGGCTCGAGGTGACCGCCGGGCACCAGGCGCACCTGCACCCGGTCGCCGGCCGCCGTCGCCGCCGCCGCGTAGCGCTCACTCTGCTCGGGTGGCACGACGTCGTCGTCGGTGCCGTGCACGCACAGGACGTCGGCGCCGGTGGGCAGCAGCCGCACGGGGTCGGCGGCGGCGTAGCGGCCGGGCACCTCCCCGGGCTCGCCGCCGAGGAACTCCTGCACCGCCCGGCGGCCCAGCGACCGCTCCGCGGCCCGGCCCAGGTCGACCACGCCCGCCTGCAGCACCGCCGCGGTCACCCGCACCCGCGGCCGCGCGCCCGGGGCGCCGTCGGGGAGCCGCCCGCGCCCGGCCGCCCAGGCGGCGAGGTGCCCGCCGGCCGAGTGGCCGACGACGGTCACGTCGGCGAGGCCGAGCCGGTCGCTCGGGACCAGGTCGGCCAGTGCGTCGAGTGCGGCGGCGACGTCCTCCAGCGTGGCCGGCCAGCCGCCGCCCGCGCCCACCCGCCGGTACTCGACGGCGACCGCCGCCCAGCCCGCCGCGGCGAGGTCGGCGGCCAGCGGGCGGGCCAGCTCGACGCCGTACGCCGCGCGCCAGAAACCGCCGTGCAGGACGACGGCCACGGGCGCCGGGTCGTCCGCGGCAGCCGGCAGCGTCAGCTCGAGGAACTGGTCCGGGTGCGGCCCGTAGGGGATCGTCCGCGGGCTCACGCGGCCGGGCCGGGAGCCGGCGGCTGCGGCGGGCCGCCCTGCGGCGCCGGCCGCGGTGCTGCCGGCCGCGGCGCTCCGGGCCGCTGGGCTGCCTGCTGCTGGGCGGCCTGCTGCTGGCGGGCGAGCTGCGCGGCGGCCTGCGGCGGCAGGGCGAGCGGCAGCTGCTCGCGCACCGGCATCGGATCGGTGCCGCGGACGACGACGATCTGGCGGAAGGCGTCCTCGAGGAGCGCGGCCGCGTCGGGGTCCTCGGCGGCCGGGCCGCTGATCATCCCGCGCAGGAACCAGCGCGGGCCGTCGACGCCCAGGAAGCGGGCCGCCCGCCGCTGCGGCTTGGGCGGTGGCCCGCCCGGCTGCGGGGGCGGCGTGACGAGGACGGTGCCGGCCAGCTCGGGGCCGAACGGGCCCTCGACCTCGGTGAGCCGCCCGCCCTGGCCCGACGCGCTCGTGGCGAGGTCGGCGCGGACGTCGTCCCAGATGCCGGCGGCCCGGGGTGCGGCGAAGGCCGAGACCTGCAGCAGCGAGTCGCCGTGGCGCAGCGTCGCGCCGACGACCTTCTGCTGCTGGTTGAGGTCGACCCGCAGCTCGGTGCCCGGGACGGCGGGCAGCCGCAGCGCGCCGAGGTCGACCCGGGGCCGGCCGTCGTCGGGGGCGTCGGCGAGGTCGTAGGGGCCGGTGGTCTCCTCGACCTCCCGCTCGCGGTGCTGGGGCTCGGGCGGCACGCCGCGCTCGCGCAGGCTGCGGTCGATCCGGTTGCGCCGTCGTCCGAAGGGCATCTCAGGCCTCCCCTGCCACCGGCCGGGCGGCGCGGCCGGTGGACCCGTGGCCGCCCTCGCCGCGGACGCTGGCCGGCAGCTCGTCGACCGGCAGGAAGCGGGCCCGCACCACCGGCTGCACCACCAGCTGGGCCACCCGCTCGCCGCGCCGCAGGGTCACCGTCGTCTCCGGGTCGAGGTTGACCAGGTTGACCTTGATCTCACCGCGGTAGCCGGCGTCGATGGTGCCCGGCGCGTTGACCAGGCTCAGCCCGTGCCGCGCGGCCAGGCCCGAGCGCGGGTGCACGAAACCGGCGTAGCCCTCGGGGATCGCCACGGCCACGCCGGTGCCCACCAGCGCCCGCTCGAGCGGAGCGAGTTCGACGTCGTCGGTGAGGGTGAGGTCGGCCCCCGCGTCGCCGGGCAGGGCGTAGTGCGGCGGCGTCGCGCCGGGCGCGGTCAGCCGCACCGGGACGTCGACGGCGGGGGGCACGGCGGGGGGCTCGACCACGACCGCGACAGTAATCGCGGGCTCAGGCCCGGTGCCGCCGCAGGTCGGCCCGGACGCGCCGGGCCAGGTTCTCCGTGGCCTTGAGGTTGCCGCGGCCCCCGATCGCGGCGCCGATCAGGAGCGGTGCGGCCGCCCCGAGGTTGCGCGCCAGGCGGCGGGTGAGCTGGCGGCTGAGCGTCCGCAGCCCCGCCGTGCCGAGCACCACGCCCATGCCCTGGCGCTCGCCGCCCTCGACGGCGCGCTGCGAGGTCCAGCTCGCGAGGTAGGCGGCGGCCCGCTCGCGGTCGGTGCCGACGGCGGGCCGCCCGTGGAGCTCGTGCAGCTCGCCGATCAGCACCACCTCGACGCCGGCGGTCAGCAGCGTCTCGGCGCCCAGCTCCAGCGGCAGGGCGACCAGCGAGGCGGGAGCGAGCCACTGCGCCGCGAACAGCCCGCCGGTGGCCGCCCCCACGGCGGTGGTCAGCCGGGCCGCCCGGGTGGTCAGCGCGTCGGCGATCTCCTCGTCGGTGCGCCCGGGGTGGGCCGCGCGCAACCGGGCGGCGTCGCGGATGGGCAACCGGGGCGCGGCGGTGGCGAGCAGCTCGCCCAGGACCGGGCCGAGGCCGCGGTCGCCGTCGTCCCCGGCCGGAGCCGTGCTGCCGGGCGGGTCCCCGCGGCGGGTGGCCGCGGCGGAGAGGGCGCCGACGACGTCGCGCAGCAGGCCGGCGGCCGACCGCCGGGAGCCGTCAGGGGCAGCGGTGTCGTCGTCGGTCCCGCCGAGCAGGCCGGAGACGGCGTCGGCCAGTGCGCGGGCGGCGCGGCCCAGGCCGGTGTCGGCGTCCAGCCAGGCCGGGCCGTCCTCCGGGGGGCCGGGGTCGGCCGGCCGCTGGACCGGTCGCGGTGGCGGGACGTCCCTGGGTGCGCCGGTGCGCCCGCTGTACCCGGTCATCGGCTGCTCCCTCCCCGTGCGTCCCGCCGCGCCTCCCCTGCAGGGTCCCACCCCGAGCCACGTGACGTGCTGGAACGGCCCCCTTGCAGGGTCCCGCCCCGAGCTCGCGAGGGGTGGGGGGCAAGGGGGTCCTTCGTCAGGCCGCGCAGTCGCGGCAGTAGTTCTCGCCGCCGCGGGTGGCGGCCAGGCGGCTGCGGTGCTGCACGAGGAAGCACCGGGAGCAGGTGAACTCGTCCTCCTGCTTGGGCAGGACGCGGACCGTCAGCTCCTCGTTGGACAGGTCCGCACCGGGCAGCTCGAGGCTCTCGTTGAAGTCCGTCTCGTCGACGTCGACCGAGCTGGACTGGGCCTCGGCACGCCGCGCCTTGAGCTCCTCGAGCGAGTCCTCGCCGAGCTCGTCGGCCTCGTTGCGTCGCGGGGCGTCGTAGTCGGTGGCCATGGGGTGTGCCCCTCCTCCGGGGTTCTCGCGGGCGGAACGCGCCCGCTTCGTCCGACGGCGGCGGGGTGCGCCACCGTCCTGTGCGGCCGACGGGGACGGCCGCTGGTCACGGTCCGGACCTGCTCCGGAGCGACCCGACGGTCGTCCCGGTGCGGGACCGGCAGCCCCCCAACGCCGTGCGGCCCCGGTTTGTGCCCGCCCGGAGGCCGTGGACACGCCGGGCGGCGCCCGGCCGGGGTCGGAGCCCCGGCGGGCGGGTCGGGAGGCGGAGTGCCGGAGGTTACCCTGCGGCCCGTGTCGAGTGCCGTGGGAGCTGACCCCGCCGTCGTCGGTCCGTACCTGGCCTCCGCCCTCGGCGACGAGCGCTGGCGCGAGGTGACCGTCGAGCTGATCGCCGCCGGCATGTCCAACCTCACGTACGTGGTCACGCCGGCCGGCGGCACGGCCGACGACGCGGTGATCCTGCGCCGCCCGCCCACCGGCGCGGTGCTGGCCACGGCGCACGACATGGCGCGCGAGCACCGGGTGATCAGCGCGCTGGGGCCGACCGACGTCCCGGTGCCGCGGACGCTGCACCTGTGCACCGACCCCGGGGTCCTGGGCGCGCCGTTCTACGTCATGGAGCGGGTGGTGGGCCTGCACGTGGTCAACGAGCTGCCGGAGGGCTACGCCGACCGGCCGGAGCAGCGCCGGGCCATCGGCGACGGTCTGGTCGACGTGCTCGCCGACCTGCACTCGGTCGACCACCAGGCGGTCGGGCTGGGCGACTTCGGCCGGCCGGAGGGCTTCCTCGCCCGGCAGGTGCGCCGCTGGAGCGGGCAGTGGGACGCCACCCGCGACCGCGACCGCCCGCAGATGGACGCCCTCGCCGCCCGGCTGGCCGAGACCGTCCCAGCAACCCAGCGCCACGGCATCGTCCACGGCGACTACCGGCTGGACAACTGCCTGCTCGACCCGGAGCGCCCCGGCGGCATCCGTGCGGTCCTCGACTGGGAGATGTCGACGCTGGGCGACCCGCTCACCGACATCGGGATGCTGTTCGTCTACTGGCCCGAGGCCGGCGAGACCCGGCCGGTGCTCAGCCCGGTGACGACGCTGCCCGGGTTCCCCACCCGCCGCGAGGTCGCCGACCGCTACGCCGACCGCAGCGGGCTCGACCTCGGCGACCTCACCTGGTACGTCGGGTTCGCCTACTTCAAGTTCGCGGCGATCGTCGCCGGCATCGTCGCCCGCTCGGCGGCCGGCGCCATGGCGGGCAAGGACACCTCCGGGTACGCCGACCGCATCGACCCGTGCGTCGAGCTGGGACGCGCCGCGCTGGAGGACGGTGTCCTCTGAGGTCGGCGGCCCCGCCTAGACTCCGCGCGACCCGCCGGTCCGGTCCGGGCGGGCGCCGAGGAGGACGAGCGTGAGCACCACCACCGACAGCCCTCCGGTGCGGCGCCGCGACCGCCGCCCGGTGCCGCCGCTGGTCTTCCTGCTCGTCCTGGCCCTCGCCGCCCTGGGCGTGTGGTGGAAGGTGCTCTCCGACGAGGGCAACCGCGCGGAGGCCGACGAGGCCGCCTGCGCCACCGCCGAGGCGGCGCCGCCGTCGCTGGACCCGAGCACGCTGTCGGTGCGCGTCTTCAACGCCACCGACCGCGCCGGGCTCGCCCAGGAGGTCGCCGCCGAGCTGCAGGGGCGCGGGTTCGTCGTCGAGGAGGTCGCCAACGACCCCTCCGAGCGCGAGGTGACCGGGAGCGGCGAGGTGCGGCACGGTCCCCGCGGCGACGAGGCGGCCCGCTACCTGGTGCTGTTCCTGCCCGGGGCCGGCACGTTCCTCGACACCCGGGCCACCGCCCAGGTCGACCTGGTGATCGGCCCGGACTTCGCCGGGCTGGCCCCGCCGGAGCAGGTCGCCGCGACCCTCAGCCCGATCGCCAGCGCCGAGGCCGCCTGCTCGGAGGCATAGAGGCGCTCCGAGGTCCCGATCAGGAGTCGTGCAGCCGGTCGAGCAGCGCCAGCAGCGGCTCGGCCACGGTCTCCGGGACGGCGACCGCCATCGGCTCGGCGAACGGCCGCCCGGGCAGCCCGGTGACCACCAGGCCCGCCTCGGCGGCGACCAGCGCGCCGGCGGCGTGGTCCCACGGCTTGAGGTCCAGCTCGTAGTACGCGTCCACCCGCCCGGCCGCCGCGGCGCAGAGGTCCAGCGACGCGCAGCCGTACCGGCGGATGTCGCGCACCTCGGGCAGCAGCTGCGCGAGGACCACGCCCTGCGCCCGGCGCTGCTCCACCCGGTAGCCGAACCCGGTGGCCACCAGCGTCTGCCCGAGCTCCCGCGGGCGGTTGCCGGACAGCCGCACCGGCGCGGGCGCCTCGCGCGAGGAGAGGAAGGCCCCGCCGCCGGCCGTGGCGGTGAACAGGTCCCCGGTGGGGACGTCGAGGACCGCCCCGGCCACGGTGACGCCGTCGGCCTGGGCGGCGATGGACACCGCGTACCCGCGCAGGCCGTAGAGGAAGTTGACCGTCCCGTCGATCGGGTCGACCACCCAGCGCACGCCGCTGGTGCCCGTGCGGTCGGCGCCCTCCTCCCCGAGCAGGCCGTCGCCGGGGCGGGCCCCGAGCAGCCGGTCGGCGATCAGCCGCTCGGCCGCGGTGTCGACGGCGGTGACGACGTCGGTGGGGCTGGACTTGACGTCGACGGCGGCCGCGGCCGAACCGCGCTCGCGGATGACCAGCGCGGCCGCCTCCCGCGCGGTGGCGACGGCCAGGTCGAGCAGGTCCACGGGTGACGCGGGGGCACTCACCCGGGCGATCCTGCCCGAGCCCCCCGGCCAGGTGCGGCGCCGGTCACTAGGGTGACCGCCGTGCAGGGGTTCGGCGTGGACATCGGCGGCAGCGGCATCAAGGGGTGCCTGGTCGACCTCGAGGAGGGAGCCCTCGTCGGGGAGCGCATCCGCGTGGAGACACCGCAGCCCTCGTCGCCGGCCGCCGTCTACGACGTCGTCGTGGGGATCGTGGAGTCCTTCGGCTGGACCGGGCGGATCGGCGTCACCTACCCCGGCGTCATGAAGCGCGGCGTGGCGCACACCGCGGCCAACATGGACAAGGGCTGGATCGGCACCGACGTCGACGCCGGGCTGAGCGCGCTGGTGCCGGGCACGGTCGAGACGCTCAACGACGCCGACGCCGCGGGGCTGGCCGAGATGCGCTACGGCGCCGGCCGTGACCGGCAGGGCGTCGTCCTGCTGCTCACGTTCGGCACCGGCATCGGCAGCGCGCTGTTCGTCGACGGGCACCTGGTGCCCAACACCGAGTTCGGCCACATCCAGGTCGACGGCCACGACGGCGAGAAGAAGGCGTCGGCCGCCGCGAAGGACCGGGAGGAGCTCAGCTACCCGCAGTGGGCCAAGCGGGTGGACCGCTACCTCGACGTCCTCGAGGGCAGCGTCTGGCCGGACCTGATCATCGTCGGCGGCGGCGTGAGCAAGAAGGCGCACAAGTGGGTGCCGCTGCTGTCGACGCGCACGCCCGTGGTGCCGGCGCAGCTGCAGAACGACGCGGGCATCGTGGGGGCCGCCCTGGCCGCCGCCGAGCGGCTGGAGCCCTGAGCCGGGACGCGGATCGCGAGCCGACCCTTCCGGGCGACCGGGCGCCGTTCGAGGCGCTGGTCACACGGCGTCACGCCGTTACAATGGAGGAGCCCCAGCCCGTCACCACCCAGCCGGGAGTCATCCCCCCTCCCCCCCGCGGCCAAACACCGCGCCGGTCCCCGGGGCCCCCGGTCACCGGCCGACGGCAAGGGCCGCTACCCGGGAACCACACTGCTCCCGGGGAACGCACCGAGCACGGGAAGGAACCCTGAGTGCCCGCCGACAAGCCTGCACCGGACACCGAGGCCGCGAGCAGCACCCGCTCCCGGACGGTGGCCGCGAGCACCCGGCCCTCCCGGACCAGCACCCCCGTGGGGGTCACCGACGGCGGGACCACCAAGCCCGCCGCCCGGAAGAGGACCTCGGCCAAGCCCGCCGCGACGAGCACCAAGAGCGCCGCCAAGCCGAGCATCAGCCCCTCCCCGGGCGCCGGTGAGGGCACGGTGCTGACCGCGGTCGCCACCGACGACTCCGCCGTCGCGGTGATCGACGCCGGCGCCGAGGGCCTCACCCTCGACGAGACCGTGGTCGCCGGTCCGGACGGCGCCGAGCCCGCCGAGGTCCCGGCCGCCGAGGAGGCCACCGCCGAGGGCGGCGACTTCGAGTGGGACGACGAGGAGGAGTCCGAGGCGCTCCGGCAGGCCCGCAAGGACGCCGAGCTCACCGCCTCGGCCGACTCAGTCCGCGCCTACCTCAAGCAGATCGGCAAGGTCGCCCTGCTCAACGCCGAGGAGGAGGTCGACCTCGCCAAGCGCATCGAGGCCGGCCTCTACGCCGCGGAGCGGATGCGCCAGGTCGAGGAGGAGGGCCAGAAGCTCTCCCCGCAGATGCGCCGCGACCTCAACTGGATCATCCGTGACGGCGAGCGCGCCAAGAACCACCTGCTGGAGGCCAACCTCCGCCTGGTGGTCTCCCTCGCCAAGCGCTACACCGGCCGCGGCATGGCGTTCCTGGACCTCATCCAGGAGGGCAACCTCGGCCTCATCCGCGCCGTCGAGAAGTTCGACTACACCAAGGGCTACAAGTTCTCCACGTACGCCACCTGGTGGATCCGGCAGGCCATCACCCGCGCCATGGCCGACCAGGCCCGCACCATCCGCATCCCGGTGCACATGGTCGAGGTCATCAACAAGCTCGGCCGCATCCAGCGCGAGCTGCTCCAGGACCTGGGCCGCGAGCCCACCCCGGAGGAGCTGGCCAAGGAGATGGACATCACCCCGGACAAGGTGCTGGAGATCCAGCAGTACGCCCGGGAGCCCATCAGCCTCGACCAGACGATCGGCGACGAGGGCGACAGCCAGCTCGGTGACTTCATCGAGGACTCCGAGGCGGTCGTCGCGGTCGACGCGGTCAGCTTCACCCTGATGCAGGACCAGCTGACCAGCGTGCTGCAGACCCTCTCCGAGCGGGAGGCCGGCGTCGTCCGGCTGCGGTTCGGCCTCACCGACGGTCAGCCGCGCACGCTCGACGAGATCGGCCAGGTCTACGGCGTGACCCGCGAGCGGATCCGCCAGATCGAGTCCAAGACGATGTCGAAGCTGCGCCACCCCAGCCGCTCCCAGGTGCTGCGCGACTACCTGGACTAGGCGAAGGACCTCCTCGCCCCCCGGCCCTCGCTCCGCTCGGGCCGGTCCCCTGCGAGGAGGCTGTTCCAGCACGTCACCCGGACGGCCCCCGACCCCAGCGGTCGGGGGCCGTCGTGCCGGTGTGTGTTCCGGCCGCGTTGCGGGATGGTCACGATCTCACCCTGCCGGGCGGACGACGCGGTGTACCGCGGCACCGGCCGGGTAGACGGCGTAGCGTGGAGGACGTCGAGACAGCAGCGGACCCACGGCAGCCGGAAGCCATCCGGCGCACCGGCACCACCAGCACCACGAACTGACAGACCAGCACCACCCAGTGACGTCCCTGCTGAACCCCCCCACCAGTCCCAGCGGCCACCGGCTCACCACGACCGGCGAGTCGGCCGCCGTGACGGGAGGCACGGGAACAGGAGGATCCATCCTGGCGCTGTGCAGGAGGCCGATCCGCAGCCGCGGGTCCGTGCGGTAGAGAGCGAGTGATGACCCAGATGACCCAGACGCTGACGACGACCCCCGCCGCCGACGACCTGGTCGTGCCCTTCCACTGCGACCGGTGCGGCGCACTGGCCAAGGTGCGTGTCGTGCTCGCCAGCGGTAGCGACCTCGTCTTCTGCGGGCACCACGCTCGCGAGTACGAGTCCAAGCTCCGCGACATCGCCGTCGACATCATCGAGACCGACGGCGAGCAGCGCCTCACGAACTGACGGAGGCGCTATCGTCGCTCCCAGCGATGAAGCCCTCACCCGACGCCGCCGCCGGCGTCCCCGTATCGCCTCGCGCGTACGGGGACCCGGCGGCTCCGTCGTTCCCGGGGACCCCCGGTCGACGGCGACCCGAGGAACCCCCGATGCCGCAGCACCCTGCCCCCGCCCCCGAGGCCACCGCGCCGGAGACCACCGAGACCGGCGGCTTCTCCGACGACACCCGGCCGGTCCCGCGCGACCGCGGGCCGGTCGGTCCGGACACCCCTCTCCCGCCGGCGCCTCCCGCGGCCGCCGCGCTCGCCGACACGGCCGGGGAGCCCGCAGCCGGGGACGCCGCGCTCGCCTCCGCCGAGGACGCGGGCCCGGTCGCCGCACCGGCCACCCCGGCCGCGGACGACGCCGGCGGCGAGACCCCCGCGCCCGACCCGGTGGACGACACGGTCACGCTGACCGGCGGCCCCGCCGCCGACGCCGGCACCGACGCCGACGCGTCGCACGCCACCGAGCCGGTCGACCTCGCCGAACCGGTCCCGGCCGCACCGTCCGGCACCGCACCGTCCGGCACCGCACCGTCCGGCACCGAGCCCGCGGACACCGACCTCTCCGACACCGTCACGCTGTCCGGAGCCGCGGTGCCGGCCGGCCCGCCTCCCGCCCCCGCCCCGGTGTCAACCACGCCCACCGGGACTGCCGGCGACGCCGGCGGGCCGCCCGCACCCCCGGCCGGCCCGAGCCGCCCGCGCCGTCCCTGGTGGCGCCGTCCCGCCGCGCTCGTCCCCGCCGGACTGCTCGCCGTGCTCGGCGCCGGCTACGGCGTCGACCTGCTGGTGGCCGGGGACGACGTCCCCCGCAACACCGTCGTCGCCGGCGTGGAGATCGGCGGCCTGTCGCGCGCCGCGGCGGCCACCGAGCTCGAGGAACAGCTCGCGCCGCGGGTCGCGGCCGACCACGTCGTCGTCGCCGACGACGTCGAGACCACCCTCTCCCCCGCCACCGCCGGGATCGCCCTCGACGTCGACGCGACCGTCGACGCCGCCGGCGACCAGCCGCTGAACCCGTGGACACGCCTGGTGTCGCTCGTCGACGAGCGCGAGGTCACCCCGGTGGTCACCGCCGAGGAGACCTCGCTGGCCGCGCAGGTCGACACCATCGCCACCCAGGTCGACCGCGCGCCGGTCGACGCCACCGTCGTCCTCGAGGGCACCACGCCGTCGGTGGTCGAGCCGGTCGACGGGCGCACGCTCGACCGCGAGGGCGCCGCCGACGCGATCACCACGGCGCTGGCCTCCGGCGGCGACCCGCAGACCCCGATCGAGCTGCCGGTCGACGTCACCCCGGTCCGGGTCGGCGCCGAGGAGGCGCAGCGGGTCCTCGACGAGACGGTCACCCCCGCGCTGGCCGCCCCGGTCACCGTGACCAGCCAGGACGGCGCCACCTCGGTGGAGATCCCGGCCGAGGCCATCGCGGCGTCGCTGACCTTCACCCCGCAGGACAGCGGTGAGCTCGCCGTCGCCGTCGACCCCGCCGCGCTGCAGACGGCGATGGGCGAGGACTTCGCGGCGTTCGGCACCCCGGCCCAGGACGCCCGCTTCGAGATCACGGGCGAGACCGTGCGCGTCGTCCCCTCGGTCGACGGCACCGGCGTCGACCCGGACGCCCTGGCCGGCCAGCTGCTCGAGGTGCTGCCCGACCCCGCCCCGCGGACGGTCACCGCCGAGCTCGGCGCCGTCCCGGCCGGCCTCACCACCCAGGAGGCCGAGGCGCTGGGCATCCGGGAGGAGGTCAGCTCCTTCACGACCACGACGACGAACAACGCCAGCGCCACCAACATCCGCACGGTGGCCGCGGAGGTCGACGGCGCCCTGGTGCTGCCGGGCGAGACGTTCAGCCTCAACGGGTACACCGGCCCGCGCGGCACCGCGCAGGGCTACGTGCCGGCCAACGTGATCAGCGGCGGCGAGCTGTCGACCGCCGTGGGCGGCGGGATCAGCCAGTTCGCCACCACGATGTTCAACGCGGTCTTCTTCGCCGGCCTCGAGGACGTCTTCCACAAGCCGCACAGCTTCTACATCAGCCGCTACCCCGCCGGTCGCGAGGCCACGGTGTACGAGGGCCAGATCGACCTGCAGTGGCGCAACGACACCGACACCGGGCTCTACGTCGACACGCAGTGGACCCCCGGTGCCTCCGGCGGGTCGATCACGGTCACCTTCTACGGGACCAAGCGCTACGAGATCGAGGCGCTCGAGGGTCCGCGGCGCAACGTCCGCACCCCGGCCGTGCAGGAGAAGGTCGACGACGGCAACTGCATCCCGCAGGGCGGCGCGCAGGGCTTCGACGTCACGGTGACCCGGGTCTTCCGCGACCTGCAGTCGGGCGCCGAGGTGCGCCGGGAGACCTTCGAGACGTCCTACGCGGCCGAGGCGGTCATCCGGTGCGTGGCCCCGCCGCCGGCCGACCCGGCGCCCGTCCCGCCCGCGCCGGACGCCGCGACGCCGCCGGCCGAGCCCACGGCCTGACCGCGCCGACCCCGGCTCCGGCCTCGTCCGACGGGGGGACACCGGTCCCGGCCGCTGCCCGGCGGCAGCGGCCGGGCCGCCCGGGCGTGCACACTGGCCGGGTGAGCACCGTGCGGGCCGGCGGGCCGCCCCGCACCGGCGGGTCGGCCGGGGACGGCCGCGCCGTCCCCGCACCGGATCGCGTTGCCGCCCCCGCCGGCTCCCCGGTCCCGGCCGACCCGGTCCCGGCCGACCCGGGGACCGGTCGCGCCGAGCCGCCCGCGCCGGGGCGGCTCGACCACTGGCCGGCGGTGGTCCGGGTGCCGCTGCAGGTGCTCGGCCGCACGGTGGCCAAGGCGTGGCAGGACCGGATCCTGGGCCTGTCCGGCGAGGCCGCGTTCTGGCAGATCCTCTCGGTGCCGCCGCTGCTCATCGCACTGCTGGGGTCGCTGGGCTACCTCGGCGACTGGATCGGCGCCGAGGCGGTGCAGACCATCGAGGACACCCTGGTCGACGCCTCGAGCGAGGTGCTCACCGCCGACGTCGTCGACACGCTGGTGCGGCCCACGCTCTCCGACATCCTGACCTCGGGGCGGCTCGACGTCGTCAGCCTCGGCTTCCTGCTGACACTCTGGGCCGGCTCCTCGGCGACCGCGACGTTCATGAACACGATCGTGATCGCCTACGACCAGCGCGACGTCCGCGGGCCGATCGCCACCCGGCTCATGGCGCTGTGGCTGTTCGTCGTCGGCCTGGTGCTGGCGGTGCTCATGCTGCCGCTGCTGGTGCTCGGCCGCGGGGTGCTGGTCGGGCTGCTGCCGGCCGAGTGGCAGGACACCGCCACCATGCTGGTCAACGCCGTCTACTGGCCGCTGGTGGTCGTGGGCCTGCTGCTCGCGCTGACCAGCTTCTACCACGTGGTCCTGCCCCGGCGGCTGCCCTGGCGACGGCACCTGCCGGGCACGCTGCTGGCCGTCGGCTTCTTCATGGTGGCCGCGACCCTGCTGCGGCTCTACGTGTCCGACATCCTGGTCGCCGCCCTGCCCTACGGAGCGCTGGCCACCCCGATCGCGGCGCTGCTGTTCCTGTTCTTCTTCGGCATGGCCGTGCTGCTCGGCGCCGAGCTCAACGCCGCCATCCAGGAGCGCTGGCCGGCGCCGCTGCGCCGGCACAGCCGTCGGGCGCAGCGGCGCCGGGCCGCCGAGCTGGAGGCGGAGGCCAGGCGCCTCGGCCTCCGCTGACCTGCTGGGACGGCCCCTCGCAGGGACCCGACCCGAGCGGAGCGACGGTCGGGGGGCGAGGGGGTCCTTTCACTTCCGCAGCTGCTCGTAGATCTCCTTGCACGCCGGGCAGACGGGGCTGCCCGGCTTCGGGGACTTGGTCACCGGGAAGACCTCGCCGCAGAGCGCCTCGACGAGGGTGCCCATGACCGCGCTCTCGGCGATCTTGTTCTTGCGGACGTAGTGGAAGACCTCGTTGGCGTTGCCGGTGTCGCCCTCGCGGACGTCGGGCTTCTCGAGGATGTCGGTGCTGCTCACGAACTGCTCCCAGGCTGGGCGACGGGTCCCGGCGGTCGACCGGCCGAGGGTGCGGCCGGGCGCTGACCGCCTCCCCCCATGATGGCAGGGTGAGCGCCGAACCCCGTCATGCCGCCGCCCCCGCCGACCTGGTCCTGGCCCCCGAGGTCGCCGAGGCGCTCGACGCCGGCGCCCCCGTCGTGGCCCTCGAGAGCACGCTGCTCGCCCACGGCCTCCCCCGCCCGGACAACCGGGCCGCCGCCGACGAGGTGGAGTCCGCCGTGCGCACCGGCGGCGCGGTGCCCGCGACGATCGCCGTCCTCGACGGCGTCCCGCACGTCGGGCTGACGGCCGCCCAGGTCGACCGGGTCTGCGCCGACCCGGACCTGGCCAAGCTCGGCGTCCGCGACCTGCCGGTGGCCGCGGCGCTGGGCTCGTCGGGCGCGACCACCGTGTCGAGCACCGCGCTGCTGGCCGCGGTGGCCGGGATCGGCGTGTTCGCCACCGGCGGCCTCGGCGGCGTGCACCGCCAGTCGGCCGAGACCTTCGACGAGTCCGCCGACCTCACCGCGCTGTCGCGGACCTCGCTGGCCGTGGTCTGCGCCGGCGTGAAGTCGATCCTCGACGTCCCGGCCACGCTCGAGCGGATGGAGAGCCTGTCGATCACCGTCGTCGGCTACCGCACGACCCGCTTCCCCGGCTTCTACGTGGCCGACTCCGGCTCGGCCCTGGACTGGTCGGTCGACAGCCCCGAGCAGGCCGCCGCCGTCCTCGCCACCCGGCGCGACCTGACCCCGGGTGCGGTCGTCGTCGCCAACCCGCTGCCGGCAGACGAGCAGCTCGACCCGGGGCTGCACGACCGGGTCATCGCCGACGCGCTGGCCGCGGCCGAGGCCGCCGGGGTGCGCGGCAAGGCGGTGACGCCGTTCGTCCTCGACCACCTGCACCGGGCCAGCGAGGGCGCGACGCTGGCGGTCAACGTCCGGCTGGTGCTGCGCAACGCCGAGCTGGCCGGACGGATCGCCGCCGCGCTCGCCCGGGCGGCGCGCTGAGCACCGGGCGGCCGGTCGTCGTCGTCGGCGACCTCGCCACCGACGTCGTCGTGGTGCTCGCCGGGGAGCCCGCACCCGGCTCCGACCGGCCCGCGACCATCCGCAGCCGCGGCGGCGGGGCGGGGGCCAACGTGGCCGCGCACCTGGCGGCGCTCGGCCTCCCGGTGGTCCTCGCCGGCTGCGTGGGCGACGACCCGGCCGGGGCCGCCCTGGTGGCCGAGCTGGCCGCGGCCGGGGTCGCGCTCGCGGTGCGCGCCGTGCCGGGCGCGGCCAGCGGCACGATCGTCAGCCTGGTCGACCCCGCCGGGCAGCGCAGCATGCTGGCCGACCGCGGCGCCAACCTGGACCTGCGGGCCGACGACGTCCCGGCGCCCGGGCCCGGTGGCCACCTGCACCTGTCGGGCTACACGCTGCTCGACGAGCGGCCGCGCGCGGCCGGCCTGGGCGCACTGGCCGCGGCGCGCGCGTCCGGGTGCACGGTCTCGCTCGACCCGGCGTCCACCGGCCCGCTCACCGCGTACGGGGTGGACCGCTGGCTGGCCGACACCGACGGGGCCGACCTGCTGCTGCCCAACGCCGACGAGGCGCGGCTGCTCACCGGCTGCGCCGACGTGGCCGACGCCGCCCGGGCGCTCGCGCGGCGGCACGCCGCGGTGGCGGTGACCCTGGGCGCCGACGGCGCGCTGTGGGCGTCGGGCGCCGCGCTGGTGCACCGTCCCGCGCACCCGGCCGACGTCGTCGACACGACCGGCGCCGGCGACGCGTTCACGGCGGGCCTGCTGGCGGTGTGGCTGGCCGACCCCGGCGGGGACCCGGCCGCGGCGCTGGACGCCGGGCTCTCGCGGGCGGCCGGCGTGGTGGGGCGGCCGGGCGCGCGGTGAGGGTCAGCCGTCGATGACCCTGCCGCCCTCGATGACGCGGCGTTCGCGGTCCGGGGCCTCGAGGATGCGGTCGGGCCGGGGCGGCACGTAGCGGTGGGCGTCGAGCTTCTTCTTCGGCGGCCGGTCGTTGGCCATGACGACGGCGATCCAGGGCAGCACGGTGCCGAGGACGGCGAAGAGGATCGCCAGCCAGAGGATCTGGTAGAAGGCCGCGGCCAGCACCAGGCTGACCGCGCGGACGGCCATCGTCAGGATGTACCGCTTCTTCCGCGCGGCGTGCTGCTCCACCAGGCTCGGTTCGGCCTGCGTGATCAGCACCGGCTCGGCCCTGCGGGTTCGCGCGGACTGCTGGCTCGAGGCCACGTGCACCCATCCCCTTCGCGGATCGGGGCAGAGGCGGCACGGTGTCGCCTGTGCGGGTCGGGAGCCCGTCCTCCGTCGGCCGGGCCCCGAGGATCCCCCGGTCCGCGCTCCATCGTGCCACCGCGCGAGGGGCCGTGCAGGTGCCTCCGCGGACGTTCGGGTGCCGGTTCCCGCCGCTGCTCAGCCGGTCGTCCCGGCGGCCTTCTTCGCCTCCTGCTTGGCGGCCCGGACCTCGGCCAGCGACTCCGGTCCGGTGACGTCGGCGACCGAGCGCCGGGAGCCCTCCTCCCCATAGGGCCCGGCCGCCTCGCGCCAGCCCGGCGGGGTGACGCCGTACTGCTTGCCCAGCAGCGCGACGAGGATCCTCGCCTTCTGCGCGCCGAAGCCCGGGAGCTCGCCGATCCTCGCCCGCAGGGTCGCGCCGTCGGGCACGTCGGACCACAGGCGGTCGGCCCGGCCGTCGTGGCGCTCGACGAGCCCCCGGCAGACCGCCTGGGCGCGGGCGGCCATCGAGCCGGGGTAGCGGTGCACGGCGGGCGGCCCCTGGAAGACCCGGGCCAGCTCGTCGGGGTCGGCGTCGGCGATCGCGGCCGCCGAGAGGGTGTCCACGCCCAGGCGGTCGGCGAGCAGCCGGGGTCCGGCGAAGGCGCGCTCCATCGGGAACTGCTGGTCGAACAGCATGCCCAGGAGCAGCGCGAGCGGATCGCGGCCGAGCAGCTCGTCGGCGGCGGCGTCCTGGGCGATGCGGAGGGTCGGCACACCGGAGATCGTGCCGCAGGACGGTCGCGTTGCCAGTCGAGGGCTCCACCCGTCCGCGTCCACGGCCCGGGCCCCGGCGAGGAGCCGTCGGCTCCGCGCCCGGTCGAGCCCGGCGGACTGCGGGCATGCCTGTGGGCGTGCCCGAGAGCCGCCCCGGCTCAGTCCGGGCGGATGTTCTGGTTGAGCCGGAACACGTTCGCCGGGTCGCACGTCCGCTTCAGCTCACGGAGGCGTTCGTACTTCGCCCTCCCGTACGCCTGCCGGACGCGAACGTCCCCCTCCTCCATGAGGAAGTTGACGTAGACGCCGGTGTGGAAGGGCGCCAGTGCCTCCCAGTAGTCGCGGGCCCACTGCCGCTGCCCGTCGAACCCCTCCGCAGTCGCCGTGTTGCCGTTGATGTTGAAGGTGAACCCGGCGTCGCGGCCGTGGAAGGCCGTGCCGTCGTTGTCGACCCGGGCGACGGCGCCGCCCATCTGCCACAGCGCGATGCTGCTCAGCGGTGAGCTGATCCGCCGCCCGTGCTCCGCGACGATGTCGATGACGTCGTCACCGAGTTCGGCTACGTCGCAGGAACGGACGTAGTACCAGCAGCCGTGCCGGAAGGACGGGTCGAACATCTTCTGGTGGGTCACGAACGGCTTGGGCGCGAACACGTCCAGCACCGGCGTGCCGAAGGTGCGCATCGGTTCGAGAACCCGCGCGCCGATGTCGACGTCGCCGGCGTAGCAGCCGACGACGGCGATCACCGGCCGACCGACCAGATCGGTGGGGACGACGGGCAGTGGCGGAGCAAGTCGCTGAACCACGAGCGTCATGAGGTCGTCCGGGCAGCCGGCGATCCAGTCGCGGTAGAAGCGCAGCACCCGCTCGGCCTCGCTCATCGGCCAGAACGTCGCGCCGGCCATCACCTGCGGGCCCAGCGGGTGGAGTCGGAACCGGAAGTCGGTGACGATCCCGAAGTTGCCGCCCCCGCCGCGCAACCCCCAGAAGAGTTCGGCGTTCTCGTCCTCGCTCGCGCGCACGAACTCGCCGTCGGCGGTGACCACGTCGGTCGACAACAGCGAGTCGACGGTCAGGCCGTACTTCCGCATGATCCAGCCGATGCCGCCGCCGAGGGTCAGCCCGGCCAGCCCCGTGTGCGAGACGATGCCGGCCGGGACGGCGAGGCCGTGCTCTTGGGTGGCCGCGTCCATCTCACCGAGCAGCACGCCGGCCTGCGCGCCGGCAACCCGGGCGTCCGGGTCCACCCGGACGCTGCACATGGGGCGCAGGTCGATCAGCAGGGCGTCATCGGCGGTGGACAGTCCCGGGAAGCTGTGCCCGCCACCGCGGACGGCGATCGGCAGCCCGTGTTCCCGACCGAAGCGGAGCGCGGCGCGGACGTCGTCCACACCGGCGCAGCGGGCGATCAACGCCGGGCGCCGGTCGATCGACCCGTTCCACACCCGGCGGTGCTCGTCGTACCCGCCCTCCCTGGGAGCGATCACTTCCCCCATCAGCGCGGCATGGAGTCCGTTGAGGGCCGAGGCGCCGATCTCCCGGACGGGAGGCCGGCCCGAACCGATGGTGGTGGTCATGCCCGGCAGTGTGGGCTCAACGGCCGGCGGGCGCAGGAACCCGGGTTCCACCCTGCTCCTGACTGAGCCGGATCGGGTCGAGGATGTCGATGTGATCCGGGCGCGTGCGGATCATGTCCGCCTCCCGCAGATCACGCAGCACGCGCACAACGACCTCGCGCACGGTGCCGACGGACTCGGCCAGCTGCCTCTGGCTGACCGGGACCGTGAGCGCCGGTCGGGCCGGACCCCCGACCCTCGCCTCGCCGGCGGCCAGGTCCAGCAGGTGGCGGGCGACCCGCTGGCGCACGCTGGAGAACGCGCTGCCGGTGATCTCCTGGATGTAGGTGAGCGCCCTGTCCGCGAGCTCGCGCAGGAGGGCCTCGGCAACCGAGGGATCCTCGTGTGCCGCCCGCCGCACGACCTCCGGGGACAAGCGGAGCAACCGCACGTCCACCATCGCCTGCATGCCGGCGGGCATGCGGAACGCTGACGCGTACATCGACACCGCCCCGATGAGCGCACCGGACCGGCAGTACCGCACGGTCAGCGTGCGACCGTCCGGGGCGGTGACGAAGGCACGGACGAGGCCGTCGATGACCAGTTCCAGGTGCGCGGTCTCCTCACCTTCCCGATGCGTCACGGCGCCGGCCGGGATCCGCACCAGTCGGGCCCCAGTCAGCAGCCGCTGGGTCGTCGGGCCGGGCAGCCGCGCGAGGCTGGAAGCGGCGAGCGCGGACCGGACGCCGTCGTCCATCCGGTCACCGTAGGGCTCTACCGGACGGCGCCGGGCGGTTCAGGCCTCGCGCCGTTGGCGGAACGCGTGTCCGGCCCCGCAGTGCCCCGCCCACTGCTTCGTCGACGCATGTGCTGGTCGAGCAGCATGCCAAGGAGGAGAGCCAGAGGATCCCGCCCGAGCAGCTCGTCGGCGGCGTCGTCCTGGGCGATGCGGAGCTGCGGCACGCGGGCAGTCTGCCGCAGTGGACCCCGTGCTCATCGCAGATGGCGTTGCCGCGAGGGTGGATGAAGGGACCTCCCCAGCCGGCCTACTGCGCAACGCTGCGCCCGGGCGACGGTCGCTTTCCATGAGCGAGCACACCCCGCCCACCCGGGCCCACACTTCCCCCGCCATCCCGACGACCGCGAAAGGCGCCGAGACCCTGTGCCACCGCTGCAACGAGCCGGTCGGCCCCAGCCGCTACCACGAGGCGGCCGGACCCCTCTGCCGGCCCTGCGGCAGCCTGGTCCGGATGAGCGGCAGGCAGCGGGCCGCCAAGCTCCGCGACGACCTGACGGACGACCTCCTCCACCGCATCTCGCTGCTGTCCATCGACGTCGACCGGACCAGCCTGCGCCAGGTCTTCTGCATCGGGTCCCGCATGGGCCTCGCCGCCCTCTCCACCGACGTGCTCGTGTCCACTGCGCTCAGGTCCGACGCGCAGGCACCGCTGATCGCCCAGGAGATCGGCCGCCGATGGCCTGCAGCCGGGTGACGCTGGCCTCCGCGGCCCGCCGGGCGGCCTCTTCGGCGATGGCCGCCGCGCGGGCGGCCTCTGCCTCGCGCCGGCCGGTGATGTCGATGAGGCTGCCGCGCACCAGCTGCCGGTCGGGGTCGGGCAGCCGCAGCAAGGTGACCTCGCACGTCACGGGCCACCATCCCGGGTCGTCTACTCCCGTGGTCACCCGCCTCGCACGTGCGACAGCAGCGAGTCCCGCTCGTGCTCGTTCCCGGGCGTACGGGCCGTGGACAGCTCCGACAAGCTCATGGCGAGGCTGCGTCGCACGGGACCCAGCCGCCCCGCGAGGCTCAGCGCGGTGTTGCGCACCTGCACTCCACCCGTTGCTCCGTGGGGAGCACGTTCCATGGCCGTGACCACCGGTCCCGCCCTGGCTCGACGTGCGGTCAGGTCACGTAGGCATACCCGGCGGCCAGGAAACGGCCGAAGGCGATCCAGGTGAAGGCACCGCGGATCCAGTTGAGGGTGAAGTACCGGTGGCGCGCGGACCGCCAGTCCGCCGGTACGGCGGTCGGGTCCCAGCCGAGGACGACCTCGTAGACCGATGCGTCGGGCGAGGACGGGCATGCCGCCAGCTCCGGGACGACCCGGTCCGAGCTGCTCCTAGAGCTCACGCCCTCCCGACGCGGACCGGGACGTCGTCGCTGCCGCAGCGGAAGCCGACGTGGCCCGTCGTGCTGCGCACCTCCTGTCCCTGACGGGCAGCCGGCCGGTAGCGCAGGCAGTACGACGGCGCACACAGGTGCGAACCGCCCTTGATCACCCGGCGGGAGTGCTCGGTGAGCGCCGGTGGATGCGGGCCGCAGCAGCCGTGCGGGACCTCGGGCGGCCGGTCCCCGGCGTCCGGCCAGCCGGTCGTCGTCCACTCCCACACGTTGCCGGCGACGTCGGAGAGCCCGAAGCCGTTGGCGGGGAACCGCCCGACCGGCGAAGTGCGCTCGAAGCCGTGCGGTTGCAGGTTCTCCCAGGGGAAGCGGCCGAACCAGCGGTTGGCCATCACCCGGCCGCGGGGCTCGGGGTCGTCGCCCCAGGCGTAGACGGCCTGGTCGAGCCCCCCGCGCGCCGCGTGCTCCCACTCGGACTCGGTGGGCAGCCGCCGGCCGGCCCAGGCGGCGTAGGCCGCGGCGTCCTCGAGGCCGACGTGCACGACGGGGTGCCGGTCGCGGCCGTGCAGCGTCGACCCGGGACCCTCCGGATGGCGCCAGTCGGCTCCCGGCGTCCAGTGCCACCAGCGGGTCCAGTCGTCCAGCGGCACCGGCCCGGCGGTCGGCCGGAAGACGAGCGACCCCGGCACGAGGTCGGCCGGGTCGGCGCCGGCGAAGTCGCGCGGGTCGGGAGCGCGTTCGGCCACGGTGACGTGCCCGGTCGCCTTGACGAACCGCCGGAACTCGGCGTTCGTGACCGGGTGCTGGTCCACCCACAGGTCGGGCACGACCGCCGTCCGGACCGGCGCCTCCTCGGGATAGAACCGGTCGCTGCCCATCCGGAACTCCCCGCCCCGCACCAGGACGGCGCCGTTCCGGACGGACCCGGTCACGGTGGTCACCCCCGGGAGGGCACCGCGACGGCCTCGCGCTCGAGGTCGACGCAGGAGCACACGGGTGAGGACGGCACGGGAGTGTGCCACCTGCCGGGGCCCGGACCGGGCGCCGCGGTCCGGTCGGGGTCCGGCGTCGCCGGCGGGGGGACCGGTCGGGAGGACGGCGCCCGATCGGGCGTCGGGTCGCGGACGCCGGGGTCCCCGGCACCGCGGAACGGCTCGGACACGACCACACTCCCCACCCCGGACGGTGTCCCGAGCGTCGTCGGGGGCCGCCGGGAGGTCCTCCCCCTCCTGGGGTGAGGGAGTCTGCCACCGCGGAGGGGCTCCCGAGCCGCGCGGGGCGTCCGGCCCGGCAGGTCGTGCGCACGGCTCTCCCCCGACGGAGGACCCCGGCGCGGGCGGCCGTGCACCCGGCACCGCCGTGCACGCAGACGTCCCTCGCGCCGTCCTCCCTCTCATCCACCGCAGGTGAGGTGGGGGGGGGGGGGGGGGGGGGGGGGGGGGGGGGGGGGGGGGGGGGGGGGGGGGGGGGGGGGGCGGGGGGCGGGGGGGGGGGGGGGGGGGCG